>JAKSJU010000009.1 GCA_024402095.1 Bacteroidales bacterium | reverse complement strand
GCCTTGAGGCTTTCACAATGGTTCAGACAGATTCACTCCGCAAGGATGTTGACTCTCTCTATGCTAACTGCACCGCTCTCGAAGCAAGAATCGCCGCTCTCGAAGGTAAGGTAATTGATCTCGCTGCACGTGTATCAAGCATTGTTGCTGTCCCTTCAATGAACGCAGAGTTCCGTCACTTCGACATCTCCGGCATCGATACAACATTCTTCGCTGCTACATTCGCAGTTACTCCAAAGGCTGCAGTTGCTAATATCGCAGCTGAGAACCTTAAGATTAACTTCAAGGAGGGTCTTACAAGAGGAAGCGAAGCTCTTGACACAACATTCAATGTTGTAAAGGTCGTTGCTGACGAGGCTAAGGGTGAAATCACCGCTTTCGTTGCATTTGATAAGCGTGAATCACTTCCAAGCGACGAAGTTAAAATAGATGCCAGGCCTCATATTACTTGGGATTGGATTTTCCCGAACTTCAAATGGGAACTTTACGGCACACTGCCTCCGTCAACAGTTTACTTCTCTCTCGCATTTGCTGGAGAAGACAAGGCTGGCAAGTATGAGGAGAACAGTGAGTATGTAAAGGCTCACGATGAGCTTGACGAGATTACTCTTGCCAATGCTAGAATTGTAAAGGACGGTGCAGAACTCGCAGCTGAAGACGCAGCTCTTGAGGATACATTGGCATTCGACGGATCAGAAGGGACCAAGTTCGCTTCTCTCTTCGGAGATCTTGACGTAGCATTCAAGTTCAATGACGAACTTATCAGCAAGGAGGACATCGCAGAACTTCTTGATACAACATTCAAGGTTGTTCCTGATACTGCAAGCATCAGCGCAAGATACGGCGGTTCTACTCATACTCCTTATGCAGTCAATGATTCAACTGCAGGTATCGTTGTAACCAGCGATAAGGGTACAAATCTCTGCGCAGAGAAGGAAGATGTCGGAAACTGGGTTCGTATTAGTATCGACGGTGTTAAGATCAATGGCGCTGGAGTTCCTTCCGGTTTTTCTATCACAGAAAAGCATTGGGTAGGTGCTAAGACTGTTGAGTACACTCTTCCTGCAGTTACTGAAGACTGGACATATATGACTGCTAAATCAGTATCCAGAACTGTTTCTATCACAAACGGCGAGACAGCTGAGGCTATCCACGACCTTATCAAGAACAATCCTGGTACTATCACTTGTGACGATACACACTTTACGATCTCTGCTGATAACGGTAAGGGAGTTGACGTAAAGGTTAATTCATTACCACGCAATCCAGAAGCAAAGGATACAGTTTACAATGTGGTATTCACAAAGGCTGCTAACATTGCAGTAGGTGATTCAGTTAACTTCGCTATCAACTGGAAGTATACTCTTGCTGCTCGTCCTGCAGACGAGACAATCGCTCTTGCTGACGTTGATACAGTTGCTACTGACTATACAAAGGGTATCGCAGTTGCTATCGATGAGGACATCGTAGCTAAGACATTCGCTGCATTCGACGCTGCATACGACAAGACTATCGACACAACTGTTGTAAGCGAGGAAATCGCTGCAGCTGTCAAGGCTATTGCAAGCGCAACAGTATACAACGGAGAGGATACTCTTGATTGGACAGTTTCTAACGGTTGCGTTGCAGTTCCTGCCCTTACAAAGGCTGGTGCATACAATGTTGAGCTCGAGGCTGAGGTATTCGGCATCACATACACATACACATACACAATCAACCTTGCTTGGAAGGAAGCTCTCAAGCTCCACCCGACTCCATACGTAAGCGCAGGTGTTGCAGTCGTTGACGCTGATACAACAGATACTCCATACACCCTTAAGGAAATGGATCTCGCTAAGTATCTCCAGGTATTCAACGCTGATACTCTTGCTAAGGGACTTACTGCTGACTATTCAGTTCTGTTTGAAACAGAGCTTGAGGATACAGCCAAGTTCATTAACGAGCACAAGAAGGACACTGTTATCGGAGTGATTTCTCCTATTGGTGGTTCAATCAACGTTAATGACGGTATTCTTGAGAATACAAAGCTCAACTGGAATACATACGTAGGACGTGAGGTTAAGGTTACTGCATACCTTGTTAACTCTAAGGATACAGTTGATACCTATGCATTCACACTCAAGTACAACAAGCCTATCACAAGCTTCGCTGCAGGTACACAGGAAGTTAAGCGTGTAGCTGGTGTAAATGCTGAGGCCGTTCTCACAAAGAGCTTCGACGTTAAGGGTATCTATCACGGTGACAAGAACCTCATCGTTGATACAACAGGCGCTTGGATTGACAGAACCAACTACTATGGTTGCGAGATTCTCTTCAACGTTAAGAAGGCTGTCTTCAAGGTAGACGGAGTAGAGACACTCTTCACAAAGGATGTTGACTATGAGCTCAGCGGACTTACAGAGGTTGAACCTGGAACCGGTCTTTATAAGGCAACTGGCGGTGTTCTCAGAAACGCTAAGGTTATCTTCCTTGGTGACAACAACAACAAGAACATCGAGCTCTCAGTTCCTGTAATCCTTGGTTACAAGTATGACTACAACTGGAACGAGGCTTACAAGGACAACGTTGTAATCAAAGTCGTTAACGAGTAATCGCTTAATTTAACGATATAGCTTATTTTCAAGGGGAGGACGGCGAAAGCCGCCCTCTCTTTGTTATAAGTGATTCATTATTGCTATATTTGTAGGCTATGCAATATGAATCCATCAATAAGATGTTTGAGCGCAGCTTCAAGGAAAACTGGGAGCGGAACGCGTTGTCGAACTATAAGGGAATAACCCTGACTTACGGACAGCTTGCCACGCGCATCGAGCAGCTGCACTGCATGTTCAAGGAAAAGGGACTTCAGAAAGGTGACAAGGTTGCAATCTGCTCGCGCAATCAGGCCAACTGGGGCGTGTGCTTTCTTGCAGCAATGACTTTCGGAGCCGTGCCGGTGCCTATCCTGCACGAATTCAAGCCTGAGAACATCCATTATCTTGTGAATCATTCCGATTCCAGGATTCTTTTCGTCGATGAAGTGATCTGGGAGAATCTTTCCGAGAGCGAGATGCCGGAACTGCTGCTCATCATGCAGATGAATTCCCTTGAAGAATGGTTCGGCAGCCACGCACTGGATTCATTCGGGCCGGAGAATATTGATTATTATGAGGACAAGGAGGAAGAATTGGCACTGATCAATTACACTTCAGGTACTTCCGGCTTTTCGAAAGGCGTAATGCTGCCTTACAGGGCACTGTATACGAATATAAAATTCGCCGGTACAGAGGCTGAGCCACAAATGAACTGTGAATCTGAAGTGGTTGCAATGCTGCCTTCCGCGCATATGTACGGCCTGATGTTTGAGCTTCTGTATGAGATGACCATAGGCGCTCACGTGCATTTCCTGACAAGGGTGCCAAGCCCGAAGATCATTATGGCCGCTTTCGCCGAGATACATCCGGACATAATAATCGCCGTACCTCTTATAATAGAGAAGGTCTATAAGTCCCAGATCAAGCCGATGGTGGATCGCACCAAGAACTATAGGTATATCCCGATATTGGCCCAGACAATACGCACGAAGTTCCGCAATTCTCTGATAGATGCTTTTGGCGGCCGCTTCGAAGAGATAATTCTTGGTGGTGCGGCCTTCAATCCTGAGGTCGAGGAATTCCTGCGCGAGATCCATTTCCCGTTCACCGTGGGCTACGGAATGACGGAATGCGCGCCGCTTATTACATACGCAAAATGGTACAGGACAAAGAAGGGTTCCTGCGGACGCCCAATCAAGGGTTGTGAAATCAGAATCGATTCCAAGGACCCGCACAAGATCCCCGGGGAGGTGCAGGTGAAGGGTGGAAATGTCTTTATGGGGTACTATAAGAACAGGCAGGCTACGAAGGCATCTTTCACGAATGACAATTATTTCAAGACTGGCGATATGGGAATCATCGACAGCGACGGTTATCTGTATCTGCGCGGCCGCTCGAAGTGTATGATTCTCGGACCTTCCGGCCAGAATATATATCCGGAGGAGCTTGAGGCTGTAATCAACAACTTCAATTATGTGGTTGAATCTCTTGTTATAGAGGACAACGGGGGCCTGACGGCTTTGATATATCCTGACTATCATCAGGCCGAACTTGACGGAATGAACAGGGAAGAGCTTGAGGAACGCGTCAGGGGAGCGCTGCCTGAAATGAACAAACTGCTTCCTTCGTATGCCAATATCAGGAAGATCGAGTTCATGCCGGAGGATTTTGAAAGGACACCAAAGAGAAGTATCAAGAGATACCTTTATCAAAGAAGCTAGGATATGAACAAGTACGATGACAAGTATATGAGGATGGCGGCCATCTGGGCTGAGAATTCTTACTGCAAGCGCCGCAAGGTTGGCGCACTTATCGTCAAGGACAGAATGATCATTTCTGACGGTTTCAACGGGACTCCGTCCGGATTTGAGAATGTTTGTGAGGACGAGAACGGCGTGACAAAGCCGTATGTCCTTCACGCTGAGGCGAATGCCATATCCAAAGTGGCAAAGTCCGGAAACAGCGCCGAAGGCGCCACTCTGTTCATTACGGCGTCGCCTTGTATGGAGTGCTCCAAATTGATAATCCAGGCTGGAATCAAGCGTGTAGTATATAGGGACGAGTACCGGTTGACTGACGGTGTGGATCTGCTGAAGAGAGCCGGGGTCGAGGTTGAAAAGATTGAAGAACAATGAAGAAATGGTTTCCTGTCCTGGTCGCTGTGCTGGGAATTGCAATAGGTGCGCTGTCTGTCATCACTTTCAATAGATATCAGCAGGCTCACAAGAAGTTGAAGGCTGACCTCGAGTGGCGGAAGCTTGAACTTGTGCTTCAGACTATCAGCGAGAATTATGTGGATTCCGTGGACTATGACAAGGTGTCGAAGGCTGCAATAGATGCGGCGCTGGGCGAGCTTGACCCTCATAGCGTGTATCTGCCTCCTGTCGATCTTGAGCAGAGCGAGGAGGACCTCGCGGGCGAGTTCGAAGGGATCGGTATCCAGTTCAACGTGCCGAATGACACTGCAATAATAATAGAGGTGATTCCCGGTGGTCCGTCAGAGAAAATCGGCCTTCAGAGCGGCGACAGGCTGCTCAAGGTTGACAGCGTGGTGATTGCCGGAGTGAACTATCCGCAGGACAGCATGGTGCGCAGGATGAAGGGCCCTTCCGGGACTAAAGTGACCGTTACTGTTGGTAGGGACGGAGAAATGATTCCGTTCGAAATCACGCGTGGAAAGATTCCTACACATTCTGTGGACTGCGCATTCATGGTTGACGATGTCACCGGATATCTCAGATTGTCCAAATTTGCGCGAACTACATATAAGGAAGTAGCTATGGCCAGCATAGAACTTCTGTCTCAGGGAATGAAGCGTATGGTGCTGGATATCAGGGACAATACGGGAGGGTTCTTTGACCAGGCCATTATGATGGCCAATCTTTTCCTTCCGAAAGAAGCTCCGATAGTGTATATTGAAGGACTTCACCGGGAAAGGGAGGATTTCAATGCTGACGGTTCAGGCATTCTTCAGGACGTAGATCTCTCCGTGCTTATCAACGAAGGTTCCGCTTCATCCAGCGAGATATTCGCAGGGGCGATACAGGACAATTCCCGCGGTAGAATCATTGGCAGGAGGTCATTCGGAAAGGGTCTTGTGCAGGAACCTGTGTATTTTACGGACGGTTCTGCCGTCAGGCTTACAGTAGCCAGGTTCTATACACCGTCAGGCAGGTGCCTTCAGAAACCTTACAGCGATGATTACAATTATGAGATAATCAGGCGCTACGGTGAAGGTGAGATGATGGAGGCGGACAGTATGAAAATCGAAAAAGGCGGAATCATCCCTGACGTGTTTGTTCCTTTGGATACAACCAAGGCATCCGAATTCTATGTCAATTGCAACAGGAAAGCCACACCGATGAGGTTCGCATCTTCTTTCTTTGATGCACACAAAGACGAATTGGGGCGGATAGAGGTCTATCAGGAGCTCTTGCGATATCTTGACTCTTCTTCGCTTGAAGCCGGCTTCCTGGCCTTCGCAAAGGCTAAGGACGGACTTGTTCCGGGCAGTGACTGGGCCGGTGAAAGAAATTACATGATGGCGCAGGTCCGCGCTCTTGTGGGAAGATACAGCAGGCTTGGAGACAATGCCTTCTATCATCTCTATCTTCCGGTGGACAATGTCTACCAGAAGGCTATTGAGCAATAAACTGATAAACTATGTCGCCGGTCTGTCTGGCAGGGGCTTTCGGGTCAGCAGAGAATTTGCTGAGCCTGGCTGCCCTTACGGCGTAGCTTCGAAGACATGCGTCGGTTGAGGATGAAGTCTCATCCACCTTTGCTCCCGTTACTGTACCGGAATTATCAACAGTGATGATTACCTTGACCTCTCCCGCCCCCATGCATCTGTATGCGGGGATGGGGAGTTTGCTTGCTTTTCTGCCCTCCAGAGTCCAGGAAAGAACTGAAGGCCCCTTATAGCTGTTTTGCGAAGTGGTCTGTTCTTTCTTCTTCTCTTCTTTCTTTGTCTCAGGCTCGGCGATATTGTCTTCGTCGCTGCGGTTGAAAGTCTTGTCCAGAGATTTCTGGAGGCGTTCAGCATCTTTATAGAGCTGCTCGGCATCCGTGCCGCGGTCATCTTTAAGCTCACTCCTGTTTACTGAGACGTTGCGTACGCTGGACGTTCCTACACCTTCCTCTGCAAGCATGCGGTTCAGCTTTTCGTTAACCTGCTGCTGCAGAGTAAGTTCGCGCTGAAGCCTCTCAAGTTCTTCAACCTTTGAGAAGTCCAGAACGAAACTGCTTTCTTTTTTGAGGGATACTCCCAATTGTGCGGCCAACAGGGCAATCAGCACCACCAGATGAACTATGACGGTGATATAAAGTCCTGCTTTTTCTTCTTTTGGAAGCGGTCTCACTTGAGGTTGCTGATTTCTTTCTCTATTGAAGCTGTGATGATGTCGATCGCAACGACATTCTCTCCTCCTTCAGGAATGATGATATCCGCGTATCTCTTGCTCGGTTCGATGAACTGGAGATACATCGGCTTGACAGTGTTGGTGTATCTTTCGATAATCCAGTGTACATCCTTGCCACGCTCGATGATATCCCTTTCCATAACTCTCATAAGCCTGTCATCGTCATCCGCATCAACGAATATCTTGATGTCAAGCTGCTCGCAGAGTTCCTTGCAGGTGAAGATCAGGATACCTTCAATAATAATCACTTCCGCAGGCTCCACCCTGACGGTTTCCGTCTTGGAGCGGGAGCATGAAATATAGGAGTAAACAGGCTGGTCAACAGCGTGTCCTTCTTTCAGCTGTTTCAGCTGGCTGCAGAGCAGCTCCCAGTCTATGGCTGAAGGATGGTCGAAGTTGTATGCTCTTTTCTCGCTGTCAGAGCGGTCGCTAATGTCTTTGTAATATGAGTCCTGGGGGATTACAACAACTTTTTCCTTCAGTCTGGATGTGATGGCATTCACAACTGTGGTCTTACCGGAGCCGGATCCTCCCGCTATTCCTATTACCAGCATATACTATTAATATTCTGCGTTCTTTGGTGTGCGTGGGAAAGGAATGACGTCACGTATGTTCTGCATTCCTGTGATGAAGAGCAGAAGCCTTTCGAAACCGAGGCCGAAACCGCTGTGCGGGCAGCTTCCGAATCTGCGGGTGTCAAGATACCACTCAAGGTTCTTGCGGGACATCTTGAGCTCATTGATTCTCTCATCGAGCTTTTCAATGGATGCTTCTCTCTCGGATCCTCCGATAATCTCACCAATCTTAGGGAAGAGAACGTCCATTGCGCGGACAGTCTTGCCGTCCTCGTTCTGCTTCATATAGAAGGCCTTGATCTCTTTAGGATAGTCAGTAAGAATCACTGGCTTCTTGAAGTGTTCTTCGACTAGGAACCTTTCGTGTTCGCTCTGGAGATCCACGCCCCAGGAAACAGGGTACTCGAACTGATGGCCGTCTGCGATAGCCTTTTCGAGAATCTTGATACCTTCTGTATATGGAAGTCTGACGAATTCAGTGTCAATGACACCTTTCAGTCTGTCGATGAGTGTGTCATCGTATCTGTCATTGAGGAACTTGATGTCGTCATAGCAATTGTCAAGTGCATATTTTACAAGGTGCTTGATGAAATCTTCTGCAAGATCCATGTTGTCCTTGATGTCGTAGAACGCCATTTCAGGCTCAATCATCCAGAATTCGGCAAGATGTCTTGGCGTATTGGAGTTCTCGGCGCGGAAGGTAGGACCGAAGGTATATATATTGCCGAGAGCTGTCGCTCCGAGCTCACCTTCAAGCTGGCCGCTCACGGTCAGGCTGGTCATCCTTCCGAAGAAGTCTTTTGCGTAGTCAGGTTCTCCCTTCTTGTTTTTAGGGACATTGTTGAGGTCGAGAGTCGTTACCTGGAACATCTGGCCGGCTCCCTCACAGTCCGAAGCAGTGATGAGCGGGGTGTTGAGGTAAACGAATCCCTTGCTGTGGAAATAGTTGTGAATGGCGAATGCCATTTGTGAACGGAGTCTGAGGATTGCGCCGAAGGTGTTGGTGCGTGGGCGCATGTGTGCGACTGTGCGGAGGTACTCGAATGACGTGTCCTTCTTCTGCAGAGGATATCTCATCGGGTCGCATTCTCCGAGGACTTCAATGCTGTCTGCCTGTATCTCGACGGCCTGGCCGCTTCCGACTGACTCGACAAGCTTACCGCTTGCGCAAATGCAAGCACCTGTAGTGACCTTTGCAAGTACGCTGTCTTCTATGCGCGTCTTGTCCACCACAATCTGAATGTTGTTGATGGTGGATCCGTCGTTAAGAGCTATGAATGCTATTTCCTTGTTTCCTCTCTTCGTGCGTACCCAGCCTTTTGCCTGTACGTCCTGTCCCGGCTTCATGCCGAGCAAATCCTTGACTCTGATTTTCATCTTAAACTGTTTTAGTTTAAAAAGCAGCCCTCATAAAGGGGGCTGCTCTTATAATCGTATGCAGATATTATTCTGCAGGCTTCCTTGCGGAATACATAATCTTAAGCGCTGAGCAACGTCTGAGCTCTTGCTTAACATCGGAAACGATACCCATTCGGACATCCTGGTCAGCTCTGATGTTTACTGTCATGAACTGACGGTCAGCCTCACTCTTTGACTCACGCTCTGCAGCGATGAAGTCGCGGATGTCATCTGTAGTCTTGAAAGAGTCGTTGAGCTGGATACGTGACTCGGTACCATACTGTGCTCTGTACTGAGCTGTAGGCTGACCGATGTTGATGTATGAAGCAAGGTCTTTTCTTTCAAGTTTGACGACCTCGGAAGCTTCAGGCATTTTTACGATGACTTTGTTCTCAGTCTCGCGGAGCTGAGTGGTCACCATAAAGAAGAACAGGAGCATAAACACGATATCGGAGAGGGAGCTGGATGTTACTGCAGGTACCTCTTTTTTGTTGTTACTTCCACCGAATTTTGACATAATTTATCCTCCTAGAATCTCTTTTGACTAACGTCCTTAGGCTCTGCCTCGGAAATGTTCTGAGGAACTGCCTTCTTGACGATTTCCTGTTGCTCTTCTGTAAGGTTGTTGAATTTCTTTCCGTATGCCTTTCTTGAGAACTCATCACGCAGTTCGTTGACGGCCTTTACAAGCTCGTTCTGAACTGAGATATATGCCTGGTAACTTGTACCACGGTCGTTCTGAAGAGAGATTACGCCCTTTGATACATAGCATTCGCCGTATCCTTCGATATCCTTAAGCTCCTTCTCAGGGAGTGTCGGGTCATCAGCAGGGTTTGAAAGGAACTCTTTGATTTTATCTTTCAGCTGTCCGATTTCCAGGGCTTCAGTACCGGCAAAAAGTCTATCAGCTGCATTGATACGCACAATGATGATGTTACGGCGATTGACTTTCTGGTCCTCAACCTTCTGATCTTTGTCAGGCATAGGAGGAAGACGACGGCTAAGACCGGTCTGTGATCCCATGGTGGTGGTCATAAGGAAGTAGCACAACAGAAGGAACGCGATATCAGCTGTTGAACTTGAATTAATTGCAGGTGTTTTCTTGCTACCCATAGTAATCTACTTTTTAGCCTGTTTGTTACGAACTGACATTACAACCTCACCGACGATGATTGCAAGGATTGCTGCTACACCGGCGATGTATGTAAGGTTAAGCATTGTATCAGTAAGCTTGAGCTCTGAGTGGCTTGGATCAAGGTTGGTAAGACCTACTGCAGGAGCACCTGGAGAGATAAGGTATACCAGGAAGCAAACCACTGCTACTGCTACAACCACAACGGCACCCTTTACGATGCCCTTCGGGTTGTTCTTGTAACCTATGGCGATGCCGAATACTACGAGTGAAAGCACTGTAATGGCAACCATTGCATAGGTCCAATAGAGGAGAAGATCGGTCATGCTGCCGCCGTTGTTCTCGAAACCGGCTACGAAGCCGATAACGGTAACGACTGCACTGACGACGATCAACGCCAGCATTATCAGTTTGAATATTTTACTATAATTCTTCATTGTAAATTTGCTGTTAAAGCGATATTACTTCTTCTCGTTGAATTTGGTGAGAGCATCGATAAGGCAGATTGAAGAATCTTCCATATCAATGGTGATAGAGTCGATCTTTGCAAGGATATAGTTGTAGAATATCTGAAGGATCATAGCGACGATCAAACCACCGACTGTGGTGATCAAAGCGACTTTCATACCACCTGCGACAACGTTAGGAGAAATATCACCAGCAGCCTGGATAGCATCGAATGCCTGGATCATTCCGATCACAGTACCGAGGAATCCGAGAGAAGGTGCGATAGCGATGAAGAGGGAGATCCAAGAAAGACCGTTCTCCATTTCGCTCATCTGAACTGAACCGTAGGAAACGACTGTCTTCTCGACAACGTCAACACCCTGATCATAGCGGAGGAGTCCCTGATAGAAAATAGATGCTACAGGACCACGTGTGTTGCGGCAAACATCCTTTGCAGCTTCAACGCCACCCTTTGCGAGAGCTTCTTCAACCTTCTCAACAAGAGCCTTTGTGTTGGTCTTTGAGAATGTGAGGAAGAGGATACGCTCGATAGCGAGTGCAAGACCGATGATCAAACAGAGAATGATAAGAGACATGAAGCCTGCACCACCCTCGATGAATTTTGTCTTGAGAGCCTGGTGAAGAGGAACCTCAGGCTGAGCTGCTGTGAGTTCAGCGAGTGTCTGAGGAGCAGCATCTTCTTCAGCTGCCTCAACAGCCTCGACTGCTGCAGGCTCTTCAGCTGCCTGCTCGTCCTGAGCGAATGCATAGTTAGCAGAGATAGCCATAGCGGCTGCTACTGCCAGAAACATGAAAATTTTTTTCATAATGTAATTAATAATGTATTAGTTAATAATATTATGTGTCTATATGGTGACTCCAAATCGCTGCAATTTAGCAAAAAAAATTCATTCCGCAATTATTATTTTGACATTTCGCCTCTGAGATTTTTCGGCAGTAAAGACTTTACCTCCTCAGTATCAGATGATTCCCCCAAGAGTATGAAAAGTTTGCCGAGAGCGCTCTCCGTTGTCATATCTCCTCCGGAGATGACCCCCGCATTTTTCAGAGCTCTGCCTGTTGCGTAGATATCCATGTTCACTTCGCCTGACAGACACTGGGTCACGTTCAAAAGAATCCTGCCCTTTCTGACAGCCTCCTGAACAATGTCGATGAACCACTTTTTAGAGATTGAGTTGCCCGAGCCGTAAGTCTCTATGATACAGGCTTTTATTCCCTCTCCAAGCAGACAGTTCCTGGCTACGTTCTCTGTGATGCCCGGATGGACTTTCATGATGGATACACTGGTGTCAAGCGCCGTGTGGAGTTTGAGGTTTCCTTCGTATTTGCCCGTCCAACCGATATGCTTCGTGTCATATTCGATGCTGATGCCGGCATTGGCAAGAGCAGGGTAGTTCGGAGAGGAGAAAGCATCGAATGCAGTAGAACTGACTTTTGTGCATCTGTTCCCTCTGAACAGTTTGGAATTGAAGAAAATACAGACTTCAGGCACCAGCGGTGCACCGTCCGGTCCCTTGGCCGTGGCTATCTCAACGGAGGAAATCAGGTTCTCTTTTCCGTCTGTGCGGGGACGTCCGATCGGCAGCTGGCTTCCGGTGAATATCACCGGCTTCGCAAGACCTTCAAGCATGAAACTCAGAGCGGACGCCGAGTATGCCATAGTATCAGTGCCGTGGAGAATGACGAATCCGTCGTAGCAGTCATACTTATCCTTAATCAGAAGCGCGAGGTTACGCCACATGTCAGGCTCTACGTCTGAGGAATCTATCAGAGGGTTGAAAGTGTACGAATCTATAGTGAGTGCGAACTTCCTGAGTTCGGGGACTTCGTCAATGATTCCACTGAAATCAAATGGTACAAGAGTCTGGAGTTCAGGATCTTCCTTCATACCGATGGTACCTCCGGTATATATCAGCAGGACGGAATTGTGTGTCATATGGCGAATAATTGTTTTGCATTTTTTGTCGTTGCCTCGGCAACTTCTTCCAGACTTACCCCTTTGAGTCCGGCAAGTTTTTCCGCTATCACTGGAATAAGACTGCTTTCATTCCTTTCCCCTCTGTGCGGGGTGGGGGCGAGATACGGGGCGTCGGTCTCGAGAAGGATTCTATCCAGTGGAATATTCTTGATCTCTTCTGCGATTCCTGCATTTTTGAACGTGAGCACTCCTCCTATACCTACATACCAGTCCCCGTATCTGCTCAGCCTTTTGAATGTTTCTGCGCTTCCGCTGAAGGCGTGCAGATTCCCCCTGAGGTGAAGGTTCGCGGTGCTTGCAATGATGGAGAAGAAATCCTCCGTAGCGTCTCTCAAGTGGATGTTGACAGGCAGATCCCAGGAAGAGGCAAGTTCAAGCTGCGCAAGGAACGCTTCTTTCTGCTCTTCTTTGAATTCTATGGAAAAGTGGTAGTCCAGGCCGATTTCTCCGATAGCGACAACGCCGGTCCTGTCATGTTTCTCGACCTCTGAGAGCTCCTCCCTCCAGTTCCTGTCCACAGAGCCGGGATAAAGGCCGAGCATGGGATGAAGGCAGTCCCTGTGTTTCCTGCACAGAGAAAACATGGCCTCGCGCTCGGATGAGTCGACATCTGCTTCAAGCATATGGCTTACTCCTGCAGCCAGAGCCCTGGCGATTACAATTTCCTCTTCACCCTCGTATGACTTGTCGGAAGAATGAGTATGTGTATCGATAAATTCCATACAAGTCACAAATTTAAGCAATTTTGACATTTATGGCACACCTTCCGAGCAGATCGGTGGATACGAAACCGTCGAGTTCCAGACGGCTTATCGCGCGGGAAACATCCCGGAACCTCATATCCAGGATGCCGGCGAGTTCATCAGCGGTAAGCCCTCTGTTCTCCCGGACTGCAATCCCGACGCGCCGGCAGTCTTCGTTGTCCGGATATCGGGCAATGAGCTCCTGCTCCAGATCCGCTTTCCTTCGGATGACAGAACGGCCCAGGCCGAGGACTGCAGGAAGGGTCGAAAGAGAGCATATCGGTTCTGCTATCTTTTGTTGGATCAGTGCATTGCACCCTGCTGACCTGGCATCGTCGATTCTTCCCGGAAGTGCAAAAACTTCTCTCCCGTAGCCTTCTGCTAGCCTGGCCGTGAGAAGCCCTCCTCCCTTTGCTTTTGACTCGATCAATATTGTAGAACGGCTCATCCCGGCGATGATTCTGTTTCTCCTTATAAAATTTATCTGTAGAGGAGCCGTTCCGGGAGGATAATCTGTGATGATTGCGCTCCCTTCGGCGGCGGCAATCCTGCCTGCAGCTATCCTGTGGGATGGCGGATATATGTCATCTATTCCTACCGGAATTACGGCTATTGTAGGGAGTCCCGCATCAAGGGCAGCAAGGTGGGCGGTGATGTCCACGCCCAGTGCGAGTCCGCTGACAATGGCCGGCCTGTCAGGGGCCTGGGCAAGAGTTCTGACGATTCTGGTGCAGAATTCCCTGCCGTACATTGAAATGTCTCTGGTACCCACTATTGATATGCAGGTGCTCGAATTGAATATTTCCGACGGCTCGGAAGCGCTGCGCACGAATAGACAGGAAGGTGCGTCATCACAGTTTTTCAGAAGCGAGGGATAGTCCTGGTCAAGTATTGTGATTATTCTGTACCCGAGGCTTTCCAGCCTTTCAAGCTCCTGCTCCGCGTCCCGCAGCGCCTTCTCACTGACCAAGGGCCTGAATTTGCTGTACGGACCGAATAAGTCTTCCAGTTCCTGCCCTGACATTCCGAAAAGTGCCGAGCAGCTTCCAAGTGCTTCGACAATCCGCTTTGATATTTTCGGCTGGAATCCGAAAATCCGGCAGAGAGCGATGGCTCCAGCTCTATCGTTGATGTTGTTTCTCATAGCTGACAGTCAAGTTTTTCGAAAAATAGAGCATAAAAACGTATATTTGCGCAAAATTTGTACGAATATGTTCATCCCATTAAACATCTGGCAAAACATCGCAGATTCTTTTTATAAGAACTTCATTCTTGAGGACCGGTACATGCATATCGTGGATGGTCTGAAGACAACCCTCATCATCACTTTGTTCGCAGCTTTGCTTGGAACGTTGCTTGGCGGGGCGGTCTGCTGGATGAGAATGCACAGGAAAGGCTGGGTGCGGGAAATCGCCAAGATATACATAGACATTATGAGAGGCACTCCGCTGCTTGTGATGCTGATGATGATGTACTATGTGTTCTTTGCTCCGGTGCATGTCACAGGTGTTTTCGTGGCTATTATTACATTCGGAATGAATATGGCTGCCTATGTATGCGAAATGCTCCGGACCAGTATTGAGGGTATAGACCGCGGTCAGACGGAGGCGGGACTATCACTCGGATTCAACAGCGTCCAGACTTTTTTCCATATTGTCCTTCCTCAGGCTGTGCGCAACGTCATGCCTGTCTATCAGGGAGAAGTGATCGGGTTGTTGAAGAGCACATCCATTGTGGGATATGTGGCCGTAATGGATATGACAAAGGCTTCTGACATCATAAGGGCCCGCACCTTCGACGCATTCTTCCCGTTGATTGTCATTGCGGTAATATATTTCCTGATAGCATGGCTGATCGGACTTCTTCTCAAGGCGCTGGTAAGACAGCCGAAGGGAAGTGCAAGAATGATAGCGGTCTTTGTTCCGATGTTTGCGCTTATGCTTTCTTCCTGCAGCGTCGAGGATTCAAATGAAAGCTTTGCCCCGAGCTGTGAAGATGATTTCGAAGGGTGCAAGATAGCTGCCGTGGTCGGGAGTGCGGTTGAACCATACCTTCAGAAGCGGTGGGGGATGGAAAACATTCTTTCTTTCAACAGCATTATCGATGCGGATGAGGCTCTGCTCAGCGGAAAGGCTAAAGGGTATTATCACGATGACGTCACGTCGATTGCATTCTTGAAAAATCATCCCGATGTCGATACCCTGTCGACAGATCTTCCTCCTATGCCGGTCGGTGCCTGCTTCGGCTTTGACAACAGGGAACTGTCCGAGCAGTTCGCGGATTTCTGGGCAGGATTTTCGGGTACGGAAGAAGCGGAGGAGATGTTTGACAGGTGGTGGGCTCTGCCAGGAGTTGAAGGACATAGAGATATAGGGTCAGTTTCCGAGGGCAAGCCGATCAGGCTGGCCGTAATGGCTTCCGATCCTCCTTTCAATATGATGTTGAACGGACAGCCGGACGGCTATGAGATTGAACTTGCCAGAAGGTTCGCCCTCAGCATAAACAGACCGTTGGAAATACTTATCATGGACTTCGGTGCCATAATACCCGGTCTCGTTTCCGGCAAGGTTGATATGGCGATGTCAATCATCAATATCACAGAGGAAAGACAGAAGGCGGTGATTCAGGTGCCGTATTTTGAGAGTAAGATTGTGATAATTTACAAGAAGGCGTCAGCGTCTTCTGCAGAGGAACCGGAAGAATCAGGCATGGCAGGATGGATAGTTCTCGGGTGTCTGATAGCCGTTGCCCTTTTCTACCTGGTATGGAAACTCACCCATCGGCCAAAGAAAGTCGAGGTTCCGATGAAGGATGACGTGATAATCAGTGTGTCGCATCTCAAGAAGAGCTTCGGGGATTTGCATGTCCTCAAGGATGTAAACGCAGATATACACCGTGGAGAGGTAATCAGTATCATCGGTCCTTCCGGAACAGGAAAAAGTACTTTCCTGCGTTGCCTGAACCTGCTCGAACGTCCGGACGGGGGAAGTATTGCGGTATTGGGACAGGATATTCTGACTCCAGGGGCTGAAGTCCCTCAATTGCGCCAGAAGATGGGAATGGTGTTCCAGGCGTTCAACCTTTTCAATGGCAAGACCATACTTGAGAATGTTACGTTCGCTCCAATCAAACTGCTCG
Source organism: Bacteroidales bacterium (assembly GCA_024402095.1). Classification (GTDB taxonomy): domain Bacteria; phylum Bacteroidota; class Bacteroidia; order Bacteroidales; family UBA932; genus Cryptobacteroides. Next base: position 25,464 of record JAKSJU010000009.1, on the reverse strand, counting down.
GAAAGAGCAAAGAACAGGCGGAGGAACGGGCTATGGAACTGCTTAAGCATGTGGGACTGGCGCAGAAAGCCGATGCTTATCCAAACCAGCTTTCCGGCGGTCAGAAACAGAGAGTAGCCATTGCCAGAGCACTGGCGATGGAACCTGACATCATTCTCTTTGACGAACCTACATCGGCTCTTGACCCTACGATGGTGAACGAAGTGCTTGGTGTTATGCGTGCTCTTGCAAAGAAGGGACTTACAATGATGGTAGTTACTCACGAGATGCGCTTCGCAAAAGAAGTCAGCACCCGCGTGTTCTATATGGATGAGGGACTGATTTATGAAGACGGCACCCCGGAGCAGATTTTTGAACATCCTCTCAAGGAAAAGACTCGCAAGTTCATCAACCAGATTTCGGAGTTCGAGTACTCAATCGACTCCAGTGAGTATGATTTCTACGAGATGATGTCCGGTGTGAACAACTTCTGTGTCAAATTCAATATGTCATCAGACACTATCAATCATATCAACCATGCAGTTGAGGAAGGTCTCACCATTCTGGGAGCACGCAAGGGAATGAAAGTTACGCTGTCATATTCTGAGAAGACCTCGGCAAAGAGCGTAGCCATCTACACTGCTGAGAACTTGGCGCATGACATCCTTGACCGGAACGAGAATTTGGTCCCTGCATCCATCCTTAGAGGAGTCTGTACAAAAGTAGAACTCCAGCATCAGGGCTCAGGAAGTATCCTGGCAATGACACTGGAGTAAAACTTATTGTTGAAGGGTAACCTAGAGAATGAGCATCGCGTCACCGTACGGACCGAAGCGATAATCATTTTCCAGAGCTTCCTTGTAGGCATTCATGACTTTTTCGTATCCCCCGAACGCTGCGACTGCCATGAGCATGGTTGACTCCGGCAGATGGAAATTTGAGACGATTGCATCTGGGATGGAAAATTCGTAAGGCGGGAATATGAACTTGTTTGTCCACAAATCATTTGCCTTGATCTCTCTCTTTGTCGTGACATAGGTCTCAAGGGCTCTGATGACTGTCACACCCACTCCAACAACTTTGTGGCCGGAGTTCTTCGTTGCATTGATTTCACTTGCAGCCTGCTCGCTGATGATCATGCGCTCGCAGTCCATGCGATGCTTGCTGAGGTCTTCCACATCTACCTGGCGGAAGTGTCCGATGCCCATATGTACTGTAATGAAGGTCTTTTCGATATCCTTGAGGGTCATTCTGTTGAAGAGTTCCCTGCTGAAGTGGAGTCCTGCTGCCGGAGCGGAAACGGCTCCTTCGTTGGCTGCGAAAATAGTCTGGAAATTTTCTTCGTCTTCGGGATCCGGGGTCTCTTTTACCCATTCAGGCACCGGTGTCTGGCCAAGAGCGAAAAGTGCCTGCTTGAATTCATCATACGGACCGTCATACAGGAAACGGAGGGTGCGCCCGCGTGAGGTAGTGTTGTCAATCACTTCGGCCACCATGCTTTCGTCGTCACCGAAATACAGTTTGTTCCCAATTCTGATTTTTCTTGCAGGATCAACGATCACGTCCCACAGACGCTGCTCCTTTGCAAGTTCCCTAAGGAGGAAAACCATAATGTCCGCACCGGTTTTCTCTTTCTTGCCGAACAGCTTGGCAGGGAATACCTTGGTATCGTTAAGGACGAATCTGTCCCCTTTGCCGAAATAGTCAATGATATCCTTGAACTGTCTGTGTTCGATTTCTCCGGTGTCCTTGTGGAGAACAAGAAGTTTGCACTCATCTCTCCATCTGGTAGGCTCTTTTGCTATTTTTTCCTCCGGGAGATCAAATTGGAATTGTGAAAGTTTCATATTTTTAGTAGTGACAATACTTTTACTATACGGACTGTCACAACAAAAAGTTTCACACTTTCGCCTCCCTGAAGACTTCGATTATGCTGGGATAAGTATTTTTGAGAAAAGGAGGAAGGCTGGACTTGGCCACCCACGCCGCTTTTGATATGTCCTCCTCTCTCTGGGGAGTGAGGTCAACAGGGTCAGTATACAGCATGCTGTACCACCAGGTGTGCTTGAGATGCCATTTTCCGTCGCGGAAATAGCAGTGGTCGGTGATGCATATGAGATCCCCCAATTCCAACTGATTGACACCCGTTTCCTCCTGGACTTCGCGGAGTGCTGTCACGCTGATGTCCTCATCGGGCTCCTGGTGGCCTTTCGGAAGGTCCCAGACATTATTCCTGTCTATCAGGAGAAAATCACCGCGCCTGTTGGACACGAGTCCTCCCGCAGCGTTGACTTCCTTGAATTCTGAACAGAGCATCCTGTACATCCTTTCGGTGTTGTCTGTCGGAATGTAGATGCGGCTGAGGGATTCCGATGCTTCGAACATTGACACCAGAGTGTGTATGTCAATCTTGCTTCCGATATGGAACTCTACCGAATTCGGGTCGGTCAGAGCCATGTCGGATGGCTGACATATTATGATACAGCGTCTTTCGAAGTATATTTTGTGCATTTTTCCTATATTTGTAACTTACAAAAATAGTAAAATTATGTCAGCGCAGTATAAGAGCAAGCATGGAATCGTAAACAAATCGCAGGCGGAGATGTACATGTCCTTTGTGGACCTTAGTAACTTTGCCAGAATGGTCCCTCCTGATGCCCAGGCCACAATTACAGCCGATTATGATACTCTGACCGCTACGGTTCAGGGCTTCACCATCGGAGTCAGGATGACAGGCAGGGTGCCATATTCTTTACTGCAGATTCAGGATAACAATGCTCCTTTCCATTTCGGGATATCGATTCATTTCGATCCTGCGCAGGAAGCCGGAAAGACAGATTTCTGGCTGGAGGTAGATGCGGATCTCAACCTGATGATGAAGGCGATGCTTGGAAAGAAGATCCAGGAAGGATTGGATAAAATAGTTGACTCGTTGAATGTCTGAAGCTTCCGTATCAGTCAGGTTGAATCCTTTCAAGAAGCCTTCCGGAGAAATTCAGATTCTGAAGAATGCGGTGAAGGTTCCCTGGAATGAGTACGGTTTCATCCTTCCCGAGAGGCCGGTGTTTACCCTGGACCCTCTGCTGCATGCGGGCTGCTACTATGTGCAGGACTCTTCGGCTATGTTCGTAGGGTACCTGTTCAGGAAATTACTTGATAGGATTGAGACTGGGGGGTTGAGGGTACTTGACCTGTGTGCGGCACCAGGGGGTAAGACAACTGACATCTCGTCTTCCTTGAGGGAAAGGTTCGGGGATGATTTCCTGCTTGTCAGCAATGAAGTTATGAAGCAGCGGGTTTCTGTGTTGTGCGATAACGTAGCGAAATGGGGAGACCCCAATGTGGTCGTCACTTCCGCAGACCCTGCAGTATTCGGAAGATGTCCGGGATTCTTTGACATAATAGTGGCGGATGTGCCATGCAGTGGCGAAGGGATGTTCCGCAAGGATCAGAAGGCTGTCGAGCAGTGGAGCGAAGAGAATGTCGCATTGTGCGCAGCAAGACAAAAACGTATTCTTGCCGATGTGTGGCCGGCATTGAAATCCGGAGGCTATCTGATATACTCAACGTGTACGTACGAGAAGGCGGAAAACGACGATAATCTGGAGTGGGCGGCATCCGAACTCGGCGGAGAAATTATCACTCCGGAAAACGGATTCGAAGACTTCGGGATACAACGCACAGAGCATGGAAGTCTTCTTAAAGCTGGTGTGGTCCCTGGCGAGGGACAGTGGGCGGGTGCCTTGTGCAAGACCTCTGCGACTTCTGCCGGAACCGCTGATCTTCAGAAACTTTTCGATGTGGTTAGACCTCTGAGGAAAGGAGTCCGCAAGGGCGGGATGAAAGGCAAGGATTTTGTGCCGGATGCGGACTGGGCATTATGCCTTGACTTTGACAGGAATGAGTTCCACTGCGTGGAAGTCGACAGGCTTACGGCCTTGCATTTTCTGCACCGTGACAGCCTTGTGATTCCTGATTCAAAACTTGGGTACAATGTTCTGACATATTGTGGAGTCCCGCTCGGATTTGTAAAAAACATAGGAAAAAGGTGTAACAACCTTCTCCCTCAGGGAAGAAGAATATTAATGGATATTATTTGAATATGAGAAAACTGCTTGTAACGACAGCCCTTGTGGCAATGTCTGTGGCTGCTTTTGCCCAGGATTCAGATTTTAAGGCCCGTTATGACCGCCAGGTGCGGAATGTCGGTTATGACGGCGTGGGCGTGGAGACGATAATTGATAAATGGGAAGCCGCAGAGCCGACCAATGCGGACATGCTGCTGGCCAGATATCAATATTATCTTGCCAGGGCGAGGTATACGGAAGTGGTTCCAAAATACCAGAGCAAGTTCATGGGCAGTTCCCCGACAGTAGTACTAAAAGATGAGAACGGTATGGATGTAGGTTACTTTGAGGAGACCTTCTTTGATGACGAGCCTTTCGGCCAGGCGCAGAAGGTGCTTGACAAACTGATTTCCCTCTATCCTGACGAAATTTCATACAGATACGAAAAGATCAGTTCTCTGATAAGTTACGAGAAGGAATTCCCGGAAATGGCCACGAAGGAGCTGAACAACCTCATCAACTTGAATGAGACGAAGCATCCGGCATGGAAGTATAAAGGCGAGGACCTGACCAAAGATGATTATCTGGATGCCATACAGGAATTCTGCTACACATATTTCACTATCGGCAGCGCCGTATCTATGAACTCATTCATGGACATATCCGTCAAGATGAGCAAGTATTATCCGAAATATACTGTCTTTCTGAGCAACCAGGGTACATATTGGTTGGTCGGAGGCAATAGCGGCAAAGCGCTGAAAAGCTATGCGCAGGTGCTGAAAATCGATCCGAAAGACTATTCTGCTGTGCGGAACACTATCCTGATAGCCAGAAGGAACAAGGATACCAAGCTTGAAATGAAATATCTGCCTGTACTGATAGAGATAACTGAATCCGATACCGAAAGGCTTTCAGCCCAGGGAAGAATGCAGGCATTGTCAAATGCAAAGAAGTAAAACAAATAAATATGAAAAGAATCACACTTTTGACAGCTGTATCATTGATTATGTTTTCAGCATGTACTCCGAAGCAGGCGACCGTCCCTGCAATAGACCTGACCGATATGGACCTGACTGTTGCGCCGGGACAGGATTTTTATCAGTATGCAAATGGAGGCTGGCAGGTCAAGCATCCTCTTAAGCCCGAGTATGCGAGATACGGGTCATTCGATGCGCTTGACGAGATGAACCAGCAGAGGCTCAACGAACTGTTCCAGTCTATGACGGACATAAAAGCTGAGGCCGGCTCCGTGGAGCAGAAGATTTCTGACCTTTACAAGCAGGGTCTTGATTCTGTCAGGAGGAATGCGGAAGGCTTCGAACCGTTAAAAAAGTATATAGACCAGATTTATGCTGTCAATGACAAGGCCGGAATGGTAGCTCTTGTTGCTGACCTGCATATGTCCGGCGAAGAAGCTTTTTTCGGTACAGGAGTAGATTCCGATCTCACTGACAGCAACATGCAGGTTCTCTACATGGGGCAAGGCGGTCTTGGAATGGGTGATAGGGATTATTACCTTGATGATGCAAATGCCGCTTTGCGCGAGGGATACAGGAAAATGCTTGTCAGCCTGTTTGAAAAGGCAGGATCAGAAGACGCACAGGCAGCTGCGGACAATGCGTTTGAGGTTGAAAGTAGTCTTGCTGAAGTCTCATGGACAAAATTGCAGAACAGGGATATGCTCAGTCTGAACAACCCTATGAGCACTTCCGATATCTGCAGCGGCTTCCCTGGATTCGATTTCGCTGAGTATTTTAGAATTCTCGGAGTCCCTGAACAGGATAAGATAATCGTCGAACAGCCTTCTTTCTTTGAAGGTTTCGCCAAGTACTTTGCTTCTGCCGATATCAGGAAGCTCAAGGACTATCTCGCCGGATCTGTCATTATGGGAGCATGCAATTCTCTGAGCGATGAGTTCTATGATGTATACTTTGACTTCTTCAGCACACAGATGAGCGGGGTGACGGAACAGAAACCGCGTTGGAAGAGGGCAATGGCCATTCCTAACAGACTTCTCGGAGAAGCCGTGGGCAAGATGTATGTCGAGAAGTATTTCCCGGAAGAGAACAAGCAGCGCGTGCTTGAACTTGTCGGCAACCTCAAGACGGCTCTCGGCCAGCATATCGAAGCGCTTGAGTGGATGGGAGACGAGACCAAGGCTTATGCTTTGGAGAAACTTGCAAACTTTACTGTCAAGATAGGCTATCCTGACAAATGGAAAGACTATAGTACTCTTGAGGTTGATCCTCAGAAGAGTTATTATGAGAATCTGCGTGCGGCTAGCATGTGGTATATTGCTGACAACATGAACAAACTCGGCAAGGCTACTGACAGAACGGAATGGGGCATGACTCCACAGACTGTGAACGCATACTATAATCCTACAACAAATGAAATATGCTTCCCTGCAGCCATCCTCCAGCCGCCTTTCTTTAACGCAGATGCGGACGATGCAGTTAATTATGGAGCAATCGGAGTAGTAATAGGACATGAGATGACACATGGATTCGATGACCAGGGCCGCCTCTTTGACAAGGACGGAAACATGGCATCATGGTGGACAGAGGAAGATGACCGCTCTTTCAGGGAGATCACTGCAAAACTAGCCGATCAGTTTGACGCTGTTGAAATCCAGCCCGGTCTTATGGCAAACGGAAAATTCACTCTTGGTGAGAATATCGCTGACCAGGGAGGTCTGCGTGTAGCATACTCCGCTTTGAAAAATGCTTTGGGCGGAGAGGAACCGGAACCTATTGACGGCCTTACTGCAGACCAGAGATTCTATCTCGGATATGCTCATGTCTGGGCAGACAATATTACTGAGGCCGAAAGAGTGCGCCGTACCAACATGGACGTGCATTCTCTCGGGAAGAACAGGGTTAACGTGTCTCTAAAGAATCTCCAGACTTTCTTTGATGCATTCGGCATCAAGGAGGGTGATCCGATGTACCGTCCAGAAGAGGAGAGAGTAATAATCTGGTAATGGAGTCTGTAGCTTTTGTATCACGCAGGCTTGGATTCAAGGGGAAATTGGCTGTCTGGGCGATAGCCATATCCTTCTTGATAATAATAGTATCGATATCGGTGGCCGGTGGTTTCCGCAGGGAAATCAGGGACGGCGTATCGGAAATAGCCGGCGACATACAAATTGCTGACATTTATCAGAACTTTTACAGTGATACAGACCCTATATTGACTGATCTTCCTTTTGTGGAAAAGGTGAGAACGGTCAAAGGGGTTAAATCAATCACTCCTGCCGTCTATAGAGCCGGCATAGTAAAGACAGATGAAGGAATCAAAGGGGTGCTTTTCAAAGGCATCCCGGCCGATTCCTCTTCATTGGAGGTGAGAGTGCCTTCCAAGATAGCCAAGACACTGCGACTGTCAGCCGGTGATGAGATGACGGCATATTTTGTCGGAGAGAAAGTGAGAATCAGAAAGTTCAAAGTCGCGAATATATACGAAAGTGCCATTGACAATGAAGAAAATCTGATTGTATATGCCTCTATTGATGATTTGAGACGTCTGAACGGATGGGAAGCCAACGAGGCCTCTGCGCTGGAGATTACTCTGGAGCCGGCCTACAGGACCAGAATGCTGATGAATGAGAAAGAGGCTGAAGTCGGAGCGGTCTGTTATCCGCTTATCGCACGCTCGTCAGCCCACAGGTACGGCAACATGTTCGATTGGCTGGACCTTATAGATTTCAACGTACTTGCCATTCTTATCCTGATGATTCTTGTGGCAGCGTTCAACATGATTTCCGGTCTGCTGATACTTTTGTTCAGGAGTGTTTCGACAATAGGAACGCTCAAGACAATGGGGATGAAAGATTCTTCAATAGCAGGTGTGTTTCTCAGGCTTTCGTCAGGGATAGTGCTGAAGGGGATGGCTGCCGGCAATATCGCGGCATTCCTTTTCTGCGGCATTCAGTCAGCCACGCGATTCATCAAACTCGATCCTGCCAATTATTTTGTTTCGTATGTGCCGGTGGAGCTCAACCTCCTTCAGGTGCTTGTTGCAGACGTCACGGCATATGCCGTAATAATGATATTGCTGCTGATTCCTTCACTTTTCATCTCAAGGATAGATCCTGCGGAGACTGTCAGGGTGAAGTGATTAAGGGCAGATTCTGCAGAATTCTCCGTATATGCCGAGAACGGTCTCGACGTATGCAATTGTCTCAATTCCTTGGAACAACCCTTCTTCCCTCATATTCGGGATGATGCTGACAATGTTGTCCCATATTGTAGGGTCCACCCCTTGCTCCCGGGCATATTCGATGCAGTCATTGATTCTGGCTGCGCCTGCATTATAAGATGCCAGTGTAAATCTTACCCTCTCGTCCTCATCATCGATAAACTTGAAGTCCCTTGAAAGACGGTGGAGGTATTTCGCCCCCGCTTCAATGCCCTTTTCCGGATTGATGATGTCTTCGACCCCCATTTGTTCGGCAGTGCCCGGCATCATCTGCATAAGTCCCATGGCGCCTCTTCTGGACTTCACGTCGATGCGGAAATGGGATTCCTGATAAATAACCGCGGCAAGCAGCCTCCAGTCCCATTTGATATGGGAAGCATACTTCCTGATAATGTCGTCATACGGAGACAGGAAGGAGGATCCGCTCTTTCTGCGGTAAGGATTGAATGTGTTGAGGAAGCGCTGTCTTATCCGGTCATTTTCATGGTTATCCTGCCACTGCTCGATCCATTTGTTGACACTGTCGACGTCATCGGAATATTTTTCGTCCAGGACCCAGCATAACAGACTGTCAATAGGATTTGATATGGTCAACCCGCTGAGATTATCGACGGTGTCCCGCATCGGAAGGACCAGGACGTCTATTGCCCCTGAACGAAGGGAATCCACCAGTCCTGGTGTGTTCGAAAGGCGGATGTCCAGAGTTTTCCCACAGCTTTCGGAGTATTTTTCAAGAAGATAATATCCGTAACCTGCGGCGAGACCGTCGGATTCGGAGTAGCAGCCGGTTTCAATGACACATATAATATGGTCATTGAGGCTGAAAGATTCCTTTTCCTTGTACGCCAGTGAAGCGATAGCCGCTCCCAATATCAGGACTGCAGTTATTGCAATGGCGATTATGTCTTTTCTGCTAATCAATCCTTATGCGCATTTCCCTTGCCGGGAAGAATATAGAACGGCCAGAAGATTCCGAATTTGAAGCCCCTCTGGGTTACGATATAATTGTGTGCACTGAAATAGTCTGCTTTTTCCATAGGCCATCCCATTCCTGCGTTTTCATATTTCACGAAAATGCAGGCCCTCTTCCACTGCATGTTGATGAACACATCAAAATACGGGCCGTTCTCGTATTTTGATTCTGTCTGGTTGTGGAAGACTCCCAATGCAGGGTTCCATGCCGGTGAATACCATGCTGTGTTGTAGAAACCGTTTACTCCGATCTGCATGTCCATAACGTTTCTCTTGACCGGGAACTGGATGAAATATCTAAGGTTGAGGGCTATGGTAGGCAAAGGGATGACTGACTGGTCAGATGAATACTGGAACAGCACCTTGTTGTCCAGATGAAGGAAATCTGCTATCACGAATTCCTTCCTGAGTGAAGCGGAAAGTATATTGACCGCAGGGGCATGCTGCCTTGAAATGCCCAAACTGTCATAGTACATTGAGTTGCTTACAACGGAATAACCGAAAAATGCTTCAAGCTTCCAGTGCGGTATGTCCAGACGGGCCTCAATCTTTGTGGAAGAAGTCTTCTTCAAATCGGTGTTGTCCCATTGGTAGTGGGAAGTGAACATCCTTTTCTGGTAGAATGAAGGTTCTTTGAGGCTGGTCTCAAAATGAGCCGAAACACTGAGCGGACTGCCTTTTGCTCGTCTGAAAGGGAATATCCTATATAGAGCGTTGCCTCCTATGTAGAAGTCACCGGTTTTGTCTCCTGCAAAATTCAGCTTTCCTTTGGCGTCCCACTCGATATGTCTTCCGATTTGCCCTTCAACTCCTGCGTATGCGAATATGGAATTTTCGGTATAGTGGGAATTGTAGTTGACCCTGGAACTGTCGGAGTATCTGAGCATAAGGTCACCGATCCCGGCTTCAAGCTTGGAGACTACGGCATCACTGGACCAAGGCTGCAACCGGAGATAAACCTTGTTCTCCAGTTTTGCGACGCCCAGTGAGTCATTGCTGGAAGTGACTCCGTCATCATGGTAGAACTTTCTGGCTTCCTCGGTGGTGATATTATCGGTGTAGAGTCTCCGGTATGTAGAGTATTCGGAGCTGTGACCGATATATGCGGTTGTGATGTCCCTGTACAGGGAGTCCGGGTTGTAAATGTATGTGCTGTCCTTGCGGGCTTTTGCCTTTTCGATGAAATTGAACGGAATGCAGAACTGCTGGTCAAGGAAGAAAGTGTTCTTGTATATTGTAGAAGACGCATCTTTCAGGTTGACCGGGATCTCTCTCGACTCGATAAGGGTATCCCTGATATACCCTTTGTCTGTCATTCCTCCGTTTTCACCACGGACGATCTTGTTATATATATATCCTGCGTGTAAAGTATATTTCTTCCCGAGATAGTTCAAGGCCGGTGCGAAAGTCTTGTTTGAAGAATTTTCGTTCTCCAGAATACCTCCGGTGCCGAAACGGTCGTACAGAAGCGAAAAGTTGAATTCAGGCGTGATATTCTGTGTGGTGAACAGATGAATATTGTCCGATTCCTTCTTCGTATTTGCCAGAAGCGTGCCCCAATAAGCCGCTTCCGTGTATGGAGTCTTCGAATTGTAATGCCATATTGTGCGCGGGGAGAAACTCCACGATTCGTTGGCATCATAGAAATCTATACCTTCGTCACTGTCCCTGTTGAAGTAATTGTAGTACTGGACAGGAGATCCCGCCGTACCTAGCCAGGTCGAATTGACGTCTTTCCGCTGGAAAGGGAAGTCATAGAAATAGTAATTGAAGGACGTGTCCGGAATATTGACATTCATCTTGTGGAAATCCTGATCAAGGTTCCACCTGATTATCCTCTGATACTGCATTGTGTCTTTCAATGCGAATGTCTCCAGGATACGCGGGGTGTTTTCTATGATACTGTCCTTGATAGCTTTCTTTTCTTCCTTTTCCATGCGGATAGAGTCCGCAATGGCCATATTCATTATGTCCCGTTGCTCTCTGTCATACTTCTTACGTTCCTTTGGATCGAGCGAGTTGTACCACAGCAGGAAAGCTTCCCGGGCAGCTGCCAGTGAATCTGCGCAGAATACTGAATCTATCTTTACCGCATCCAGAGAATCAAGGGATGCGAGTTCGAACATCTCGTGGGCAACCAGAGTGTCGTGGGACTGCATCAGAGAGTCAATAATAAACTTTCTTGTCGGCTGATCCACCAGAGCAACATAGTATTTGTATCGGAACGGGTCTATGTCTCTGAGCGAGTCCGGGGCGAAAATGGTGTCTCTGGCGGTAAGTACAGGGGTAGTGTCAACCTGCGGACCGAAAAGAAGGCTGTCATCGGCTCCGGACAGAAGGCTGTCTGCGATTGTCGAGACGTCAAAATTACCCTTGCGGTGAAGCTTGTATCCGGGTTCAGAATAAATGATAGTGTCTCTGGACTCACTGTGTGAAGGGACAGAGGCAGATCCTTTGACGCTGACCGAACCGCCTATGACCATCAATGCCATAGCTGCTGGAAGCCATATTCCGGATAACGCTTTCATAAGTACGAAATACAAAATTAATCAATTTTAGTTAAATTTGTAGAAGTATGGATGCACTGAATAAATTATATGTTTCTGTCTTCGGCTCCGAGCCGGATGGAATGACACTTCTGCCTTTGTCGGGAAGTGCAAGAAAATATTATAGAATCAGCGGTAACGGCAGGACTGTCATAGGCGTTTCCGGGACAAATGCCGCTGAGAACAACGCCTTTATCACCATCGACAGGCAGATGGCCGCAAAGGGGATTAATGTTCCGGAAGTGCTCGCCGTAAGCCCGGACGGGATGTTCTATCTGCAGGACGATCTTGGAGACAATCAGCTGTTTGAGTTCCTAAAGCCCTCCATCGCATCTGGCAAATACGGTCCTGAAGCAATGCGGCTGCTCCATAAGACGATAGAAAGCCTGCCTTCTATTCAGTTCAGGACCGGGGAAGGACTTGACTGGGGAATCTGTTTCCCCGACAGGGAATTCAACAGGAGGATGGTCAACTTTGACCTGAACTATTTCAAGTATGATTTCCTGAAGTTTACTGGCATGGAGTTCAATGAGATAAAGCTTCAGGACGATTTTGACAGGTTGGTTGAGGATTCGCTGGAAGGGATAGGCGAGACATTTATGTACAGGGATTTTCAGTCCCGAAACGTAATGATTAAGGATGGGGAGCCATATTTCATTGATTTTCAGGGTGGACGGAGAGGTCCCATCCAGTATGACCTTGCGTCATTCCTCTGGAATGCAGGGACGCATTTCTCCAAGGAAATTCGTGATGAATTGATTGATGTTTATATGGATGCACTGGCGGAGTACCAGAAGGCTGACAAGGATGAATTCCTTGAAAAATTCCGACTGATTTCTCTTGTCCGCCTCCTTCAGGAATTCGGAGCATACGGATTCAGAGGAATTTTCGAGAGGAAACAGATTTTCCTGGATTGCCTGCAGCCTGCAAAGGGATGCCTGCATGAATTGGTTCAGGAGCCTTTCAAGAGATATCCATATCTTACCGAAGTGCTCCGACGCGTTGCTGATGAATGGGTGCCTGAGGTATGAGAGCCATGATCTTTGCTGCCGGATTGGGAACCAGGCTGCGTCCCATAACCGATACGATACCCAAGGCGCTTGTGCCGGTGGCCGGAGTGCCGATGCTGGAAAGGGTCATCAATAAGGTCCGCGATGCCGGGATAGGAGAAATAGTGGTCAACGCCCACCATTTCTCAGACAAGGTCGAGGAATTTCTGAAAAGCCGGGATTTCGGTGTAAAGATAAACCTCTCCATAGAGAGGGGCGAGCCGTTGGAGACAGGGGGAGGCATAAAAAAGGCGCGGGAATATCTTGAAGGCGACAGTTTCCTTGTACATAATGCCGATATCCTGAGTGACGCCGACCTGGGATGGCTTATCTCCAAATCAAGTCCCGTGTATCTTGCCACTCTGCTTGTCAGCAAACGTGAGACGACCAGATACCTGTTGTTTGATGACGATATGCATCTTGTCGGCTGGACCAATGCTGTGACAGGAGAGGTCAAGTCACCGTATCCGAATCTCGATCCTGCAATATGCAGGAAGTATTCATTCGCAGGAATACACGTCATCTCCGACAAGGTTTTCCCTCTTATGGAGTCATTCCCTGATAAGTTTTCGATTGTGGATTTTTACCTGAAATACGCCGGAGAGTATCCGATATTGGGGGTCGAACCCGAGCATCTAGACCTGATTGATGTCGGTAGTCCGGAAAGACTTGCTGAGGCCGAAAAAATCTATTCGAGAATATAGACGTCTTCGCTGTCCTTGGCGAAGTTGTATGTCTCCCTGGCGAATGTCTCGAGAGAGTCGATGTTGTTTCTGAGATTGTCTATCTGGCGCTCCATCTCATTGTTGGACTCCTCCAGCTGATGTATCTGCTCCAGCTGATGCTTTATGGTACGGTTTGCCTGGACCCATCTGAAAATGTTGTCCTTCTTGAAGATAAAGGTTATGGCTAGAAGCAGCAGGGCGATGATCACAACTCTGAGGAATGATCTTGCCTGCCTTTTGTCCCCGTCAAGTCTGCGGTCCCACAAATGATTGAATTTTCCCATAAGAATAGTACAAAAATAACTAAATTTGTAGAAGTTAAAATCATTTATCTGTATGAAACCTACACTTCTTGTACTTGCAGCCGGAATGGGCAGCCGATATGGCGGGCTGAAGCAGATGGACGGACTTGGCCCGCACGGAGAGACTATCATTGACTATTCGATATACGATGCCGTTCTGGCAGGCTTCGGCAAGGTCGTTTATATAGTGCGCGAATATTTCCTCGAGCAGTTCCGGCAGAATGTATCGGAAAAGTACGGCAATGTCAAATGCACGGACGGAACACCTCTTGAGTTTGAATTCGTAACCCAGGAACTCGACAGGATCCCATCCGGTTTCAGCGTCAATCCTGAAAGGGAGAAGCCATGGGGGACTGCCCATGCCGTTCTTATGGCAGCCCGGACAATCCACGAACCGTTTGCCGTAATCAATGGAGATGATTTTTACGGGCGCGAGTCGTTCAGGATTCTCGGCGATTGGCTGAAGAATCATGAAAATTCCAAAGGGGTCTTCAGTATCGTCGGTTTTGAACTTGACCATACCCTCAGTGAATCGGGAGGCGTGTCCAGAGGTATCTGCCATTATGATTCGGACAGACTGTTGACGGACGTCGTCGAACATCTGAATATAATAAAGGGAGAAGACGGGACTGTTCGCGGTGACGATTCGACTGATGGAAGCCATGTCGTGCTGGACGGAAAGGCATTGTGCTCTATGAATATGTGGGGATTCACCCCCGATTATTTCACAAGGAGCGGTGAACTTTTTGTGGATTTCCTGAAGCAGTACGGCAACGAACTGAAGAAAGAGTATTATATACCTTATGCCGTTGACTGCATGGTCAAGGAAGGGAGCGCCAGATGTGAAGTTCTTTCAACATCATCGCATTGGTTCGGAGTTACCTACAAGGAAGACAGGCCTTCTGTTGTGACAAAGTTCGCAGAGCTGGTTGAAAAAGGTATTTACCCGTCACCATTATATTGATTCTTAATATGAAAAGAAAAGTAGCCAAGAATTATAATTTCCTCGAGCATTATACATACTATGTCCCGGGAACTGCAGAGATCTTCATCCTTCTTGCCTTTCTGCTGTTCGGTGCTCTGCTCGGAAATGTCATTTCAGCCGTCTTTATGATGATATTGCCTTCTGATGTGGCGATGGAGTATTCAATGCTGCTGTCCTATCCGGTAATGTTCATTCCGGCAATGATATACGCCAGTTCGAAGAGCAGGAGGAACTGCCTGTTCAGAGAAGGCGTCAAATTGAACAGCGCGCATTTCGGAAAAATCGGCGGCGCCCTATGTGCTCTGCTGGTGACGGTCGGGACACTTGCCGCTTCTTTCTGCGCGGATGCTGTGACCGCTGTGATGCCGAAGATGCCGGAATATCTGGAAGAGATTATGAAAAGCATGACACAGGGGACACTGTGGGTGAATCTCCTCAGTGTTTCTGTTTTCGCTCCGCTGTTTGAAGAGTGGCTTTGTCGCGGGCAGGTGCTCAGAGGCCTGCTTTCGCACGGCGTCAAGCCGGTGTGGGCGATAGTCCTTTCTGCAGTTTTCTTTGCCGTGATTCATCTGAATCCTTGGCAGGCGGTACCGGCATTCATCCTCGGTTGCCTTTTCGGATATGTATATTACAGGACGGGATCACTATTCCTGACTATGCTTATGCATTGCGTCAACAACACATCTGCTGTGATATTCAGCAATATGGATTCGCTGAGGGATATGGAAAGCTGGAGAGACATAATCCCCGCTCCTGGTTATTGGGTGATTTTCCTGGCTTCTCTGCTGCTGATTGTCCTTGTTGTTCGTGCATTTGCAAAGATAGAACTGCAGTCGCCTATGGGCAATTCTGACGTAGTGCCTCCAATGTTCGGCGAGCAGCTCTAACGTCATGAACACGTAAGATATCTGCACCGTGAAGAACAGCTTCGCGGTGCATTTTTTCTGTCTGGCCATGAGTGAAACGCTTGTCGGCAATCCCGACAAGAACCGGCCGCCCGAATGCCTTGAACCTTTCGAGATTGTTCAGAAGGGACAGATTTTGCCAATCGTTTTTCGCGAACCCGAATCCCGGGTCCAGAATCCAGTTCTGTATCCCTGCCTCTTGCGCTTTCTTGGAAAATGCACGGAAATAGTCCATAACATCTTCCACAACGTCATTATAGTCGGTGAGTCTGTCCATTGACTGAGGATTCCCCCTTTTATGCATAGCAATATAAGGAAGACCCAGTTCTGCCACTGTGGAAAGCATTTCCGGGTCATCCTCTCCGGCGGAAATGTCATTCACGATGAAATTCCCGATCAGGGCGTGGGCGCGTCTGACAATTCCTGACCCCGTGGTGTCTATTGAAATTCTTTTCCCTGCCGGCAGAGCTGACAGAACCGGTTCCAACCTGCTCCATTCAAGTTCCCGGCTGACTGCTGGAGCTCCCGGTCTGGAAGAAACGGCACCGATGTCAACGATATCGGCTCCGCTGTCGAATATGTCCATATTGTACCTGCTGGATTCGAAAAACGAATCCGGCGTAAGATTCAGTATGCCCATTATCTGCACCACGGCGCAAAATTATGATTTTTTCGGTATATTTGTGTGTTATGCTTATCGTATTGGAAGGTCTCGATGGCGCCGGAAAGTCCACCCAGGTAAAGAAACTCAAGGCTTACCTTGAGAGTGTCTGCCAGAATCTCGAATACATTCATTTCCCCAGGTATGATTCTGAAGTGTTCGGAGGACTGATCGGGAAGTTCCTGCGCGGCGGTTTCGGCTCTTTGGACAGAGTCCACCCGCAGCTTGTGGCCTTGCTCTTCGCCGAGGACAGGCGGACAGCGTCACCGCAGATCAGAGAAGTCCTTGACAATGGAGGCTGTGTCCTCCTGGACAGATACGTTTATTCAAACATAGCATACCAGTGTGCCAAGCTTTCCGATAGCGATGAGGTAGAGGAACTGCGGAAGTGGATAGCGGATACCGAGTACGGGAGTTTTGGCATACCGAAGCCCGACCTGAACATTTTTCTTGATGTCCCGATATCTTTTGTCGAAGCCAGCCTCAGCAGTCAGAGGGAAGGGGATGACCATAGGGAGTACCTGAACGGTGAGAAGGATATCCATGAAGCTGATATCGAGTTTCAGAGGAAAGTCCGCGATATGTATCGCAGACAGGCTGCGGAAGATTCTTCATTCATTACGGTGGATTGCTCCGATGAAGAGGGCGGGATGCTGCCCCCTGACAGGATTTTTGAAAAAGTCAAGGCAATAGTCGATTCCAGGATATGAAAGGTTACAGAAGAGCTGCCGCCGTCATCCTTGGAATGATTCTGGTCCTGTCGGGAATACTTAAACTGATGGACCCTGTCGGCACAAGACTCATAGTAGGGGAGTACTTTAACTTCTTCCACATCGGTTTCATGGCATTTTCGGCAGGAGTGTTGTCTTTCATCCTAGCCGCAGTGGAGTCCGTAATAGGTCTCGCGCTCATCACGGGCATAAAACGTCAGGTTACAGCAATCGTGTCTGCGGCTCTGCTGTTTGTGTTTACTGTAATAACCCTGGTGTTGTGGATTGCCAATCCGTCAATGGACTGCGGTTGTTTCGGAGAAGCCGTTCATCTGACCCACGCCCAGAGTTTCTTTAAAAATATAGCGTTCTGCTTCCTGTGGGCTGTTGTCTTTATCCCTGTACGCAATTATGGGGAGCCCAAAAAGATTAAAAACGCAACTTTCGCTCTTGGAATCATATCTGTGCTTGTGTTCGGGGTGATGGAGTTGTTCTCGCTACCTTTAGTGGATTTCACGCCGATGTCACCCGGGTCCGAACTTTTCAATGTGCAGCTGGAGACTGTATCTGCAGATGATCCTGTGCTGTCTTTCTACGATGAGAACTCGGAGTATCGAGACAGTCTGGCCCTCGGGGAAAATGTAATGGTCGTATCCGTATACGATCCCGGAGCAGTGAAGAATGAAGATTGGAAGAAAATAGATGAATATCTTGCCCTGGCTTCTGAAAACGGCTACAGCACTTTGCTGCTGGCATCCAGACGGCCAGAATCAGGCAGCATGTTCTCCGATCCGCGTACGTTGATGAGCCTGAACCGCTCGAACGGAGGCGCAACATATATCTCTGACGGTCAGATAATCAGGAAGTGGAGCAGCAACAATTATCCCGATGAAGATATCCTGAAAAAAATCATCACCTCCGACAGTACGGAAGTGATGATTGAGAGTTCTTCGCACAACAAGACGAAATTCCAGGCCTTCCTGCTATACGTCTTTGCCGTTGTGCTGCTTATCTGATTTCTATATCGTAAGGTAGTCTTGCAAATACCGTGTTGATTCCATCCCTGTAATCGTGTTTCCAGTCGAGGAATACTTTTGCAGTGTGTTCAAGTGACGTACCGGCGAAAATATTCTCCTCTCCCGGCTTCTTCATCCCGAACAGTTCCATCAGCTGGTCTGTCTGGGAAACGGCCTTAGGGAATTCTTCAATCGTCCAACAGCTGAGGTCTGAATCTTCAGCACAGGTTGCAGCATATCTGAGAGCATCTTCAAGTGTGCCCAACTCGTCTACCAGACCGATTTTGAGCGCATCGGCGCCGGACCATACGCGGCCTTGCCCGATTTCATTGACATAGTCCCTTTCAAGTCCGCGACCCTCGGCGACTATTGACGTAAAGCGCTCATATATGTCTTCAACAGAACGCTGGAGGTATAACTGCTCGTCATTGTCAAGTGGCCTGAATCCGGTGTAAAGGTCTCCATGCTTGTTGGAATTGACGGAAGTTATATTCACGAGGAGCTTTTTGTTGATGAACCCGCTGAAATCAGGAATCATGCTGAATACCCCTATGGATCCTGTGACGGTGGTGGCATCCGCAAAAATCTTGTTGCAGTTGTTGGATATCCAATATCCACCGGAAGCGGCATAGCCTCCGAAAGATGCGATAAGAGGCTTTTCTGCCTTGAGAAGGTCCAACTGGCTCTTGATGCGGTCAGAACCGAGGACGCTTCCTCCCGGAGAGTTGACCCTGAGCACTACGGCCTTGATGTTCTGGTCTTCACGGACTTTGGCGATAATGGATGCAAAACGCTGTCCTGCGACTTCCTCTGTTCCGGTTCCATCAACGATTTCACCGTCAGCATAGATTACGGCAATCTTCTTTGAAGACTTGCCAGGAACCACTTTGACTTCTGCATAATCGCTGAGACTTACAAAATTCACGTCGCTGAACTTCTCAGCTACAGCAAATGATGCTATCTTTTCCTGAAGCTGCTCACGGGTCAGCAACTCATCAATAAGCCCGGCCTGAACGAAATCTTCAGGGAGACATAGTCTCAACTGGTCAATCGCATTGTTGATGTCATCCACGCTGATTCTTCTGCTTTCTGCCATCTCGGATGCATAAGCATTCCAGATAGCATCGATGAGAACCTGATTCTGTTCCATGTTCTCTTCGCTGGCGGAGTTTCTGATGAACATCTCACCTGCTGCCTTATATTTTCCGTGTCTGATAAGCTGCATCTTGATTCCCAACTTGTCGAGTATGTCCTTAAGGAAGAACATCTGTGAGCTGACTCCCTGGAACATGGTAGTGGCGCCGGGATAGGAAGTCATATATACTTTGTCGGCGACGGATGCGATATAATATGCGCCTGAAGTAGCGTTCTCGGTATATGCTATGACCGGCTTGCCGCTGGCTCTGAAGTTGGAGAGTGCTTTACGGAGTTCCTGGAGGTTTGCGATATCTACGTCAAACTGGTCAGGCCTCAGGAAGATATAGCTGATTGAGGGATCTTCCGCGGCGGCATTGATAGCCTGGACGGCTTTCCATATGCCAATGGTTGAACGGTTTCCGGTCTGGATGTTCTGCAGGGATGCAACCAGAGAAGGCTCGCTTGAACGCTCGGTGATGGTCAGTTCCGAGAGGTTGATGTCAAGAACAGCCGACTTGGGCAGTACAGGCTTCGTGTCTCCTGCAGAAAGCGCGGAGATGAACCCTGAAAATAGCATCAGAGAAATTACGGAAACGATAAGAGTGCCGACAATCACGGCCAGTACGGTTTTCCAAAAATTTTTCATTGTGAATCTGTATTTAAGGCAAAAGTAGTAAATTTGTATGATAATAATTTGAATATGGCACAGAAACCATCAATACCAAAGGGGACTCGCGATTTCGGCCCGCAGGAAATGGCTGAAAGGAATTATATTTTCGATACGGTCCGTGAAGTGTTCCGTACCTACGGCTATTCTCAGATAGAGACTCCGTCTATGGAGAATCTTTCGACTCTTCTGGGGAAGTATGGTGACGAGGGGGACAAGCTTCTTTTCAGGATACTCAATTCCGGAGATGCATTCGCCGATGTGGATATGAGCAGACCTCTGGCTTCGCAAGTGTGTGAGAAAGGCCTCAGATATGACCTTACCGTGCCTTTCGCACGTTTTGTCGTGCAGCATCAGAATGAAATATCCTTCCCGTTCAAGAGGTTCCAGATACAGCCCGTATGGCGTGCGGACAGACCGCAGAAGGGGCGTTACCGTGAGTTCTATCAGTGTGATGTGGACGCTATCGGCAGCCGTTCCCAACTCTGCGAGCTGGAGTTGATTCAGATAATTGACAAGGTTTTTGAGAAATTAGGAGTCGGAGTACTTGTGAAGATCAACAACAGAAAGGTCCTGACAGGACTGGCAGAGATATGCGGATTCCCTGACAAAGTCATCGACATAACCGTCGCCATAGACAAGTTAGACAAGATTGGGCTTGATGCTGTCAAGGCGGAAATGATTGAAAAGGGACTTTCTGCAGAGGCTGTCGCTATCTTGGAGCCGGTGCTGACACTTTCAGGAAGCAATGCAGAGAAACTCGCCAGGATGCGTTCCATCATGGGCTCTTCCGAGACAGGACTCAAGGGTCTTGATGAGTTGGAGGAACTGTTCGGATTTATCAGCTCCGCCGGTATCAGAACGGAGTGCGAGATAGATCTTTCGCTCGCGCGCGGGCTGAACTATTACACCGGGGCAATATTCGAGGTCAAGGCGAAGGATTGGGAAATCGGAAGCATTTGCGGCGGCGGACGATATGACAATCTGACTGGTATATTCGGCCTGCCGGATATGTCCGGCGTGGGCGTTTCTTTCGGTGCCGACAGGATATTTGACGTGCTCAAGGGTCTTGGTAAATTCCCGGATGACCTTTGCGGTTCCGCTAAAGTGTTGTTCGCCAATATGGGCGCGAAGGAAACGGAATATGTGCTTCCTGTTGCGGCTGCTCTCCGTTCGTCGGGCGTTTCAGTTGAGGTTTATCCGGATTCAAGCAAGCTGAAGAAGCAGTTTGACTATGCCGAGAGGAAGGGGATTCAATTCATTTCCATCAATGGAGACGATGAGATGTCAAAAGGGATTGTCAACTTGAAAAATCTCAAGACGGGTGAGCAGGAATCATTTGCAATCAGTGATGTTAACCAGATTGTTGATGCCCTTTCATAGTTTTCAGCATGGGAGTTTTTTCTAAAATACGCGGCTTTTTCTATTACAGCCTTCTTCTCATAGGCAGCCTCAAGTATCCAGAAAAGGAATCATTCATAGAGGTCAATTCACAGAGACTGTTGTATGTCACAAGAGGACCGGAGGATGGCAAACCGGTGGTGCTGCTGCACGGTAACGGAGGCTCGCACAAAAGCCTCAGAACTCAGGCGATGCAACTCGCAAGAGCCGGTTACCGGGTATATAGTCCTGACTCCAGAGGCCAGGGCGCCAATCCGCCACTCGAGGAGTATCATTATGCTGACATGGCGGAGGATTCATATTGTTTCATCAAAGCGCTCGGACTTGATCACCCGGCAGTTTACGGCTGGAGCGACGGCGGTATTCTGGCTATGATGCTCGAGATGTCCCATCCTGATACCTGCGGCCCGATGGTTGTAAGCGGAGCCAATCTTTATCCTGACTGCGGGCCTGATTTCGAGTCTTTCAAGGAATGGATTATTTCAGAGGGAACACCGCTTGCCATGATGATGCTGTCCGAGCCCCAGATTGACCCGAAGGACCTTGCTGCCATTAAATGCCCGGTACTTGTCACGGCAGGAAGCGAGGATCTCATATCTGTCGAGCATACCACGCTTATCGCTGATTCCATCCCCGGTGCCCGATTGGAGATATTCAACGGGGAGAACCACGGAAGCTACATAAAAAAGAGCCCTAAGATAGGGCTCAGTATGCTCCGCTTCTTCAAAGAGAACGGGTATTAGTTCTATTGGTCCACCCAGATAAGCTTGCTGGTGTCATAGCCCCTCTCGGTCGCTACGTTCAGAATCTGCTGGAGAACGTCAGCCGGGACCTTAGGCGTTCTTGACAATATCCAAAGATATTTCGAACTTCCGGAGCCGACCAATGCATAATTGTAATCATCGCTGAGCATCATTACCCTGTAGTCTGAGTAGAACGGCCAGAAAAACGAAACGCGAAGAAGTCCGGCTGTGTCCGTAATCTTGGCTTTGCCGGTGGACATCTTGTATTTCCCGTTCTTGATACCGCTGTTGTTTACCAAAACAGTCCCGTCAGAATTGATTGAGTACTGCGCTTTTGCGTAGGAGAGACCGCGTTCGAAACTGTGATCGAAGCGTGCGATTTCGTACCAGGTACCGAGATAACGGCCGAGGTCAAGAGTCTTGACAGTAGAATTGTCAACTTTTTGAGCCTTGCATGAGCAAGGTGCAAGGCATAGAAGTGATGCTACTAAAATGCTCATAATGCTTTTCATAGTTTTTTAGAATTGTGTTTAACAAATGCTATCGCAAAAGTATTATGACGGAAGGTGTTCTGCTATCTGCGGTGATACTATTTTTCAATATCAGCTATTGGAGTTTCAAATACACGCGCTTGTATATTTCTTCAGGATGCACCCGGCGGAGGCAGAGGAAACCCTCGCTCTGCTCGGAAATGCCTCCGCCGGGTGCACCCTGAAGAAATCAGGCAATATATTATTGAAGAATCGTTATAGCGATATGCTGTCTATTCTGAATCGGAGGATAGCAGCAGGGGCGTGAACTTCCACTATATCTCCGACCATTTTCCCCATCAAAGCTTTGCCGATAGGAGCATTCAGGGATATCTTGCCTTCCTCAAGATTAGTCTCGTGAGGACTTACTATTGAGTATTCAGCCTCTATCCCCGTGTCAAGATTGGTCAATTTGACCTTGCTAAGGATGGTTACACGATCTTTGGGGAGATTTCTGGCATCAATCACTCTGGAGTATTCGAGAACCTTCTGAAGATACTTTATCCTGCTTATGGTCTTTGCCTGTGCCCTTCTTGCGGCTCTGTATTCGAAATTTTCGCTCAGGTCTCCCTGGGCACGGGCTTCGCAGAGGGCATCCTTGATCTTTGGATACTCTACCTCAATCAGCCGGTTCAATTCAGCGACGATTCCGTCATGACATTCTTTAGATAAATATTCCATAAGGCAGCGAATGCAAACTTAATAAATATTCATGAAATGACTATCTTTAGAAATCGTTCAGTTTTCATAAAAACAAGCATAGGATATACCGAGAGTACTGTATCACTGCTTTTGGAGAATAAAATAAACCACCGCAAAAGCGGTGGTTATGGGTCTGGGGCTCGAAACTGTCGAAACAGAAAGGGTTGTCATCCCTTACGCGAATTCCCCAATGACTGGTTTTTGTAGACTACAAGGCCGAATTCTCGAACCTTGAATTCAGGCTTGGGATGATGAGAATTCAGAGATTTATCGATCTATATTTGTCGAAAATGGTTCGAGGAGTTGATTCTATTCTGCAGTTATCGAGATGAATAAATCATCAAGAGTCAGCTGCTTCACCGCCACATCCGAATTAGCATTTTGCTTAAGCCCGCGAGTTGTTATCACCACTACCTGAGTCCACTGCTTGTCAGGATTTTCAAGCAGGAATGCCTCTTCTCGATGGCGAATCTTATCGGCCTCTACCGCAGTCATCTGATACGGCAACCTCGAATATTTCATTTCGCATATGTTAACGATTCCGTCACTGCGGTCAATGACCATATCTATCTGAACTTGAGGGGCAGATTGCTTGCTGCGCCATGAATAGAACTCTGTGTGGACACCACTGACCCCCAGCGCATATGTGATATGACGGAAATGGAATAATCCCACACGCTCAAACGCAAGACCATAGAATGTGTTCTGCTTCGGATCATTGAGCATATTGCGCCAGAAATGATTGTCAGTGGTCTTGCCCATTCCGAAACGATGATAGAATAGGGTGAAGAAATCCATCAACTGATATATGACACCATTCTGTTTGCCACCGTCACTATAGCTTCTCAGGAAATCGCAGCTCACAAGATCCTCCAGCATTTCTCCGATTTTACCATTGTCGCTCAATCCCAGCTCATCAATAATCTCCACACGGGTCATACCCTTCTGTTTCTTTGCAAGGAGATTTATGATTGCCATATAGTCCTCTGGATTCGAATATATGGCACGATAGAGAGCCCGATACTCTTCTTTGAGCTTGGCGTCGTCAGAGAAAAACATCTCATCGATATTGTCTGCAACACTTTTATTGAAATCCAGGAGGCTGAGATAGTACGGGACTCCGCCCAATACGCTGTACGCCTGCAGGATAGAGAGACGGTCCCATTTCCCCTTGCGCGAACGACAGTATTTTTCGGTCGTGGCAAGGTCAAACGGATGCAGATGAATATGATGGGTCAGACGTTTGTGCAGGCCACCGCGTGAGTTGATCAGTTTCTTGAGCATCCAGCTTGTTGCACTGCCGCATACAACAAACATGACATTGTCCATCCATGACGCAGATGAATTCCAGAAGAAATCAAGGGCAGAAACGAAGCCGCTATTTGCGGTATCAAAACAAGGTAATTCGTCAATAAAAACAATCTGGCGGGTCTTGCGTCTTGCGCATTTCTTGGCCAGCAGTTGGGATAGTTTGTTGAAAGCATCCATCCAGTTCGCCGCAGGCTCACCTATATAGCCATAACGTTCCAGAGCAATATTGAACGCTGCAAGCTGATCCTCACGCGAGCCCTCTACAACTCCCGTTGCATAAAACACGAACTTGTCATTGAATGCTCTTCTTACGAGGAACGTCTTGCCTACACGCCTTCGTCCATATACCGCTACAAATTCAGGCCTACCAGACCGTGCGATTTCTGCAAGCCTTTCGAGTTCTTTATCTCTACCTATTATCTTTTCCATATATCTTGATATTCAATGAATTAATTACCGGGGACAAATATAGCAAATATCTCTTGAATACCGGTAACGTTTGTGCGGATTTTATCTGATTATGATATATTTCCGCTAGAACGGCATGAGTGGTTGAACCAGTTTGAGCATTATGATTCTCTTCTAAATGGAAGCGTTTCCATATTGTAAAGGATGAATCATATATATGGAGATTTCGTTCGGATTTTCCAATGGTCCATATTCCTCGAACCGATGTCGAGAATGGGGCCCTAGCGGTATTACGCTCTATATCAAATAGTTACAAAATGGAAAAGGCACAAAAAAAGGACAAACCTTGCGATTTGTCCTGTTTAGTAGCGGGGAGAGGACTCGAACCTCTGACCTCCGGGTTATGAGCCCGACGAGCTACCAACTGCTCTACCCCGCGGTATTGGAC
>JAKSJU010000008.1 GCA_024402095.1 Bacteroidales bacterium | reverse complement strand
CTGCGTTCCCGAGACAAAAGGAAAGAGTTTGGAAGAACTATCAATTCGTTAATATTGATAATAAAGCAAAAACATGATACCCTACATTACACCTGAAACCATGATTGTTCCTATGACTGAGGATAATCCGATACTTTCGGCCAGTCTGGACATAGACGGCTGGACAAATGATGATGACACTATTGATTTTTAGCGATGAACAACAGATATATACTTCATAAGCTCATTGCAGTATTCTTCGGGGTATCTGCCGTATTGTCCTGCTCCAAATCCTATATGTCCTATGATGCTGACTGCGGCACCAGAATGGAACTTATTGCAGATTGCGCAGGGACAAAGACTTCCAACGAGGGGATTTCCACTTTATGGACTAGCGGAGACCGGATAAATCTGGTTCACCGTCCCACCCAGGGCGGAGAGTTCAGGTCCGAACTTTTCAGTCTCCAGAGCGGAAAGACATTTACCGGCACTGTCAGCGGTACCCGGAGTGTCAATGACTGGTATGCTTTTTATCCGTATTCGGCATCCAATGTCAATCCTTCGGCATTCAGTTTTTCAGTAAATCCTTGCCAGCATCAGAACGGCAATGATTCCAGGTCTCACCTAGCCGGAACAGGCTTTCCTCTTTTCGGAATGAAGTCCGGAGTGGAGTTGTCTTCCTCCCTGGCTATGTCAATGAGAAATGTTCTTTCGGTAGCAGATTTTCATATTGTCAACAAATACAGCAGCCCGATAATAATCAAATCCATTGAGTTCACAACAAGCACTGATGTCGCCGGACCGTTCAGCGGAGATTTCATTGCATCCCAGCCGGCATTCACAGCCAAAACCGGTGCGGGCAGGACCGTGGTGCTTACAGTTGATAACGGAAAGGCAATTGCTCCCGGAGCGGGAGCGCATTTTTATGCCGGACTGCTTCCTCACGACATCTCGGCCGGAAGCAAGCTGGATGTAAGGATTACGGCCGAAGTGAATGGACGTGACGTGTCATGTCCGATCACCAAAACCATAGACAAAAAAACTTCTTTCAACGCCGGAGCAGTAAAGACCGTCAGCCTGAACTTCAGTTCCCAGTACGAGTGGAGCAATGCCACCTACAGTCTTGAGAACAAGAACGTCAGCGATTTCCTCGACGCTGCGGACGATAACTATACCGACAGTAATTTCTATATCTGGAGCGTGGTTATTTGGTATAACAATTTCGGCGGATCGTCCAAAAACAGGATTGATGCCCCGAGGCCGGTAGGTCTGAGTTGGAGCGCTGCCGCAGACGGGAACAAAACCGTTCAGGTGTTCAATGATGCGTCGATGACCCGGATGGAGATGCAGACCTCAGCATCAGGCAATTCCGCCAAAGTGTGGAATCTCATCCCGGGACGGAGATACTGGTATAAAGTGCTGTCACAGAACGGAGCCTTGCTGTCAGGAGGAACCTTCACCACTACCGGAAGGCGCAGAATGATAAAGGTAAGCGACGAATACAGTGAGGATCATGCCAATAATTTCAGGGACCTCGGCGGTATCAAGACTGTCGACGGGAGAAGCCTGAAGTACGGGAAAATTTACCGCGGAACGAATGTAGATGAAGCGACCCAGGCCGAGAAGGATTATATCATGGGATATCTTAATGTGGGTCTGGACGTAGACCTGCGCACATCCGGCAGCAGCCACTTCGGAGACGGCATGGACTTCATCAATGGCGGATATACCGGCGGCATTGATGAGTTTACTGTCAAAGAAGAGGGAAAAAGAGGTCAATTCAAAAAGATATTCGCAAAAATTGTGGAGCATCTCGAAAAGGGCGATGCTTCTTATATCCACTGCAGGATAGGAGCGGACCGCACCGGTTTTGTGTGTATTCTTCTGGAAGCGGCTCTAGGTGTATCTCCTAAGGAATGTTCTATCGATTATGAGCTGTCATCTTTCAGCGTAGCAGGCCTCCATGAGCGCAACATTATCTTTACAATGTGCCATGACGGTCTGGACTACATTCTAAGCGAAGATGGATCCAGCTTCCAGGAAAAGGCATGGAACATACTGAAGGGCTATGGCGTACCCGAGGAACAGATTCAGACCTTTGTAAATGAAATGCTGGAGTAGCTTTTTATTTGCATTTGTCTGATTTTTGTGTAATTTTGCATAAATATTCAAATGTAGTGTATATTTATGCAATATGAAGACTAAAGACGACAGGCTCGCTGCCATTACCGCCATCATAAGCAGCCAGGTTGTTTCCAACCAGGACGAGCTTTTGGAGAAACTGAACCTGAAAGGGTTCAATGTGACCCAGGCCACACTTTCCAGAGACATCAAGGAGCTTAAGATAGTCAAGGTTCATACGGCCAATGGATACAAATATCAGATCCATTCCGAGAAGCATCTGAACACCGCAAGGAACAGCGGGATACTCAGTGTGGATTCAGCATCTAATTTGGTCGTCATCAAAACGGGCCCCGGGTTCGCAGGGGCAGTCGCATCCGCTATAGATACGGACGTTGCGTGCAATGCCATCATGGGTACCATTGCAGGTGACGATACCGTGCTGGTCATTCTGCGCAGCGCTGATAGCCTTGCTGAAGCGATGGATGCGATTTCTGGTGCAATTCCGAATATAAAGAGCAAAACAATATGACAGATTTCATTATTGAGGTGGCTTCCGAGAAGCACCTGAAGTATGTCCCGGAAATTCTCAAGACAATTGAGGATGCCGCAAGGGACAGAGGTACGGGTATCGCCAAAAGGAAGCCGGAGTACGTTGAAAGCAAAATAAAGGAAGGCAAAGCCATCATTGCTATGCACGGGGAAGAATTCGTCGGCTTCTGCTACATAGAATGCTGGGGGCACGGCCAGTTTGTGGCCAATTCCGGACTTATCGTCAAGAAAGAATACAGGGGCAAGGGACTGGCATCAGCCATCAAGAAGAAAGCTTTCCAACTTTCAAGAGTAAAATTCCCATACGCAAAGATTTTCGGTCTTACCACCGGTCTTGCCGTAATGAAAATCAACACCAGTCTCGGCTATGTCCCGGTCACTTTCTCCGAACTCACCACAGACGAAGAATTCTGGAAAGGATGCGAGAGTTGTGTAAACTATGACGTACTTCAGCGTACGAACTATACTAAATGTCTGTGCACGGGCATGATGTATGACCCGAACAAGCACAGGATCGAAACTTTGACAGACAAAATCAAATACAGAAAAATTCTTAAGCAGTTATGGCAAAAAAAGTAGTAGTGGCATATAGCGGAGGTCTTGACACCTCCTTTACTGTCATGTATCTCTCAAAGGAAAAGGGATACGATGTTTATGCGGCGTGCGCAGATACAGGAGGATTTTCTGCCGAGCAGTTGAAGACCAATGAGGAAAATGCCTATAAGCTCGGGGCAAAGGGATACGTCACTCTTGACGTAACCAAAGAGTATTATGACAAGAGCCTTAGATACATGATTTTCGGCAATGTGCTAAGAAACGGCACGTACCCTATCTCGGTATCGTCTGAGAGAATATTCCAGGCAATGGCAATCGCCAGATATGCTAAGGAGATCGGCGCGGATGCCATAGCACACGGCTCTACCGGAGCCGGCAATGACCAGGTCCGCTTCGATATGACTTTCCTGGTCATGGCTCCCGGCATCGAGATTATTACGCTGACCAGGGACATGGCCCTGACACGTCAGTTCGAGGTGGATTATCTTAACAAAAACGGCTTTGCTGCTGATTTCAAGAAATTGAAATATTCATACAATGTTGGTCTGTGGGGCACTTCCATCTGCGGAGGTGAGATTCTGGATTCCAAGCAGGGACTTCCTGAATCCGCTTATTTGAAGCAGGTGGCAAAAGAGGGCTCCGAGAGCATCAGGATAGGTTTCGAAAACGGTGAGATAAAAAGTGTCAACGGCACAGTATACAGTGATAAGGTCCAGGCTATCCGGGAGATTGAGAAGATTGCCGCCCCTTACGGGATAGGACGTGACATGCATGTGGGCGACACGATTATCGGTATCAAGGGACGCGTCGGCTTTGAGGCTGCCGCTCCGATGCTGATTATTTCTGCGCACAAGTTCCTTGAGAAATTCACTTTGAGCAAATGGCAGCAGTACTGGAAGGAGCAGGTTTCCGGCTGGTACGGCATGTTCCTGCATGAAAGCGAGTATCTGGAACCTGTGATGAGGGATATTGAGGCCATGCTCGAGAGCAGTCAGAGAAATGTAAGTGGAACCGTAGAGATGCTTCTCAGACCTTATTGTTTTGAGACGGTTGGTGTCGATTCTGCAAATGACCTCGTTAAGAACAAGTTCGGTGAATATGGGGAGATGCAGAAGGGTTGGACCAGCGAAGAGGCCAAAGGATTCATCAAGGTCAGCTCTACAGCTTTGAGGGCATATTATGCCTGCCATCCTGATGAGGCTTCAAAGATTGAAAAAGAGATATGATCAGGGTCGGGATCATAGGGGGTGCCGGCTATACGGCAGGTGAACTTATAAGGATTCTGGTGAACCATCCTGAAGTGGAGCTGGTGTTCGTCCATTCGGAGAGCAACGCTGGCAATCCGGTTTCCGACGTGCATCAGGGACTTTTGGGAGACACAGATCTGGTTTTCTGTTCCGAATATGATCTTGGGAGCATTGATGCTCTGTTCCTGTGTTCTGGTCACGGGAAGAGTGAGGAATTCTGGAAAGTTCACGTAAAGCCTGAGAATCTGAAGGTCATTGACCTTGCACAGGACTTCAGGGATGAGCACGACGGATATGTCTATGGTCTTCCCGAATGGCAGAAGGATAAGATAGCCGCCACGGACAGGCTGGCCAATCCGGGATGTTTTGCCACCTGCATACAGTTGGCTCTTCTTCCTCTGGCGGCTGCAGGTCTGTTGGATGGTGATATCAATGTCACTGCCATTACCGGCAGTACCGGAGCCGGGGTGAAACCGGGAGCGACTACACATTTCAGTTGGAGGAACAACAATATTTCTACTTATAAGGTTTTTGAGCATCAGCATCTGCTGGAAACAAACAGAAATCTTGCATTGGCGTCAGTTGCCGGTGGGGTGTCTGAGGACCGTGCCACCCTCGGCATCGTAAGAGGGGGGACCGCTTGCGGTGGGACCGAGCGGAGCGAGGAGTCCTCAGACACCCCACCGGCAACTGGATGGAAGCTGAATTTTGTGCCGATGAGAGGAGATTTCGCCAGGGGCATCTTTGCAACGGCAATAGTGAGCTGCAGGCTCAGCGAAGAAGCAGCAGTCAAGCTCTATAAGGAATACTACAACGGCGCAGCATTTACATTCGTATGCAACCGACCTATTGACCTCAAAGACGCAGTCAACACAAACAAAGCCATCCTTCACATAGAAAAGCACTCAGACAAACTGGTAATCACTGCAGTGATAGACAATTTGCTCAAAGGAGCCAGCGGACAGGCTGTGCAGAACATGAACATAATGTTCGGCCTCCCGGAAACCACCGGTCTCAAACTCAAGGCATCAGCATTTTAAAATGGAACTATTCGACGTATATTCTCTTTTCAACGTAACACCCGTAAAAGCCTGCGGATGCACCGTATGGGATGACAAGGGCACAGAATACCTTGACCTGTACGGAGGACACGCAGTTATATCCGTGGGACACTCACACCCCAAATACACAGCGGCAATCAAAGCTCAGTTGGACAAGATCGGATTCTATTCGAACAGTGTCATCAATCCTCTCCAGACAGAACTTGCTCACAAACTGGGAAAAGTCTGCGGCTATGACGATTATTCACTGTTCCTTGACAACAGCGGCGCCGAATCCAATGAAAATGCGCTCAAACTGGCATCTTTCCATACAGGAAAGGACAGAGTCATAGCATTTCACAAAAGTTTCCACGGAAGGACTTCCGGAGCGGTGGCAGTCACTGACAATCCTGCGATAATCTCCCCTTTCAACGCCAACCACAGAGTTACATTCTGCAATCTCAACGATGCCGGGTCAGTCGAAGCCGAACTGAAAAAAGGCGACGTTGCCGGAGTTATTATTGAAGGCATCCAGGGATGCGGAGGCATCAACGTTCCTGATGACTCATTCATGCAGAATCTGAGAGTGCTGTGCGACAGATACGGAGCAGTTCTCATCGCTGATGAAGTCCAGAGCGGATACGGACGCACGGGCAGATTTTTCGCCCATCAGTGGTCCGGCATTAAAGCCGACATCATCACCATGGGAAAAGGCATAGCCAATGGTTTCCCTTGCGGAGGAATACTGATATCACCTGAATTCAAAGCATCAAAGGGCCTGCTCGGAACTACTTTCGGAGGAAATTATCTCGCGATGGCTGCGGCGAATGCCGTACTTGACATCATCACGGAAGAGAAACTGGTAGAGAATGCCGGGAAAGTCGGAGAATACCTGAAAGGAGCCGTACCGCAGAGCGACAAGATAAAGGAAGTACGGGGACGGGGCCTTATGATAGGTATTGAATTCAACGAACCCGTTGCGGAGATAAGGAGCAGACTTCTTTTCGAGAAGCACATCTTCACAGGAGTCGCCGGAAAGAATATGGTCAGGCTCCTTGCTCCCCTTATCCTCAAGCAGTCCGAAGCAGAAACATTCATCAACTCATTGAAACAACTCTTATGAAAACTTTCTTCCACGCCAGTGACATAGGGAACATCGCAAAAGCCATAGAGGAAGCCAAGCAGGTGAAGGCTGATCCATTCGCATGGAAAAGCCTGGGCACCAACAAGACCATAATGATAGTGTTCTTCAACAGCAGTCTCCGCACAAGGCTCAGCACACAGAAGGCGGCGCTCAACCTCGGAATGAGCCCCATCGTACTGAACATAGGCCAGGACAGTTGGAAACTTGAAACCGAGCTCGGTGTGGTTATGGATTCCGACAAGTCAGAGCACCTTCGCGAAGCCATTCCTGTCATCGGCAGCTACTGCGACATTATCGGAGTCAGGTCTTTCTCCGGACTCAAGGACAGGGAATACGATTACAATGAGACAATACTCAGGCAGTTCATCGAATACTCCGGCAAGCCTGTCATAAGCCTTGAATCGGCGACTGTGCACCCTTGCCAGGCATTCGCGGACCTGATAACCATAGAAGAACACAAAAAAACCGCCAGGCCTAAAGTGGTAATGACCTGGGCCCCTCATCCGAAGGCTCTTCCCCAGGCAGTTCCTAACTCATTTGCTGAATGGATGAACGCAGCGGATGTGGATTTCGTCATCACTCATCCTGAAGGCTACGAACTCGACCCGAGATTCACAGGAAATGCTCAAATTGAATATAACCAGATGAAAGCTCTGGAAGGTGCTGATTTCGTATATGCAAAGAACTGGAGCTGCCCGGGAGTCAAAGACCCTTCCAAATACGGAAGCATACTCAGCAAGGACATGGGATGGACGGTCGACGCCGCCCATATGGCAGTCACCAACAATGCATTCTTTATGCATTGCCTCCCTGTCCGTAGAAATATGATTGTGTCGGATGAGGTGATAGATTCGCCTCAAAGCCTCGTGATCCCGGAAGCAGCGAATAGAGTGGTTTCTGCTCAGGTAGTAATGAAAAGGATGTTGGAGGAGATGTTATGAAAGCAGGACTCAATATTGTAAAGGTTGGAGGAAGCGTAGTTGAAGATGACAGCAGCCTGAACAGCCTGCTGTCAGCATTCTGCTCGATCGATGGAAATAAGATGCTGGTTACGGGCGGCGGGAGGACTGCCACCAGAATCGCTGCGGAGCTTGGAATAGAAAGCCATATGATTGACGGCCGCAGAATCACTGACGAGCCCATGTTGAAAGTTGTCACCATGGTATATGCCGGGCTTGTAAGCAAGAACATTGTTGCCGAACTTCAGGCGAAAGGCATAAATGCCATCGGCCTTTGCGGAGCCGACCTCAACATTATAAGATGTGTAAAACGTCCCGCAGCCAAAATAGATTACGGTTTTGTCGGAGATGTAAAATCTGTCAACACCAAGGAGTTGCAGGTGCTGATCGATGCCGGTGCCGTACCTGTTCTCTGCCCGATTACCCATGACGGGATGGGACAGCTTCTAAACACCAACGCAGATACAATCGCTTCATGCCTGGCAGCGTCGCTTGCGTCCAAATATGACGTCACGCTCACCTACTGTTTCGAAAAAAACGGAGTCCTTTCCGATCCTGACGATGACAGCAGCGTCATCCCCGAGATAAGGAAAGAATACTATAAGGAACTGCTGGAGAAGGAAATAGTAAGCGGAGGAATGATTCCGAAACTGGACAATGCCTTTGCCGCCATTGACGCAGGAGTAAACAAGGTAGTGATAACAAACGCCGAGAACCTTGGAACTGATTCAGGAACTGAGATAATATGACGGACCTTCTGAAAAAGCTCATATCGATCCCCGCTTTCAGCAGGGAGGAAAAAGAAGCCGCAGATTTTCTTGAGACTTATCTGAAGGCTGAAGGTTTTGCACCCAAACGTGTTCTGAACAATCTATGGATTGAGTC
This sequence comes from Bacteroidales bacterium, assembly GCA_024402095.1. GTDB lineage: Bacteria > Bacteroidota > Bacteroidia > Bacteroidales > UBA932 > Cryptobacteroides. The sequence goes on along the minus strand of JAKSJU010000008.1, from coordinate 33,447 downwards.
CGAGACTGAGAGTGACAAGCCCTCTATCCTTCTCAACGCCCACATAGATACGGTAAAACCTGCATCCGGATATACCAGAGACCCGTTTTGCGCCGAACAGGAAGGAGACATCATATATGGGCTGGGAAGCAATGATGACGGAGCCTCGCTAGTCTCCATGCTGGAAGCATTCAGAAGACTCGCATCCAAGCCCCAGCCGTATAGACTGATATACTCGCTGGCAGCTCAGGAAGAGGTCGGAGGCACAGAAGGCATCGAAGCCATACTCCCGCATATCGGTCACATAGACCTGGGCGTTATCGGGGAACCTACGGGAATGAATATGGCCGTAGCGGAAAAGGGTTTGATGGTACTGGACTGCAGTGCGTATGGGAAAAGCGGTCATGCAGCCAGGAACGAAGGGATAAATGCCATATACAAGGCGTTTGAGGACATCGATTGGTTCCGCAACTACAAGTTCGAGAAAGTCTCGGAATTCTGCGGGGAGGTCAAGATGAGCGTCACTCAGATAAATGCCGGCAGTCAGCACAATGTGGTGCCTGACCGCTGTGATTTTGTGGTTGACATCAGGGGCAACGGCATCTACAGCAATCTGGACATACTTGACATAATAAAAGAACACGTAAGCTGCGAATTCAAGCCAAGATCCACCCGTCATAACGGGGCATGGATAGACACCGGTCACCCTATCGTCCGGAGAGGCCTATCCCTGGGGCTTGGTACTTTCGGCTCCCCTACCACCAGCAATCAGTCCGTATGTCCTTTCACCACCATCAAAATCGGTCCGGGAGAATCATCCCGCTCACATACAGCCGACGAATTCATCAAGATATCAGAAATAGAGCAGGGAGCTGACATATATTTCAGGCTCCTTGACGGATTAACACTATAGCAATATGGCAAAACTTTGGGACAAGGGATTCAACGTCAACGAGAAGATAGACAAATTCACCGTAGGCAAGGACAGGGAGCTTGACCTCCTTCTTGCTCCATATGACATCCGGGGGACGATAGCCCACATTACTATGCTGGAAAGCGTAGGTCTTCTCAAGAAAGAGGAGCTTGATGTACTCACTGCCGAATTGGAGAGCATATTCAAGAAAACGGAAGACGGAAGTTTCAGCATCGATGACGACATGGAAGACGTTCACTCCCAGGTAGAGTTCATGCTTACCGAAAAGTTGGGGGACCTCGGGAAAAAAGTCCACACGGGAAGGTCAAGGAACGATCAGGTTCTGCTTGATATCAAGCTCTTCACCCGTGCCGGAATCAAGAAGACCGCCCACAAGGTCAAAGCTCTTTTCGATGCCCTCATGGAGGCATCAGAAAAATATAAGAATGTCCTGATGCCGGGATATACCCATCTTCAGGTTGCGATGCCGTCTTCGTTCGGACTCTGGTTCGGAGCATATGCAGAGACCTTGTCCGACGATCTGCAGATGCTTTCTGCTGCGCTCAGGATTGCCGATCGCAACCCTCTCGGATCAGCAGCAGGCTATGGTTCCTCCGCACCGCTGGACCGGCAGAAGACGACAGAGCTGTTGGGATTTGAAAGCATGGTGTTCAATTCTGTCGCTGCACAGTTGGGTAGAGGCAAACTTGAACGCGAGACAGCGTTCGCCCTCTCCTGCATTGCGGAAACTCTTGGAAGGCTGGCCGCAGACTGCTGCTTGTTCAACAGCCAGAATTTCGGCTTCATCAGTCTTCCGAATGAGCTGACTACAGGCTCGAGCATAATGCCTCACAAGAAGAATCCTGACGTATTCGAACTCATCCGGGCACACTGCAACAAGATCTGCGGAGTTCCTGAAACCATAAAATTGATAACATCCAACCTCCCTTCAGGCTATTTCAGGGATATGCAGATACTCAAAGAGGCATACCTGCCTGTATTCGGAGAACTTGATGACTGCCTGGATATAGCTGTCTTCGCAATAAGCAACATGTCGGTAAAGGAAGGTCTGATGGATGACCCGAAATACAGGACTGCCTTCAGCGTGGAGGAGGTAAACCGTCTCACAGCCGAAGGCATGCCGTTCAGGGATGCTTATAAAAAAGTAGGCAAGGATATACTTGACGGAGTATTCGAGTTCAAGGGAGAACTGCATCATACCCATGAGGGCTCCATCGGCAATCTGTGCAATGACAGGATAAAGGAAAGGATGGATGCCGTTATTCGAGATATCTTTCCCGAAGAATTCTGATATCCCCGTCCGTGAGATTGAGCTGTTTCTGTACGAATCCCATCATTGAGCCGCATTCCTCCTCGAGCATATTCAGAGCTCCGCGGAAATATTTCCTGTTCACTCCGACAAAAGTCAGGATAGCCTCTTTTTCCGCGTCAGTGCTGACGTGGCTGTATGCTTCCTGAACATCCTTGACATAGAATTCGTTGGATATCTCGTAGTCATGCATTATCAGATCCATATCAGCTCCAAGCGCGGCAAGAAGCACGGCAGCGCCGAAACCGGTGCGGTCCTTCCCCTGAGAGCAATGCCAGTACACCGCTCCGTCCGTAGTATCCAGGATATTGTGAAGGAAACCTGAATACTGGACCCGGGTAAAGCTGCTGGACATCATTGACGGATACATCTCACGTGCAACCCGCTGTACATCCTCTCTCCATGCATTTACAGAAAGCCAGCCCTTGAGGTCACGGTATGCTTCTTTCGGAAGCGACACCTGCTCCATCATATTGCTTTCTTCATCAAAAGCAGGCATCCACACATAATCGGCTCCCGGCAAATACTTGTCAGGAGCATATCCAACTTCACCGCTTGTGCGGAAATCGAAGATTCTTTTTACTCTGAATTTTTCCGACAGGAGGGCCAAATCCCCATCCGAAGCCTCGTCAAGCGCGCCTCCCCTCAAGAGAAGGCCATGCTTGATTCTGCTTCCGTCAGGAAGGACATACCCGCCCAGCTCACGGGCATTGATTACAGTGTTCAAACCAATGCCCTGAGTCTTGAAGCTATAGTCCAAGAATACTAGAGGATCTTGATGATATTGGAGAAGCCGGTAATCTCAAACACTTCCTTTACCTGAGGCTTCATATCCTTCATAACCATCTTTCCTCCCTTCGAAGAAACGCTCTTCTGAAGGAGAAGGAACATACGGAGTCCCTGGCTTGAAGTGTACTCCATATCGGTGCAATCAAATTCAATGTCAGGATTTGGATCCTCCATAAGCGGAGTGATGTCTGCCTGAAATTTGTCAGCATTGGTAGTGTCAAGCCTTCCTGAGAGCTTAACAAGCGACTTAGCGCCTTCTTTTACAATTGAAACGTCCATAATAATATTCTGTTTTTTATCTTTATTTTATTTTCAAAGTCATAATTGTTATATCATCATTCTGCTCATTCCCTTCTGTAAAAATATGAACAGTATCGAGGAGATTGCAGCAGGCCTCCTTCTGTGTAGCAAGTCCTGCATGAGACTTGGCCCAGTCAAGCAGGGCTGAATCACCGAACTGCTGCTTGTCAGAGCGCTCCGCTTCAGTGACACCGTCTGTATAAAGGATAACGTGAGCACCGGATTCAAGTCTACCGGTCTGCATCTGGAACTTGAATCCAGGGAACAGTCCGAGAGCGATGTTAGGTTTGACATCGAGGAATTCTCCATTTACAACAACAGGATTGTGTCCCGCATTGCAGTATTTGAACTCTCCTGTCTTAAGGTCGACACAGCCGATGAACATGGTCACGAACATCCCCGTATCATTTCCCTCGCACACTGCATTGTTGAGAGTACCGGTCAGTTCATCAAGTTCGATACCCATATTCGCCAGGAAGTGGAATGCCGCCCTGGTGATAGCCATGAACATAGAGGCCGGAACACCTTTCCCGGATACGTCGCCGACAGCAAAATACAGTTTGTCTTCCTTCTGCAAAAAGTCATAGAGATCTCCGCCGACTTCCTTGGCAGGTTTCAGCAATGCGCAAAGGTCAAAGCGTTCATGCTTAGGGAAATCCTTCGGCAGCATCGCCATCTGAATCCTGCTGGCCACATTGAGCTCGCTTGAGAAACGCTCATTCGTAGCCATCGTCTTCTTGAGATTTTCAATATACTCGTTGAGAGAGTGCTGCATATCATCGAACGCGTCTCTCAACTGTCTGATTTCATCTTCCGACTTTATTTCAGGGAGCACTGTATTGAAATCGCCCTTGGCTATCTGTCTTGCCGATTCAGAGAACTTGACAAGAGGCCTTGTCAGTTTCTTGATGATCGAGTAGCATGATATGAAAATCAGAAGAAGGCCTATCAGCGCGATGAAGATAAGGATAATCTGCATCTTTGACGTTCTTGCAAGCACTTCCCTGTAATCGCAGGAAATGGAAAGTATCCAACCATTTGCCAGAGGGCCGAAAACGGCGAATGACATATTGGATCCACGGGAATACTTTCTCGTTCCCCTGGTACCGCTCATCATACTCATCACAAGCGAATCAATGTCGTCATCGTCGTCATCGACATATGCCAGTGTCGAATAAACCGTCTCGCCTATCATGCTGCTTCCGCTGTCAATATTGATGTACGCTCCGCTACGGCTGACAAGAGACACGTGGGATGAATTATACGGACGGACAGATTCGAGAATGTCGGCTATCCATTCAATATTGACGTCAGCGGTCACAACCGCAATAACGTTCCCCTCACTATCCTTGATAGGATATGAGTATGTGGTCATATAGAAACGCCCGCCCCCTTCGTCAAAATAAGGCTCGCTCCAGCAAGGATTTCCACTGAGGAACGGTATCTGAAACCAGTCCATATAGAAATAGTCATAGGACGGATTACCCAACTGGATGGTCTGGATTTCTCCTGTCTGCGAATCCCTGCTTGAGTATGGAGAGAAATAATATTCCCCTTCAAAATAATACGGAGCGAAAGCGATGGCACAGCCCTGAATCTTATCCGTCTTTTCCACCACCGCCCTGGTCATCTCATATAGATAATCCTTGTTGCTCTTCTGCTCGTCTGCAACCCAGGCCGTAACCTGAACTGCAGCCTCGATTTCCATCAGCGATTTCTCTATCTTCGTAATCGTAGCATCGAGAAGATGCCCTGCCGAATTCTCCGCCTCATCCGCAATGAGCAGATGAGCCGACAATGACGCAACGCCGATTGCCAGTAGGAAAAGGACTGAAGTGACAAAGAGTATATTGAGACTCAGTCTTGTAGAGAATGACTTTTGCCTTTTCATCGTATTACCTCCTTGTATTCAGGCTTGTTCACAATATATCCGGTCTCAAGCAAAGCCTTTGTTACGTCATTATAGACAGACAGAGTCACTGGGGCAAAGTCTATCTTTCCTGTGGCAGGATTCGTCTGAAGACTGATATAATTGTCCAGCATCCTTTCCTGCATCGCCCTGTTCGTAACTATATGATTCTCGCTGCAGATCCGCATTACGACTTCCAGTGTCTGCTTCTTATGGGTGCGGGCATATTCCCAACCCTTCTTGCTGGCACGCACGAACTTGTCGACTGCGTCCTTGTTCTGGGCATAATACTCTTCAGTCACATACAGGCCGTCCTCAGGACATTCATAGCCGAAGTCGGAAAATTTAAGCACCTGATTGTCCGGAATGTCTCCGATTGCGAGCTGAAGGGCAATATATTCACTGAAGCTGTAACACAAAGTGGCATCGACAGCTCCGTACACATACAGATTGATTCCGTTGATGAACGGCACCCAATTGATATGCAGGTTGTTATATGTCTCCAACATATCGCAGAACTCGGAATAGCCGGACTTCCACTTGCCGATTTTCATTCCCTGAAGATCTTCAGGCTTTGAAACAGGTGTGTGCGAGACGCACCACAGACCACTCTTCTGGGTAATCTGCATCACATTCAATATCTTCTGTCCGTCGGAACGTGCGATGATGGACTGCAGGAGCTGCTGGCCCGCAATCTGGACTTTTCCGCTGACCAGCTGGGTGAGAATGGATTCGGTAGAATTTGCCTTGATATGAAGTATCTCAACATCAAGACCTTCCTGTGCATAGAATCCCATCTCCTGCGCCATATAGAAGCCGGCAAACTGTGCCTGCGGTGTCCACTGAGGCATGAATGTCAGTTTCTGTGCCATCGCGCTTGTCACCAATGACAAAGCGAGGAATATTGAAATCAGTCTTTTCACTAACACTTAAGTTTCATTATGAATACATTGCAGCCATCCTCAAAATGATAGTCAAGCACATTCATCATCTGCTTGCAGAGGAAGATTCCGAGGCCTCCGACATTACGTTCCTCCAATGGTGCGTTGATGTCAGGATCCGGTTTTGCAAGAGGATCGAATTCCACTCCACCGTCACGGAAGCCGATTTCAAGGAATTCTCCGTTTTTCTCTGCCCATACATCCACCCAGGTGGAGCCGGAATAAGAAAGGATGTTTTCCTCAACTTCCTCGACACATAGACGAACCTTGAACTGCAGATCATCTGCAATCGACATAACCTCTTCGCATGACATCAGGCATTCGATAATGTCAGCATTCCTACCTTCGATAGGATCGAATCTTTTTTTCATTACTTTTCCAAAAGGTATTTGTTAATATATTCTTTCATTACAGGGTAATCCTTGATTCCCATTGACAGGAAATGCACCATATACAGGGCCGCGAAAGGCATTATCATTTCGCGGATTTCCTCCTTGGTGTATCTGTGCCCGAAATACTCGTCAGCGAAATAATCCCAGACTCTGCACTGCTGCTCGGCGTTGATATGGAACAGCTTGTCGGACAGAGCGTCATCATGGATACAATAACTGGTCATATAGAACATTCCCAGATCGAAACGCGGATCATCGTATCCGAAATCGGATAAATCAATCCAGTATTTCTTTCCGTCTGCGACCAGCACGTTTCCGATATGCATGTCACCATGAACACAGGTGTCCTTCACCGGGATGCTGTCGATAAATGCGAACATCTTTTTCTTCTGCTCCTCCGTGTAACCGTCAACGTTTGCGATTGCAGCCTGGAAGCGCATTCTTGCAGGCTTGAAGACGGAAGTGTCACACTTGGTTTCATTCAGTGTCCGACAGAATCTTGCAAACTCCCTGGAGTACATCTCAAGGTTCTCCGGTTCCTGGGAGATTAGCCTTGCGTATGATTTTTTATTCTTGACTCTGACGAATTCCACACCGATGCGTGTTCCGTCAGTAACCATTCTGAGAGCAGCCGGCGTCGGCAGGCCCAGGTCTGCAACAGAATTCGCTACCTTCAATTCGCGTCTAGGCACTGCCTCAGGAATGAATCCTGCGTAAAGCTTGATCATTCTCTCACCATCCCTATGGTTGTAACTGATGGCTGTGAATCCGTCTCCGCTCTCCTCATAATCAGCCATATCTATCAGTTCCGGTTCATTGTGGCCGAAAACTTTTTCAATTGCACCGCAGAACTCATCATATGCATCCGTGCCCTCAAGATCTTTGAGCGAGGCTGCAAGGCCACGGTAATGCCACTCATGATCCTTCTTTCCGCCAGGTGCATGGAAAAGATCCCAAAGCTTGTCACCCTGCTGCCTGTAATCCCTGGCGATAGCCCTCATATTTGAGAGTTTGTCACCGAGTGCGACCGTCTTTGCATCCAGCGAAGCCGCTGCCAGGCGGTCGATCGCAGCCTGTTTGCGACCTTTCCAACTATCTTCCTCGCTGACGCCGGTTTCGAACTGATCCGACTCAGCTGCAACGATGGAAGCCACCCTGTCCCCGAAACGGGATCTGATTTCTTCCACTGTAACGTCCGTATCTTCGACAGTATCATGGAGAGCGGCGGCCGCGAGCAACTCCTTGTCATTGGTAATGGAAGCCACTATCTCCATTGCCTCAAGTACGTGTATCACATAAGGGAAGCCCTTGCCGCGCCTTTCTGTGTTTGAATGCGCATCGACTGCAAACTTGATTGCTTCGTCAACGAATTTTGTATCAAGATACTTGTTTCCCATAATCATTTATGCATAAATGACAACTGATTTGCAGTGGCGACAATACGTTCGGCACGCTGCCTGTTATATTCGGAGCTGACTCCGAGTTCGTCGAACATGAATTTAAGCTTTTCAACACCGCCGCCTCTCTTGAGTATATGCACGATGCACAGATCCTGAATAGCAACGGTGGATGAAATGATATCAATATCGGTATTGCTTATCTGGAATACGGCAAACTGATATGCATCTTCAGTATTTTCACCGACAAAATCGACCAGATCCTTGAGTGTCTTCAGACCGAAATCCTTGAGTATGCTGAGATAAGGCATAGGTGAAGACTCGTGTATCTCAGCCTGATTGATAGCAGCAATCCTTTTGGCCAGTTTGTCGAAAGGCTTGAGGTCCAGATAACTCTTGAAAGAGTCACCGTCGAGCGGAACTTCTTCGAACTTTCCGTCCGCAACAAGATTCTGCACCTTACGGCGGTAGTCATTGATTCCGGTTCTGATAATACTGAACTGCTCGTCGGCCAACTCCATCATTCCGGCAAGTCTGTTCAGATTTCTCAGATATTCCTGAGGCACCTCCACGCCGGTCTTATAACCAGTATCGTGATTGATCACCGCCCACACGTGCTGAAGCGCTGTACGCATCTGGAGTTCGAAACGCAGTTCGTTGATATCAGGGCACGCAGGGTCATAGTACAGTTTCTTAGGGATACGGCAGATGTAATGAAGAGAGTTGTAGCCGAAACTGTCAAGCTCGTGCATCTTCCTCTTGTCCACGCTGTTGTCCCAGTCAATATCGAAAATACGGTCCGCCATGGCCGCTACCTTGTCAACGTCATCAGTATAGAAAGTGATTATCCTGGCTCCCAGGATATCTGTCATATCGGAGAGCATATTATACTTGGAACCCTTGAGCTCCAGCTTGCCGGCAAGGCTCTTCTCCGTCTTAATCCTGGCTTCGATGGCATTGACATATACACCCATCTCCTCAAGTCCGTCAACGAGTGCCTGCTTAACTATGTCAAGCATCTTCTCATATATATGTCGGGTATCACGGTACTCCTCGAGTATCATGGTACAATGCATATCCAGACCGTAGTTATCCATTTTATCTAAATTATACAAAGATAAGTATTATTGTTCTAAATACAATGACCAATAATTGTTACATTTGTAATATGAAGTTTCAGCTCGAATCTGCATACAAACCGTCCGGAGACCAACCGGAGGCCATAGAAAGACTTTGTGCGGCACTTGACGCCGGCATCGATGACGTTACGCTCCTTGGCGTAACGGGTTCGGGCAAGACATTCACAATGGCCAATGTCATCCAGAAGCTTCAACGCCCTGCCCTGATCCTGAGCCACAACAAGACTCTGGCCGCCCAGTTGTACGGAGAGTTCAAGACTTTCTTTCCGCACAACGCCGTGGAATATTTCGTTTCCTACTATGATTATTATCAGCCGGAAGCCTACATCCCTACCACAGACACATATATCGAAAAAGATCTGAGCATCAATGATCAGATAGAGAAATTGAGACTTTCCGCTGCTTCAGCCCTGCTGAGCGGAAGGAGGGACGTAATCGTGGTCTCCTCGGTAAGCTGTCTGTACGGAATAGGGAATCCAGATGATTTCCATGACCAGACCGTAGTGGTGCGCAAGGGGGAAACCAGAGACTTCACTTCCCTGCTTTACAAGTTGGTCGATGCCCTGTACAACCGCACCGAGGCCGACTTCACAAGGGGCACGTTCCGGGTCAAGGGTGACACCATCGACGTATATCTGGCAGGGGCCGACGACGCCGTACGCATAGAGTTCTTCGGCGACGAAGTCGAAGAACTGAGCCTTATCGACCCTATGACAGGTGGCAGGATAGAGGAACTTGATGAAATCAGCATCTATCCCGCAAACAATTTTGTAACTACAAAAGAACGCAGCATTGCAGCAGTCAGCCATATTCAGGATGACCTCTTCAAGCAGCTGGAATATTTTGAGAGCATAGGGAAGGGTCTGGAGGCAAAAAGGCTCAAGCAAAGGGTCGAATATGACCTCGAGATGATCAAGGAAATGGGATATTGTCCCGGCATCGAAAATTATTCACGCTATTTTGACGGCAGGCAGCCCGGTCAGAGGCCATTCTGCCTTATCGATTATTTCCCTAAGGATTTCGTCACCTTTATAGATGAAAGCCATGTCACCCTTCCTCAGGTTCATGCGATGTTCGGTGGGGACCATTCCCGCAAATCCGTTCTCGTGGAATACGGATTCAGGCTTCCGGCCGCATCAGACAACAGGCCGTTGACCTTTGAGGAATTCGAGAAAATCACTGGTCAGAAAGTATATGTCAGCGCGACTCCGGCGGAATACGAGCTCGAAAAATCGGGAGGACTGATAGTGGAACAGGTTGTGCGGCCTACTGGCCTTCTGGACCCGCCGATTGAAGTCAGGCCGACTGAGAATCAGGTAGACGACCTTGTCGAGGAAATACGGAAACGCACGGAAAATGACGAACGCACGCTTGTAACCACTCTTACCAAAAGGATGGCCGAGGAGTTGGATGAATATCTGAGACGCATCGGGATACGAGTCCGTTATATCCATTCCGACGTGGATACGACAGAAAGGGTCGAGATAATCGAAGATTTCAAGAACGGAATGTTCGATGTCCTTGTAGGCGTAAACCTGCTCAGAGAAGGGCTGGACATACCTACGGTTTCTCTGGTAGCCATCCTGGATGCAGACAAGGAAGGATTTCTGCGCACCACGAGATCACTCACGCAGACTGCAGGAAGAGCGGCCAGAAACGTCAACGGTCTTGTGATAATGTATGCAGACACAGTTACCCGGTCCATGGAGGAGACTATCAGGGAGACCAACAGGCGCAGAACCAAGCAGATAGAATACAACAAACTCAACCACATCACTCCGAAGCAGGTGGAGGTGCGCCAGAACGTGCTCGCTTCCCGGCTTGCAAACGGTACCACCGGCAGAGTCAGCGCGGCCAATTCATATGACGACCCGACTTATATCCCGAATCCTTCGGACCTCGGGACCGGCACGATATCCGTCGGCTTCGGGCATGATTCAAAGAGGCCCGACGGCACTGCTTTTGTAGACGGATACGTTCGCGCGGATCTCGCCGCCGTGCTTCAGGACCCTGTCATAAGGTCACTGTCAAGAAGCCAGGTTGAGAAAATGATAGAAACTGACAGAAAACGCATGCAGAAATCTGCAGCGGAACTGGATTTCACGCAGGCTGCGCATTTCCGTGACGAGATGTGGGCTCTGCAACAATATTTGAAAGTATGGAAGGATTAGTTGAAAAGGCAAGGATGATTGCCGTGGAAGCACTCAAAGATGATGTCCGGAGCAACGGGCATTCTTTCATCGAGCACCCTGACGGAGTGGCCGCCATAGTCCGTGACGAAATCGGTCTGGACGAAATGAGCGTTGCAGCAATATACCTTCATGAGGCCAGCAGATTCCATCCTGAAGTGGACTTGTCGGCATTTCCACGGGAAGTGCTCACCATTGTCGAGGGGCTTACTAAAATATCCTTCATCAAGCCTAAGGACACCAGACTTGAAGCCGAGAATTACAAGAGACTGATTGTCCAGTATTCGTCCGACCCCCGTGTCACAGTAATCAAGATAGCGGACAGGCTTGAGGTACTCAGAAACATATCGCTCTTTTCAAAAAGTTCAAAGGACCAGAAACTTCTGGAGACGCTGATGCTGTACATTCCTCTGGCTCACCAGCTCGGGTTGTACAACATCAAGAGCGAAATGGAGAACATCTATTTCCGTTATTCGGACCCGGAGCAGTACAGGTTGATAACCAACAAGTTGAAAGCTACGGAGAAGGACAGGGAGAAGCTGTCCAGAGAATTTATCGAACCTCTGAAAAAGACACTTTCGGACGCCGGCATAAGTTACAAGCTCAAGGTACGGACAAAGACCGCCTTTTCCATTTACAAGAAAATGCAGACTCAGAAAGTGGATTTCGACGGTGTTTTTGACGTGTTCGCCATCAGATTCATCATAGACTGTGAGGGAGACAGGAAAACCGAGCAGGATCTCTGCTGGAAAGTGTATTCTTATGTAACGGAAGAGTACGAACCCGACACGAAAAGGCTCAGGGACTGGCTCACTCAGCCCAAGCCGAACGGTTACGAGTCTCTGCACATCACGGTCAAGAACAAGGAAGGCAACTATCTCGAGGTCCAGATAAGGACCAAGAGAATGGATGACATAGCGGAAAGCGGGCTTGCATCCCACTGGTCATACAAAGGAATCAAAAGTGACAGCACCCTTGATTCCTGGCTGGCTTCGGTCCGCTACAATCTTGAGCATAAATCGGCGGTCAACGCTGAAGACATGCCTCAGCCCCCTGCCAGGGAGATATTCGTATTCACTCCGAGCGGTGAGTTGAAAATCCTGCCTGCAGGCGCAACAGTTCTGGATTTCGCATATTGCATACACTCTGGTCTCGGCTCAAGGTGCACAGGCGCAAGAATCGGCAACAGGAATGTCTCAATCAAAGATAAGCTCACGACGGGAGACGTAGTTGAAATCCTGAGCAACAAAAACCAAAGGCCAAGCCATGACTGGCTCAACTGGGTTGTCAGCACCAAGGCGCGCAGCCGCATCAAGGTTGAGTTGAATGATGAAGAGCGCAGGAAAGCGGCCGAAGGGCGGGAAATTCTCGAAAGAAGGCTGAAGAACTGGAAACTTGACTTCCCGGACGATATGCGTGCGGAATACATGAAGAAATACAAGTACGGCTCCGTTCTTGCTTTCCTCGCCGCCATCGCTGACGAACAGATTGACATAAACAGCCTTAAGGAATATATAATCGGCTACGGGGCACCTGCTGAAGTCCAGGAGGAGAAAACCGCAGTGTCATCAAAGGACGGAATGCACGGAGATGACATTCTCGTAATAAATGCGAAGAACGTAAAAGGTCTGGACTACAAGATGGCACATTGCTGCAACCCTGTATTCGGAGATGACGTGTTCGGTTTCGTCACCAGGACAGACGGCATCAAGATTCACAGGATGTCCTGTCCGAATGCATCCAGACTGCTTGAAAGGTATCCGTACAGAATACAGAGAGTAGTTTGGCAGGAGACTTCGTCCAGTGGGGAATTCATCTGCAATCTGAAGGTCCTGGCACATCAGGACCACACTGTTCTGACATCAGTTATGGATGCCATCACCCAGTTCAGGGTCACCCTCAAATCCTTTAATGTCAAGGAAGACAACGCTCACGGTACTCTGGAGATTGCAATCAGGCTGCTGGTTCCTTCAAACACAGAACTCGACAAGGTGGTTTCTAAAATTGGCAAGGGCCAGCAGGTAATAAAAGTCAAAAGGCTGTAAAAAAATATTAGTATCTTTGCAGATTGATATGAGCCAAAAAACAAAACAGTCCAAAAGAATACAGACATCCATCCTGAACGGACCGGAAAAGAAGGTTCTTGTCTGGATGGCCGGAAAAATGCCTTCATGGGTAAACTCCGACATGCTTACTTTCACAGGATCTGCGGGAGCCCTGATGTTTGGCCTTGGATATGCCCTCACACCCGTCAGCATCCAGTTTCTCTGGCTCTCATGTCTCGGACTGTTCATCAATTGGTTCGGGGATTCCCTGGACGGGACTCTCGCAAGAGTCAGGAACTGTCAGAGACCCAAATACGGATTTTTCCTTGACCACATGATGGACTGCATCAACGAAGTGATGATGTTCGTAGGCTGCGGCCTGAGTGTATTGATGAGGCTTGACATCGCTCTTATGGTGCTCATCTGCTACCTTCTCCTTACAGTATACGTATTCACGAGCGCACACCTCAAGGGTGAGTTCAAGCTCACTTACGCGAAAGTGGGGCCGACTGAATTCAGGATCGTCGTACTTATTGCAACGCTCATGTTCCTCTATATCAAACCGCTCAGAGAATACACCCACATATTCAATGTTTTCGGCACAGAAGTCGATGCAAGCCTTCTTGACATTATGAGTGCCGCTATTGCTATTTTACTCTTCGTAATGTTCATCATCAGTGTCATAAAGGATGCAAAGGAGTACGCAAGAGAAGAGCCGCTCAGACACAATGCTTCGTAAAATCATCTCCTTCATAATAGCCAATTTCTTCGGTACAATCGTCGACACGGCCGTACTGTGGATCTGTTCGCATTTCCTTTTTGAAAGCTATACGGGTGTTTATATCATCTCGCCGGTCATATCATTCGAGTGTGCCGTAACGACCAATTTCCTTTGCTCATATTTCTACATCTGGAGAGGACGCGTCGACAGGGAAAAGAGCAAATCCTTCCTCCGCTATTACTGGAAATATAACCTTTCGTGCACGGGAGGTTTCCTTATCAAGATGGGATTTCTTCTGCTTACCGAAAGGGCCTTCAGGACCATCGGTATTCCCGACCCCATCGTCATCTTCGGAATCAATGTCCCTGACGTAGTGATTTGCAACCTGATAGCCCTCTGTTTCTCAGGTGTTTTCAATTTCGCCATGGGTGAATGGGTGATATTCAGAAAAAAGAAATAACACAATGCCTGTACTGACCAACGACAATATCCCCGGCCTTCCGGGATGGCTGTTCGATATCTTAGCCAGACTGACCTCTATCGACAAAGCCAACGACCTGTATGACTCCGCAAGCGATTTCCGGGGACCCGATTTCGCATCCGCCGTCCTGCAGAATATTGGAGTTGACTATCAGATAGGCAATTATGAACGGCTCTCGAATCTTCCTGAAGGGCCATTCATTACAATCAGCAACCATCCTTACGGAAGCATTGACGGCATCATGCTGGTGGATCTGTTCGGCCATCTCAGGTCTGATTTCAAGGTCATGGTCAACAAGTTCCTGTCCATTATTGAGAGGCTGAACGACAATTGGATCACAGTCGTTCCGACAGGCAACAAGAAAGACGGCGTAAAGGCAGAAAGCATACAGGGAGTAAGATCAGTCCTACAGAACATTCACGACGGTCATCCTGTCGGATTCTTCCCGTCCGGGGCGGTTTCCGATTTCAGGTTCGGAGAAGGCATACGAGACCGCGAATGGCAAATTGAAGTCATCAGACTTATCAAGAAATGCCACGTCCCAATCATCCCTGTACACTTCCTGGACAGGAATTCTGCATATTTCTATGCGCTCGGGCTCATAAATTGGAAACTGCGCGTCACCAGGCTTCCGGGGGAATTATTCAATAAGAAAGGAAAGCTCACTAGAATTGGCATAGGTGAGATCATCACAGTAGATGCCCAGGACAGCATTACTGACATCAACGAATATGGGAGGATGCTCAGGAAAGCCGTATACGATATGCCCGAGCCGGCTCACTTTATTTCGCGCGCTTCCTTTGGTCCAATGCTCTCTGGAATGCACGGGCATTCTTCAGATGCTCAGAATAAGTAGCCGCAAAACGGTGTGATCCGTTGAATGACGGGTCTGCACAGAAATAGAGATTCTTCCCACCTTCCGGATTGAGCACAGCGTCCAGGCACGCCTTTGTGGGGACATAAATAGGTCCCGGAGGCAGACCTGCATACTTGTAGGTATTATATGGAGAATCATAGGAAAGGTTTCTCCTGTAAATCCTGTTCACATTGTAATCATAGCAGAAGGCTATTGTCGGATCGGCCTGGAGCTTCATTCCCTTGCGCAGGCGGTTCAGGTAAACGCCTGCAATCTTCGGCATCTCAGGCTCATAGTTCGTCTCTCCCTTCACTATTGAGGCCAGGATTGAGACTTCTTTCTGAGTCAGGCCCTGAGCCTTTGCCTTCTTGAGCCTGTCCTCTGTCCAGAAAGCATCATAAGCCTCCTTCTGACGATCGAAGATTTCTTCCACCGTTGCAGTCCAGTACATCTGGTATGTGTCCGGCATGAGCAGAGAGAACACATTGACGGTATCGAAGCCATATTTGGAAAGGAACTTCTGATCTCTCATGGCCGCAATCACACTTGCGGAATCGACCATCATCTGGCCGGCTATCTTCCTGGCGATTTCATTCTTCTTTCTGAGAGTTCCGGACAGGACAAGATTGACAGGAGTCTGCCAGCAGTTGTTCAGCATTCTTGCAACATATACGCTGGTGGCTCCGTCCTCAATCACATAATGGCCGGGCTGCATGTATTCCGCAACCTGCTTTTTCTTGAATGTGCGCTCCAGACTGGCCTGATGCTTAATTACAAGCTGGGTGTCAATCTGAACCAGCACCTCATCAACAGACATTTCAGGATAGACAAAAAGTTCGGCAGTCCCTTCAAAATTGGGAATCTTGTTATCTATCAGCCAAAGGAGCACCTTTGTACCTTCGTATACCAGAAGGGCAAGAGCTACCAATATTATAACCTTGGTGCTAACTTTTTTCATCCTTATCTCAATTTTATCGTGTCACCCTGACGCAGTACGCCGCCCGGAGTCATTTTGTTCATTTTTATAACAGAAGACATCTTCACACCGAACCTCTGGCAGATCTCACGCAGAGACTCACCGTCTTCCTCCACTA
Organism: Bacteroidales bacterium; assembly: GCA_024402095.1. Classification (GTDB taxonomy): domain Bacteria; phylum Bacteroidota; class Bacteroidia; order Bacteroidales; family UBA932; genus Cryptobacteroides. The sequence goes on along the minus strand of JAKSJU010000008.1, from coordinate 16,972 downwards.
TATATTTCTCCAGTCCACGCGGTGCTTTGGACTTCTTCGCGTGCAGATAAACTATTGTACCAGGCTCAAGCGACGCTTCGGCAGAAAGGTCGTTGAACCTCAGCAGTTCCTTCAGGAAAAGATTGTTGGACTTTGCTATGCTCTGATAGCTCTCCCCCTCCAGAGAATATACGAAAGGTACTCCGTTCTCTTCATATACTTTTCTGGATAGAGGAAACCTGTATTCTTCGGAAGGTTTCACATTATGTATCTTCGGCTTTTCTATTGAAAGAGGAGCTTCTGGAATCTCTTCCTCAATGGCCTCAGGGATAATGTCGAATCTGCACAGGTCATACTCCTCAATAAGTCTGATAAGTTTTGCGGGATATTGCGGATCAGTGGCATATCCGGCCTTGCGAAGCCCTTCCGCCCAACTTTTGTAATCCGTTACAGGATAATCGAACAGGAATTTGTAACGGTCCCTGTAACGCAGGAAATCCGAGTGGTCCCTGAATGACTCGTCGGCGTTACGGTATACCCTGAAGCATTCAGATGATTTGTCATCATCATGATAATATCTGCCACCCTCCCAATCGTTATGACATTTTATGCCGAAATGATTGTTCGCTTCCGTGGCCAGTGAGGACAAGCCATATCGCGACTCCAGCATACCCTGGGCCAGAGTTATGCTTGCCGGCACACCTGTCCTGCGCATTTCTCTCACTGCGACGGAGGAGTACTGCTGAATGTATTTTTCCCGCGGTGTCCGGTCCGCTGCAATCATTGCGAATACAGACAGGACCGCCATTAAGATTTTCATATCGTAAAGATACTAAATTTCAAATATATCCCCATCCTGTGCGGCATAGCTTTCAGGGAAAACGTCCCGGCACTCTTTCTGGAAGATATCGAAATCAGTAACTCTTGATGAATAATGCCCCACTACAAGCTTTGAGACACCAGCCTCAAGTGCGCATCGTGCAGCATCGGAAGTAGTGGAATGATACCGTGCCAGAGCCTTGTCCGCCATTTCTTTAGGGTACGTAGCCTCGTGATACAGAACATCAACGCCTTTGACCCACTGCGAAAGTTCGGCGAATGGTTTGGTATCGCTGCAATATGCATAACTGCGCGGAACGAAAGGCGGGTTCTCCGGGCGGCGCTCGGGTACTATCTCATCAAACCTGTACCCGTAACAGTCGATTTTGTGATGCAGCGGAAATGCGGATACGCGTACGTTTTTGGACACATAGATTTCTTCCGGTTCCTTTGACTTGGTGACATGATGGACAATCTCATAATTGAGCTCATCGCCATAATAGGACAGGTAGAACTTGAGTATCGGACCGAAAGACTGTGGAGCGCAGATATGCAGTTCTGCAGTCCTTCCGTACATGGCCATAGTGGACAGGAGGCCGAATATTCCGAACACGTGGTCACCATGGACGTGACTGAGGAATATCGCCTCGATTTTCAGAAAAGACAGGTGGTTGCGTCTTATCTGCTGCTGTGTGCCCTCACCGCAGTCAATCAAAAACAAGCGCCCGTGAACGTTAAGCATCTGGGCGCTTGGATTTCTATCAGAAATGGGCATAGCAGAAGCTGTGCCCATTATTGTCAAAGTAAAATTCATTACTGTTAGTTACCCTTCTCGAGCTTAGCCTTGAGTTCTGCAAGAGCGTCAATGTCTCCGAGAGTAGTCTTCTCCACGTTAGCGTTGACTTTCTTTACAGCCTTCTTGGTGTTCTCAGCTTCAGCAGCAGCGGCCTTCTCCTTCACCTCTGCATAAGTGCGGAGATGGCTGAGGAGGATGCGGCGTGTTGAACGGCGGAGTTCTACAACCACGAATGGGAGGACTTCACCTGCAACTGCCTGCTTGCCGTCTTCCTTGACGATTTCGCGGGTGAATGCGAAACCTTCAGCTTCTCCGTCAAGAGTGATGTTTGCACCCTTGTCGGTAACAGAAGCGACTGTGCCTTCAACTGTTGCGCCTACAGGATACTTAGCCTCAATCTCGTCCCAAGGATTAGGAGTGAGCTGCTTGTGGCCAAGGCTGAGCTTGTGGTTGGTCTCATCGAAATCAAGAATCTGAACGTCGAGAACATCACCTGAAGCGACAACCTCTGACGGATGCTTGATCTTGTTCCAGCTGAGATCGCTGATGTGAACGAGTCCTTCCACACCGTCCTCAAGTTCTGCAAATACGCCGAAGTTGGTGATATTGCGGACTGTTGCCTTGTGCTGGCTTCCAACAGGATACTTGCTGCGGATATTCTCCCAAGGGTTCTCTGTGAGCTGCTTGATTCCGAGAGAAATCTTGCGTGCCTCACGGTCGATAGAGAGGATCTGTGCCTCAACTTCGTCACCGACCTTAAGGAATTCCTGGGCAGAGCGGAGTCTTGGTGACCAAGACATCTCTGATACGTGTACGAGTCCTTCTACGCCCGGCTGAATCTCGATGAATGCACCGTAGTCAGCAAGGAGGATGACCTTACCGTTAACCTTGTCACCTACGTTGAGGTTAGGATCGAGGTTGTCCCAAGGATGTGGAGTGAGCTGCTTGAGACCGAGAGCGATTCTCTTCTGCTGCTCGTTGAAATCAAGTACAACGACCTTGATCTTCTCGTCAAGGGCGACAACTTCCTCAGGATGGTTGATGCGGCCCCAAGAGAGGTCTGTGATATGGATGAGACCGTCTACTCCGCCGAGGTCAACGAATACACCATAGTTGGTGATATTCTTGACAACGCCTTCGAGAACCTGTCCCTTCTCGAGTTTGCCGATGAGTTCGCTTCTCTTCTGCTCCTGCTCTGCTTCGAGAAGAGCCTTGTGAGATACGACTACATTGCGGAACTCCTGGTTGATCTTTACGATCTTGAAATCTATTGTCTGGTTTACGAACTGATCGTAATCACGGATAGGCTTGATGTCGATCTGGCTGCCCGGAAGGAATGCCTCGATACCGAATACATCGACAATCATACCACCCTTTGTGCGGGTCTTTACGAAACCCTTTACGATTTCGTCTGCCTCGAATGCCTCGTTCACTCTGTCCCAAGACTTGAGTGCGCGTGCCTTCTTGTGGGAGATGATAAGCTGGCCTTTCTTGTCTTCAGCTGACTCTACGTAAACCTCTACCTTATCACCTACCTTGAGGTCAGGATTGTAGCGGAATTCAGGAGCAGCGATAACGCCTTCGCTCTTACCTCCGATGGTAACTACGACCTCACGCTTGTTGATAGAAGTGACTTCTCCTTCAACAACCTCGTTCTCAACAACCTTTGAGAGGGTTGCGTCGTAAGCTGCCTGGATATCTTTCTTGTCTGCGCCGTAGATGTCTCCACCTTCAAATGCGTCCCAGTCGAAATCTTCAGGGGCGATTGAAGCATTGAGCCTTGTTGCAGGCTTTGTCTCTGCGACCTTCTTCTCAGCCTTTGGAGCTTCTTCCACTGCCGGTGCAGCTTCTACTGCTGGAGCAGCTTCTACAGGTGCTTCCTCTGCTTTCTTTGCAGGGGTTTTCTTTGTTGTTGTCTTCTTTGCCTTTGGAGCTTCCTCTGCAGGAGTTTCCTCAGCTTTCTTGGTGGCTGCCTTTTTTGCAGGAGCCTTCTTTGCAGCTGTCTTCTTGACTGGAGCCTCCTCTACAGGAGTCTCAACTGCAGCTTTCTTTGTCTCTGCCATATCAGGTGAGTAACAAAATTAAATGGTTAAACTTAAAAATACATTCCCGACAACCCTCGTGCATGCGCACTTTCGTTGTACAAAGGGGTGCAAAAATAGACAAAATATTCTATCTTTGCAACTCAAAACAAGCGATATATGAATTATTTAGAGATATTTTCCCTGGTTACCGGCGTGGTATTCATCATCATGCAGATTTTCCAGCACAAATGGATGTGGTATTTCCAGATTGCAACCTCAACGGCAGCCATGATTGTTGCCATTGACGGCAGAATATGGGCCTTCGCCATACTCAATCTGTATTTCGTTGCCATGGCCATCCTCGGAATATTCAGATGGAGAGAAGCGGAGCGTCAGGTAGGCAGAGGCACCATACATATCGCCAGATTCAGCCGCAAGGCCATACCAATCAGCGCAAGCGTGGTTTTCATCGGCGGTCCTATCGTATATTTCATACTGGCAGGCACAAATGATCCCGCCCCGTTCCTGGATGCCGCCACCCTCGTACTCAGTCTGGTCGGTTCATACTGGCTTACCAGATCATATCTGGCGCAATGGTTCGTATGGTTTGTCGCCGACTCCTTCGCCGTCATTCTGAACTTTTCTCAGGACAAGATAGGAATCGGCATACTGTATTCCATATACATACTCTCGACTGTCATCGGTTACATAAACTGGAGGAAGAACGGAGAATATGTACAATAACGAACAGTATCCCTCACGTCTGCTTCAGGACGCCGTAGAAGCAATCAGTTCACTTCCGGGTGTAGGCTCGAGGAGTGCATTGAGGCTCGCCCTGCACCTTTTGAAACAGCCTTCAGAGAACATACACCGCTTCGCAAGCGCAATCGACCGGCTTGCCGACGAGGTCAGATACTGCAAGTCCTGCATGATGATTTCGGATACGGACACCTGCGCCATCTGCGCGGACAAAAGCAGGGATCACAATCAGATATGCGTTGTCGAGAACGTCCGTGACGTAATGAGCATAGAGGCCACCGGACAGTACCATGGGGTTTATCACGTACTGGGCGGCATCATCTCCCCCATCAACGGCATCGCTCCTTCGGACCTGACGATACGCCAGCTGGTGGAAAGGGTGGACAGCGGCAAGGAAATAATTCTTGCTCTTCCAGGGGACGTTGAAGGAGAAACAACGGCATTCTATATCTACCGGCAGATTGAAAGTCTTGGATGCAAGGTCTCCACGCTCGCCAGAGGCCTGGGCTTCGGAGACAATCTGGAATATGCCGACAGTCTGACTCTCGGCAGATCGATTCTGGGAAGGCAACCGTTTAAGCCTCAGCAATAAATGTTTGACAATCCCGAAAAGATTTTTATCTTTGCGCGCCGGCTTCTCCGTGATGTCGGCTAACCCGTAAGTTAAACCCTTCCGACGAAAGTGCCGGGATAAACAGGAAGGTAAAATGATCAAGTATTTCTACAGACGCGGAGAGGAAATTCTCTTCGGACAGTCTCAAACGGAGTTTGCTACTATCAGCAAAGAAAATGTTCTCTGGATAGATCTCTTCGAGCCGACGGGAGATGAAAAGAGAACAGTCGAAGCGTATATCGGCGCTGAAATCCAGAGCCGTGCGGAAGCCGAGGAAATCGAAAGTTCATCACGTTTTTCAGAAGAGGACGGAGTAATCTTCGCCAACACCAATTTCATGTCCCCTGCTGACGACGAAATGACCATGGACCCGGTTTCATTCATTCTGTCAAAAGGCGTTCTGACTACGCTCAGGGACATTCCACTGAGATCTTTCAATACTCTGCAGCTCAAAATGCAGGCCCGTCCCGAAGAATTCCCGGACGGATGGACCGTATTCGTAGAGATAATGAACAAGAGAGTAGACCTGGATGCCGACCTTGTGGAGCTTGTGTCCCAGGACACCACCCAGTTCAGCAAGAGAATCAATCAGCAGGAGGATATCAACGAGGAGTTCCTTCTGGACATCAATCAGTTGCAGGAAAATGCCATGCTCATCCGCGAAAACATCGTGGACAAGCAGAGGATGATGTCCAACATAATAAAAAGCAAGCTCTGTCCCAAGGACAAGGACCTCAGGGATGACATGAACGTCATCATCCAGGATATCGCCTCGCTGATCAACCATACCAATTTCACATTCGAGAGACTCGAATATCTTCAGGATACCGTGGTCGGTATCATCAACCTGGACCAGAACAGGATAATGAAGACATTCACATTCATCTCGCTTCTCCTCATGCCTGCTACCCTCATAGCAAGCATCTACGGAATGAACATAAGACTGCCGTTCGCCGACCTCAGGTTCGCCTGGATTGGCATATTAGCAATAATGGCGGTCATAGTGACCGCCACTTGGTTGCTATTCAGACACAAAAAGATGCTTTAGGCAGCCTTTCCGTCTGATCCGAGTACGTTCACAATCTTGTGAATGTACATCTTCTTCATGTTGTCGCGTGCAGGAGTAAGATACTGACGAGGATCGAAATGGCTAGGATTCTCGGCAAGATGCTTGCGGACTGCCGCTGTCATTGCGAGACGTGAGTCTGAATCGATGTTGATCTTGCAGACTGCGCTCTTAGAAGCCTCGCGGAGCTGCTCCTCTGGGATACCTACTGCGTCAGGAAGTTTTCCGCCGTATGCGTTGATTGTATCAACCTCGTCCTGAGGGACTGATGATGATCCATGGAGTACGATAGGGAATCCTGGAAGCTTTTTCTCAACCTCGTGAAGTACGTTGAATGCGAGCGGTGGAGGTACGAGCTTGCCTGTCTTAGGGTCGCGTGTGCACTGCTCAGGAGTGAACTTGTATGCACCGTGGGATGTTCCGATTGAAATTGCGAGAGAATCGCAGCCTGTGCGGGTAGCGAAATCAATGACTTCCTCAGGCTTTGTATAGTGTGAAACTGCTGAAGAAACCTCATCCTCAACTCCTGCGAGAACACCAAGCTCAGCCTCAACTGTAACGTCAAACTGGTGTGCATACTCTACAACCTTCTTTGTGAGGGCGATATTCTCCTCGTATGGAAGTGAAGAAGCGTCGATCATTACTGAAGAGAAACCGCTGTCTACACAGTCCTTGCAAGTCTCAAAGCTGTCACCGTGGTCAAGGTGGAGCACGATTTCAGGCTTCTCCCAACCGAGTTCCTTTGCGTATGCCACAGCACCCTCTGCCATATAGCGGAGGAGAGTTGCGTTAGCATATTTACGGGCTCCCTTGCTGACCTGAAGGATAACAGGAGACTTTGTCTCTGCTGCTGCCATGACGATAGCCTGGAGCTGCTCCATATTGTTGAAGTTGAATGCAGGAATAGCGTAGCCGCCCTTCACTGCCTTTGCGAACATTTCGCGGGTGTTCACGAGACCCAGATCTTTATAAGATACCATAATTATTATGAATGATTTAGTATTGTCAAACAGAAAATCTCGCGAATTTAGTTATTTTTGCATAAATATTAAAGCTAATGACCGGCAAAGTTCTCATATTTTCCGCTCCGTCTGGAGCCGGCAAAAGTACGATAGTAGGACATCTTCTCGAATTGTACGACAACTTTGAGTTTTCAATCTCTGCCACTTCCAGAGCGCCCAGAGGGGACGAAAAAGACGGTGTGGAGTATTATTTCATAAGCGCTGACAAGTTCCGCGAACTCATCTCGCAGGATGCCTTCGTAGAACATGAGGAAGTGTACAGGGACCATTTCTACGGCACTCTCAAGTCCGAAGTTGAGAGAATCTGGTCGAAGGGCAATGTCATTCTTTTTGACGTGGACGTCAAAGGCGGCGTGAACCTGAAAAAATATTTCGGCGAAAGCGCTTTGTCAGTTCTCATCGTACCTCCGAGCATGGAAGTCCTTGAGCAAAGGCTGAGAGGACGCGGCACCGATTCCGAGCAGGATATCAGGATGAGGCTGGACAAAGCCTCTTCCGAACTTGAGTTCGCCGACGGCAGGTTTGACCGCAAGCTTGTCAATGACGATCTTCAGACCGCATTTCTGGATGCGGAAAACATGGTGAAAGAATTTCTGAAGAAATGAAGATAGCCGTATATTCAGGAAGTTTCGACCCGCTCCATACAGGCCATCTCGCCATTATGGAGTACCTCACGAGTGTCAAGGACTTCGATTGGGTATATCTGGTGATTTCTCCTCAGAATCCGTTGAAAAGCAAATGCAAGGCGCTCACCGGAGAGCAGCGTTACCGTGACGCCATTGATGCTGTGCGCAGGCATCCGGAACTGAGGGTATGGGTGGACAACATAGAGCTGGAGATGAAGCCGCCACACTATACCGTGAAGACTCTGGATGCACTGAAGAAGAGAGAGCCTGAAAACGATTTCACTTTGGTGATCGGTGCGGACAATCTTGTCAACATCCATAAATGGAGAGACTTCCCAAGGCTTCTCAACGAATTCGGAGTGGTGGTTTATCCTCGCATAGGGTATGATATGGTCCAGATGAAGCGCCAGCTTCAGGAAGAGATACAGCACGCCCCGGCTCCATACGTTCTGGACCCTTATGTCACCAGAGTCATGGATGGCAACATAGGCTTCGAGGACCTGCCGGAGTCTATGTACAACATACAACTTATCGACGCCCCGGTAGTAGACATTTCTTCCACTGAAATCAGGGAGAAAGAGGCGCAGGGCATCGATATGTCAGAATTCAGGATGTAAGGATACTAATTTCTCCTTATCACAAGCACACCCGCGCTGATCGGTTCTATTGAGAGTGATACTTCCCCGTTTTCGGATTCCAGGGACACAGTCTTGAGAGCAACGGCATTCTTGTTTTCCATACTGTTAGCGGCTCTGAGGTCTCCTGGAGCATAATATTGATATTCTCCACCGGAGATACCGGTCCAGTTGCCTCCAACCTTGAGTGTACGGGCCTCTTCAGATGAATTCACCACTTTCACGATTATTTCTCCGCCGTTCTCAGACATGGTAGTGCTGATGCTCAATCCTGCAGTATCGCCCTCATAGGACAGGCGGTAGCGTGAGAAATGATCGTACCAGAGATCAGTTATCTGATAATTTGGAGCCACGAAGACATCCTTGTAGTCGAAATTGATGAATGCGTTGTTCCAGTCCGGAGAATCCGTCCTGCGGATGAAGAGAGCCGCTGCGCCCATGGCTACGACATCCTTGGATTCGCACATATTGAGGAAGTTTCCGGCGAACAGGCCTGTCCGCCAGTCTATGCTCTGAAGGTTCCATTCCGAAATAAACAGCTTGATGTTGGGATTTGGGCAGGAAGCTATCATATCGGCATACCTGTCATATTGCCGTCCAAGTCTGTCCGCACCCGTAGCATAGCCGTTCTCATTCTCATAATGATGAAGGCTAAGGTAATCGAAGTAGTTTCCTGAACGGTTCAGGAACTCCTGATCCTCCTGGAATCCTCCGCAGGCTATTATCTTGATGTCAGGGTCAATCTTGCGCATAGCCGTAGAAAAATCACGTACGCACCTCTCGTACCGTTCGATGCCCATCTCCCACATCTCGTTGTCGATTTCCCAGTACTTGACATTATAAGGCTCCGGATGCCCGTTGGCGGCTCTCTTCGCTCCCCACTCCCCTGTCGCAGGCTCATTGCAGTAACGCAGCCAGTTGCAGGCATTCTGCAGAATCTGCTCGTACTCCGACTCGGGACGTTCGAAAGCGACGCTGACGACAATTATCGGTTCTGTATTGATCTCACGGCAGAAGCGTATGAATTCGTCCGTGCCGAAACAGTTCTGGTCATAGTCCATCCACATCCAATGTGCCCATCTCTGACGGCTTTCCTGCGGTCCGATGCCCCATTTCCAGTCATATTGAGCCGCATATCCACCTCCAGGCCAGCGCAAGCAGGTAGGATGAAGGTCCTTTACAGTTTCATATATGTCCGGACGAAATCCGCCGAGGCTTAAACCTGTAGAACTCATAAGGCTGACGGCGTCCACCTGCACGGTCCCGTTTTCTACTGAAATGGCAAAATCAGCGTCCCCTGCATATTCTCCGGCAGGAATTGCAAATTCATACTTCTTCCAATCCTTTCCCGGCACGCCAAGCAGCTGCTCGCCGATAAAGGAATCGCCGTTCTTGAAGGCTACGGAAAGATTTCCGTCACCTTTTGCATAGATACTACCTACATAAGTTTCGCCTGCAACAACATTTTGAGGTCCCTGGCAGACACCGGCCTTTGATACTGCGCTGATGCGCTGCGAATAGTCCATGTTGACCGCATCGCCCTTGACAAGACCGTATTCTGCTGCGCCGAATGTATTCCACTGCTGCGCCACCGCAGGAATCCTTACATCCTCAGGGGTACCTTCAAAATATATCTGTTTCCCGTCCGGGGAACTGACCTTGATATTCTTATAGGTAGCCTCGGTATAGTTCACCCAAAATACTATGTCGTTGTGCCCGCTTCGCTCAAGCTTTGAATATGAGAGCACCTGCCTGCCATCATAAAAAACCCTGGCTATTTGTCCCCTGGATACTATGCGCAACTTGTGCCAGTCCTGATTTTCGTTGATCTGGGCTTCGCTTGCATCCTTGGACACAAGCGGATCGAGAGTTTTCACAAGACGGGTGCGTCCGAACATTGAAGTCTCTTTTTCGACCATCCGTGCTATCGCGAAATAAGGGTTGCTGCTCTGTTTCTGCAATGCTTCGCGTGCCTTTGCTGCTTCCGCAGCCTGAATCTGAGACTGCGTCTGTGCAGGAGTAAATGTGCGGACTTCGTAATACGGATTATGGAGACGCACATAATACGGTTCTCCGTCACTTCCGTTGGCGAAGGCGAAACGTATATCCATCAATCCCCCGCTCCAGGAACGTCGGGCAAGTCTGTATGATCGCCAGTTGATGTCCATTTCAACAACATACTCGTCAGTATCCAGGCTGACAATGTCCAAAGGCTGTTCGTAACGGGTCGGTGAATGGAGAACCTGATTGTCATCCATGAACCAGCCGTCAAAATATCCGTCACGCGGATGGATGCCAGGATACTGCTCCGGCTCGAAAGAGCGCTCGAATATCATCTCGTTCCACACTCCGTTGTTAGGAGAAAAATAGATGTGCTCGAAAAGCTGTCCGTAAAGGAGCGGATCTATGTAACCGGAAGGTTTGCTCGCATCGATTCGTATTTCTGCAGTATTCTGAGCCGCGCTCCATACACCGGAGAGCAGCAGGCTTGCAGCAGCCAAAGTATTGATAAAAAACCGTTTCATAGGACCAAATATAAACAAAAATCGGGCGTCTCCGAAGAGGCGCCCGAAAAATCTACAAAGATTGAATGGATTCAGGACTAAGTCCCGTGCATTCCGAAATCACGTTTATATCCACGCCTTTGTCCAAAAGGGCTTTTGCAATCTTAGTTGCTTCTTCAGTCCTTCCTTCTTCAAGTCCCTGCTGGCGTCCTTCCTCACGGCCTTCTCGCACCGCAAGGTCCTTGGCATTCTTGATATCACGTTCCGTCATCATATCCGTAATGTATAACTGTTCCTCCTGCTTCGTGAAACCCGCCCTCCGGCACGCATCGAAAAAGGTCTCGAACTCGGCCTCCTTCTTCAGCTCGGATGGCACCTCCGTCATCGTGACGGCTTCACGCATGCAATATAGCCATTTTTCCGGATATGTCTCCAGCTCTTCATACTTTTTATCGAAGTCCTGCATCCCCAGAAACACGTATTCCGTGCTCCCCGGCATCTTATGCCCGGTCTCCAGTTCCTTCGTCCGATATCGGAGCAGATACCTGCCCTCATTCTCCAATTCCGGCGACAGCTTGCGCAGCGGGAAGTTCAGGAACGCCACCACGTAGGTCGGCTGCAGCTTGAAATCCCAGTCGCCTTTCGGCTCTCGAAAGTATCGCCGATCAGTTCGTTGTTCAGGAACTTCACGTCAACGATGTCCACCTCATCGAACAGGCTGTTAAGCAGCCCGATGGTTGCCTTCTTGTACTGTTCCGTCCCGAAAATCCTTTTGAATGCGAAGTCCACCGTCGGGTCCGCAAATCTTGTGTTAAGAAAATCTCTCATAGTCATTCAGTCTAAAAATTAACTGAGCCAAATATGAGACGCAAAATCGTAAATTAAGACAAGAAACGTATAATTCGAGGCCCGGAAGGAAAGAATCGTAAAAACTTAAGTTGTATCAATAGGGGAAAAAATCGGGCGTCTCCGAAGAGGCGCCCGAAAAATAAAAACCAAGATATCCTATTCCCACCCAGGGTTCTGAGTGAGATTAGGATTCTTCTCGATAACTGTCATAGGGAATGGGAAATGATTATGCTTTCCTTCAACAAATCCAACAGTATATTTTGCATCAATGGCTTCGTGGCTTGATACTGTATAGAAACGACTCTTGGACTCTACACCATTCTCCCATACAGGATTCTCTCCTGCCTTTGGTGCTCTGTGTACTTTATCGAAAAGCTTAGGCACATCCTGTCCTGCATTCTTCATTCCGGCTGTATCGCCCCAACGGACACAATCAAGGAATCGGCTTCCTTCCATCCATAGTTCATATGATTTCTCCTTCTTGATTGTCTCCATATTTACGGAAGTGCTTATTGTATTCGAACCGGCACGTTCCTGAATTTCTTTAACAGCCCAAAGAGCCTGACCAGCATCGCCTGAATTGATACAAGCTTCTGCATAGAGAAGCAGGACTTCTGCATATCTCATCACAAGACCATTATTCAGTCGCACGTTGTCACCATAATCCTTATGGCAGTCTGTGCCTTTCACAAGAGTTTTGAAAGGAATCCAGAAAGACTGTCCGTAAAGTCCATCTTTAACATCAGCGATACCGATACAATCAGCATCGAGCTTGTCTTCATCAGAAAGAGCAGAAACTTTGAAAGTGTATTGTTTCTCTTCATATTCAGTACCATCAGGATGCTTGTGTTTTGCGATTTTAGGTTTTCCGTCATCATCAAGTACGAGTGTGCCGTATTTTGCATACTTAGAGCACTCAAATACAGTAACATCATAATCAGAATTAAGAATTATATCATCGATGTGAACAAATGTAGCATCAAAGCGAGCTGAATGTCCATCATTTGCGAAGAAGTCGTCGCCGAACTTCTGAGGGACGCCAAGTCCACCCCAGCCGTCAGTTCCTCCCATATATGAAGTGAGAGGGAAAGCTGCGAAATGATCCTTTCTAGGTGCCCAAAGATTGGCATCCATCCATCCGGAACGCTGATTGATTCCACCCCAAACACCAATACCGGAATTGAATTCAAGGTTTGACTCGAAGATTTTCTCTTCATTTCCGTCTCCTTCAATGTGGAAATTCTCCCAGTATCTGTCACCGGAAACAAGTGCATATTTGCCGGAGTCTATTACTTTCTTCAGCGCAGTCTTTGCATTGTCCCAGTCACCAAGAAATACATATGCCTTTCCTGCGAGTGCATTGGCAAATCCCTTTGTTACTTTGACAGCACCATCCTTGTCAGCAACACTCTTGCGCTCGTCAAGATCAGGTACTGATGTCTCACACTCGCTGGCAACCCACCTAAGAAGGTCTTCGTGAGACATAGGATTTTCAGGGTCGAGATTAGAGTTGTAAGGGAGACCATCTGCTATTACGTGATCAATAAAAGGTGGATTATCCCAAAGTGTTGTAAGAAGGAAATATATGTAAGCGCGCATCACACGAGCCTCAGCTACACATCTCTTTGTAACTGCTGTTTGTGATCCGTCAGGAAGTCCGTCCTTAAAATTATCAATCACTAGATTACAAGTATAATTGGCGAGGAACAAGCCCTGATAAAGATTGTATATCACCTCATTACCTGAATCAAAGCGGAACTCGTTGAGTGCTGGCATATAGTCATTGTCGCCAAAGTTTGAACCTGCAGCATACATATCATCGCCGCAATCATTAAGAGCCACCTTGATAGGAGTATAGATAAATGCGTTACCGCGTCCTGTTACATATGTCGCGAAACTAGCATATGCGGCTACAAGAGCGCCTTCAGCATCTTCTTCTGTCTGATAGAAAGTCTCGTAAGCAGACACACCTTTCTGTGGGATATCGAGACGACTCTCACAAGAAGATGTAGCAAATACTGCAACGACAGCAAGTATTGAGTATACTATTTTTTTCATATTCAGAATACTTTAATTGATTAGAATGTAAGATTGATACCGAACACAGCCTTCTTGGTTGTAGGATATGAACCCGAATCCATACCGCGTCCGTCTCCGGCATTGTAAGATGAGGTTTCTGGATCAGCACCAGGATACTTTGTGAAAGTAAAGTAGTCATCGAGTGATGCATAGATTCTCAGATCATTGATGAGAGCTTTCTTGGTTATCTTCACAGGGATAGTATATCCGAGCTGAATCTGTTTGATTTTGAAGAAAGAACCATCGAATACACAAGCACTAGAACTGAAGAAATCCCACTTTGTTGCCACCTGCTTCATATCAGGATATTTTGCAGATGCTTTGTCAACTGACGGATTTCCCCAAGAATTCTTCCAGTAAGTGTCGAGGCAATTGACCTTAGGCCTGTCGGCAGAAACCATAATATTATATATCTCGTTTCCAGAAGCGCCAGTTCCGAACAGTGTGAAATCAAAGCCCTTGTATGCAAGATTGATGGTAATACCATACGTGAAATTAGGAATACCTTCACCTAGATACTGCTTGTCATTATCAGATACTGTGCTGACTTTCTCACCTTTTGCGTTGTAGTAAAGAGGACCGCCTGTCTCCTGATCAACGCCAGCGTATTTGAATCCGCGGAAGTACCAGATAGGGTATCCTGACTCAAAAGCAGTATTAAGTTTATTGTTGAGGCCAGAAATACCTGAACCGTCAATCCTATTGAGGAGAGAGTGCACTTCAAGCACTTCATTGTGCAATGTCGAAGCATTTGCAGAAATACTGTACTGGAAATCTCCGATATTATCTCTCCATCCGAGTTCGAATTCGAAACCAGTGTTGAGCACATTACCTGCATTTACCCAAGAAGTGCTAACACCAATTTCAGGAAGCGGTGAAACCTGGATAAGAAGGTCTTTGGTTGTTTTCTTATACCAGTCGATTCCCACCGTCAAACGGTCGCGGAGGAAACGGGCATCGAGACCGAGGTCAATCTGCTCTGATGTTTCCCACTTGAGATCAGGATTGGCAAGTCCTGTTGGCTTGGAACCAAGAGAAGGCTGTCCGTTCCCGAGTGAAGGATTATACTGATACATTTCACTATTGAGAGCGATGGATGTAGAATATCTGTATCCATTGAGTATATTTACGTTACCATTGCGTCCCCAGGATCCGCGGAGTTTCAGGAATGATACTGCGTCACGGCTGACATTATCCTTGAAGAAAGGCTCGTTGCTGATGGTCCAACCGGCTGATATTGAAGGGAAATATCCCCAACGGTTCTTTGCGGAGAGCTTTGAGGAATCGTATGCGTCAGCGCGGAAGTTTGCCTGAACGCTGTAACGGTTGTCATAGCTGTAGATCAGACGTCCGAAGTATGAAAGCTCAGCTGACATACCAGGTTCGTTGTTCATACTCTTATTAGCATCAGAAGTAAGATAGTTTATATAACGGAAGTTCGGCTCATATCCCTTCAGGATATTTTCACCACTTGAAGACAATGAAGCATTGTCATTATGGCTTTCCGTATATGACATACCGACCATAGCACCAATGTTGTGCTTCCCAAATGATTTATTGTAGTTTGCGAAGTTTTCCCACTGATAATAGTAGTTGGTGTTAACATTAGCGGAAATGCTGTAAGTGGTGGACTTGGCCATACTATTTAGATAATATGGTGCGGAATAGCTGTGAGAATTGTTTTGTGCAATTCTATATCCTAAACGTGAAGTGATGGTCAATCCCTTGATTGGATTAAGATTTCCTGAGATGTTACCACGGATATTGAAGCCTTCACTTGAAGAGTCGGTTCTATCTCTCTGCCAAAGAGGGTTACCGGTAGCTTCCTCCATAATCTTTGAGGCTCCATAATAATCATTGTTATGATTAGGATCTCTAGGTATATATTCACCGAGAGCAGCATGCTCCTGCATTGTGACTGAAGCCTCCTCAAGAGTCTTGTAGTACACAGGAGTAAGAGGATCGATAGATACTACAGAGTTCAATGTTGACTGATAACCAGAAGAAACTGAAGTCCTGCTCCACTTTTCAATAGAATTGCTTGTGGAGATGTTGAACCATTTGAAAATCTGGTAGTCAGCATTGATTTGAGCGGTCAGACGAGTGTACACATCTTTGTTTCCTCTTACGATACCATCATTATTAACGTAATTGAGCGCGGCCATAAAATGGCCCTTGTTGTTGCCGCCTTGGAAGGTAAGTCCGTGCTGCTGTGACCAGCTAGGAGCAAACAAAGCATCGTACCAGTCTGTGTCTGTACCATCATAACCGATAGAGCTCAAGTATTCTTCTGTGAGATTACCAATATAAGTCTGGTAATCAATATAGTCAGCTGCGCGGAAGATATCAGCCTTTTTCCCAAGTGACTCAAGAATGGCTTTTCCTGTATATGTTATACTGGTATGGCCTTCCTGACCTTTCTTTGTCGTGACAAGAACAACACCGTTACCTGCCTGAGCACCGTAAATGGCTGCAGAAGCAGCGTCCTTGAGAACTTCCATTGACTCGATCATAGAAGGATCAAGGTACTGGATATTGTCCACTTTAAGACCGTCTACGATAAGGAGTGGTCCGATGTTGCCTGAGTTTGAAGAATAACCGCGCACGCGGATTTCGGAGCCTGATCCAGGAGCACCTGATGCATTGATAATCTGTATACCGGCTGCCTTTCCCTGAAGTGCAGCAGCTGCATCGGATGTTGAACGGTTCTTGAGATCGCCCTCTTTTACAGAAGCCACAGCACCTGTAAGGTCGCTCTTCTTCTGTACACCGTAACCGATGACGACAGTTTCTTCAAGCATTTCGCTGTCCTCTACGAGAACTACGTCGATAACACCCTTGCCTGCAACTGCGATGACCTGGTCAACGTAGCCGATGCAAGTGAAAGTAAGATTAGCGTTCGCAGGAACACTGATAACGTAGTTACCGTCGATGTCGGTAACTGTACCGTTGGATGTTGTCCCTGTCTGCAGAACTGTTGCTCCGATAACGGGCACGCCGCTGGCGTCTTTTACATTACCCTTTACCGTTACGTTCTGAGCGCTTACGGAGATTGACATCGCAAGTAATACTACGATGCCAACGATTTTGTTAAAAATTTTCATAGGTAATAATGTTGTTATTAGTTAATGAAAAATGTGTCATAATAATCGAACGATATCGTAATACACATTAATCAACTGCATAACAATTAATTACCAT
>JAKSJU010000007.1 GCA_024402095.1 Bacteroidales bacterium | reverse complement strand
GGCGCCGGGTCAATGCATCTTCACCGGGCCAAATATATTCCAAAGGGTGGTCCTGACGGAGGAGACGGAGGACGAGGCGGCCATATTATCCTCAGGGCGAATGCACAGTTCTGGACCCTGATCCATCTCAAATACCGCAAGCATATCAAGGCGGATGAAGGTGAGAAGGGCGGAGCGGCGCTCCAGCACGGCAAGAATGGTGCGGATATCTATCTCGATGTCCCTCTTGGCACTGTGGTGAAGAATGCCGAGACTGAAGAAATCCTTTTCGAACTCACGGAAGACGGTGAAGAAAGGATTCTCTGCAAAGGAGGCAAGGGAGGCTGGGGAAATGACCATTTCAAGTCTCCTACCAGACAGACTCCGATGTACGCGCAACCGGGAGAAGACGGAGAGGAGGGATGGTTTATCCTTGAGCTCAAGCTTCTTGCAGATGTCGGCCTTGTGGGATTCCCGAATGCCGGTAAATCCACGCTGCTTTCCAGCATAACATCAGCCAAGCCCAAGATAGCCGATTATGCGTTCACGACTCTGGAACCGAACCTTGGTATCGTGAAGTACTTTGATGACCGTTCCTTTGTAATGGCGGACATACCAGGCATCATCGAGGGAGCTCACGAGGGTCGCGGTATCGGGACCAGGTTCCTGCGGCATATCGAGCGCAACTCCGTGCTGCTCTTTATGGTAAGCATTGAAGAGGATGATATTGCCGCCGTATATAAGACACTTCTTTCTGAATTGAAGCTTTACAATCCGGAACTTCTTGCGAAGGAGCGTGTGCTGGCCATTACCAAGTGTGACCTGGCAGATGAGCAGATTGAGAAGGAAATCCGGCCTCATCTTCCGAAAAAAATACCACACGTTTTCATCTCTTCCGTTTCATCGGAAGGCTTGAATGAACTAAAAGACTTGTTATGGAAGGCGTTGCAGAAATAAGCCTGCTTCATTATATTGAGCGTTGTGACTGGGATATCACTCTGTTTATCAATTCTTTGAATTCCCCGGCCACGGATGCTTTGTGGATGTTCATGTCCAACAAGTATATATGGTTTCCCATGTATCTTGTGGTGGCAGTGTTTCTTTTTATCAGACTCGGGTGGAAGAGGGGCTTGGTTGCAGTGGCCTCCCTGGCACTCGCTGTCACGGCCTGCGACCAGTTTGCCAATCTTGTCAAGGATGCCGTGGCAAGATTCCGCCCCTGCTGGACAGACTATATGATAAGAAACGGCCTCCATCTGCTTGAGGGTAAGGGAAATTACTATGGCTTTTTCTCAGCCCATGCCGCCAATTCGATGATGTTCGCCGTGGGCTCCCTGGTCTGTTTCAGAATAGACAGGAAACATTCCTACAACAGGTATGAGCGGTGCATGGTGATATGGGCCGTGCTTGTAGGCCTCAGCAGGATATTCGTCGGGAAGCACTTCTTCGGAGACGTGCTTGTCGGTTTGATTGCAGGCTGGATTATCGGCTGGATTTTCGGAAAAATCGCGGAAATAGTTTCTACCAGGTTAGTGCGTTGACCTTCTGGCCTGTAACGCTGACCCTTGCAGGGAGCATTCCTTCTATCTCGCCGTCCACTTCTACTATGTCTTTGGACCGTGCGTCAAGAGGCAGAATCTCCAGCGTCTTGCACCTTACGTACTTGATGTATTCGGACTCGTGCACGTTATGACCGAAGATTCTTTTCACTTCTTTCAGCAATATCTTAAGTGGAAGTTTCGGCACTATCATGACGTCAAGAATGCCGTCATTGATTTCTGCAAGAGGTACCTGGCACATTCCGCTGCCGCTGTACCTGCCGTTTCCGAGTGCGATTGACAGACAAGGTCCGTTGTGGACTTCCTCTCCGTCTGCAAGAATCTGCAGATTGATTGCACGAAGGCTGAAGATAGTTCGCCTCAATGCGTTTGCATATATCATCTTGTTCCTGCGTCCTGCAGCCTTCTGCCTGTTCACTATCTCGCATACGTGTGAGTCAAAACCTAGGCCTCCGATGTTGGCCATGTAGCATACCTTGTCATCCGCAAGCTCGACTTTAACCACGTCCTCCTGTCCGAACGACTCTTTGGCCATCAGATCGGCAACAGTGACAACGTCCTTCTCTATGTCAAAAGCCTTGATCCAGTCATTCCCGGAGCCTATCGGAGCAACTCCCAGATAGAACTCTGATGGATCTGCGCCGTTCTCCTCACACCATTTGAGGATTCCGTTGAATATTTCGTGGATTGTTCCGTCTCCTCCGACACCGAGGATCCTTCTGTATCCCTTGCTTGCAGCGAAGCATGCCAGGGTGGTGGCGTGTGCTCTGTGACTGGTCAGGACGGCATTGTAGTTTACTCCCAGCTCGTCCAGTCTGCTCTGCCCGGCCGGCCATTCCTTCATGGTCTTGCCGGAACCGGCATGTGGGTTCACAATGATGAACCAACTGTTTTTGGTTTTGGTCATAGTGCTGCAAATGTACGATTTTTTTAGTAGATTTGCATTCTTAGTGCAAATATCGTTTTATGGGAAAGATTATAGCAATAGCAAATCAGAAAGGTGGGGTAGGCAAGACCACGACAGCAATAAATCTTGCTGCATCTCTTGCAGTGCTTGAGAAGAGTGTACTGATTATCGATGCTGACCCTCAGGCAAATACTACCTCGGGTCTTAATTTCTCTCCGGATGATGAGCATCGCAGGACTCTGTATGAAGTAATGATAGGGAGGATCAATATCGAAGACGCGCTCATCCAGACTGAAATAGAGAAGCTCCATATGATTCCTTCCCATATCAATCTTGTCGGTGCCGAGATAGAGATGCTCGATGCTGAGAACCGTGAATCCATCCTGAAGAATGCACTTGATTCGATAAGGGACAATTACGATTACATAATTATCGACTGTTCCCCTTCGCTAGGGCTTATTACAGTGAATTCCCTGACTGCAGCGGATTCCGTGATCATCCCTGTCCAGCCGGAGTTCTTTGCTCTCGAAGGACTTGGAAAGCTTCTGCAGACCATACGGCTTGTACAGAACGGTGTCAATCCTAGCCTGACGATCGAGGGATTCGTCGTTACCATGTTTGACGGCAGGACCAAAGTTCACACACAGGTCGTCAACGAGCTCAGGGAACATTTCAAGGACCTCGTATTCCGCACAATCATACAGAGGAACATAAGGCTGTCTGAAGCCCCTTCACACGGTAAGCCTATCATTCTGTATGATATTATGAGCAATGGCTCTACAAATTATCTGAATCTTGCTAAGGAACTGCTCGAACGCAGTTAATCTCTTTCCGATTATGCCAAAAGAACCAAGAGGATTAGGAAAAGGTCTCAGCGCTCTGCTTGGTGACGCACCAAGTGCAGAATCATTGCGCAAGCCCGTAGGATATATAAACAAGGAAGTTGTCGGCGTCAAGAGCAGGACAAACACCTCGGATGTGATGAGAGTGCCTGCCGACATGATTGTCGCCAACCCTTATCAGCCGCGTCTGACTTTCAATCAGGATGCGATTGAGGAACTGGCATCATCTATCAGGACGCTCGGCCTGATACAGCCTATCACCGTGAGAAAGGTGTCTGATACACAATACCAGATTATAAGCGGTGAGCGCAGGTTCCGTGCCTGCCGTCTGGCAGGAATGACCATGATTCCGGCGTATGTGCGCGAGGCAAATGACCGCAGCATGCTCGAAATGGCAATTGTGGAGAATATCCAGAGAGAGAATCTGGATCCTATCGAGGTTGCTATGAGCTATCAGAGGCTGATTGACGAATGCCAGCTTACCCAGGAAGAGATGGCTGACAGGGTAGGGAAGAAGCGTACATCCGTAACCAATTCTCTCAGGCTTCTGAAGTTGCCTGTGAAAGTCCAGCATGACCTGAAAGTCGGCTTGCTCAGCGTAGGACACGCAAAAGTGCTTCTCGGTATAGACAAACCGGAAGTCCAGGAGCAGTTGTGCGATCTTGTAGTCAAGGAGGATCTTTCTGTAAGGCAGCTTGAAGAAAGGATTTCCAGAATGTCATCGAAGACTTCAAAATCTTCTAAGGACAGTTCTGATAATCTGAATGACGGGTACAACAGGCTTAGGGAATGTTTGTCCAAGTGCTGCAATGGTGCAGTGAGTGTACGCAGAAGCGCGTCAGGAAAGGGAAGCCTTACCATCCGTTTTGATTCTGACGAGCAGGTAAAGAAACTGCTTGACATATTGGAGAAAAAGGATATTGATGCGTAGGCTGCTGACATATCTTTTGGTTTCAACGGCTTTTCTGTGCATTTTCAGTTCTGCCGCGTTGGCGCAGTTCCGTGAAGATGCCTTCAAACAGAACTATAACGACGATCCTGCCGATACCTCTTCCGTGGATGTGATGTTTTCCTTCAAAAACTATTTCCGCGGTATCAGTCACAAGGAAGAGGTGAAACCGGGAGTGGTTTTCGCCGGCTCTCTTCTTTTTATCGGTGGAGAGCAGATATACAACAGACAGTATTGGAAACTCCCGATCTTTTATGGCGGAATCGCCGCTTCCCTCGGTTCGGGATTCTATTTCAACAATCTCTACAAACAGTCTGTAGGTACTGAGTTCGAAGTCAGGAACAAGTATATCAGCAATGCCTGCTTCATAGGCGCCGGACTTTTCTATTGGTCTTCTTTGATGGACGGAGTCTATAATATGAAGAAGGATGAATATCCGGTGGCCGCGAAGGCGACGTTATATTCTCTACTCTGCCCGGGGCTGGGCCAGATATATAATGGCGAAGCGTGGAAACTGCCGATATACTGGGGCGGTATCGTGGCCGGACTTCATTATTATAATTTCTACGGTACAAACTATGAACGGTTCCGCAGGATATACAAGGAAGCGGGAATGGAAGGAAATACCAGCCCTATCACTGCGGAGCAGGCACTTTACTATAGGGATATCTATAGAAGATACAGGGATTATTCAATCCTGGCCGTTGCTGCCGTATATCTTCTCCAGATTATAGACGCCAATGTCTTCGCCTATATGCATAATTTTGAGATTGACGACAATCTGGCTCTTGACGTCAGTCCTACTGTAATAACCCCAGACACTAAACTCGCGGCCTCAGGCAGCCTTTCGCCTGCATTCGGATTGAGGCTGGGATTCAATTTCTGAGATGAAAAGAATAATAATTCTGTTGACAGCGTTGCTCACGCCTTTCGTGACAAATGCACAGGTCAGTATCAAGGACTATCTTGAGGCTCCTTCTAAAAGGCAGCTTCAGCAGGAAAAGTTGCGCCTTCAGTATGAACTTGATTCCATAAAAGCTGTTGTCACCGATTTGTACCAGCTTCTGGACCTCTATACATTGCCGGATTCGGAAGAGGAGGAGATTGTTGAGCAGATTGAGTATACCGCAGATGTCACTGACAGCATCCTTTCCGTTATGTACGAGAAAAGGAGGGTGGTTGATTACGTTGAAGGCCAGTCATATGACCTGGATTCTGTCCTGTTCCCTTCCAAGACTTCAGATGAGGAGCTTATGAAGAGGCTCAAGTCCATGAATTCATATATTTCTCTGCCTTTCAATCCTACAGTAAGGAATTATATCGTGCAGTATTCCGAGAAGATGCCTGAGAAAATGGGTGTGGTTCTCGGCCTTGCGCAGTATTATATGCCTATCTTTGAAGAGGTTTTCGACCGTTATGGACTGCCTCTTGAACTCAAATACATGGCTGTCATAGAGTCAATGCTCAGAGCGACTGCAGAGTCACGTGCTGGTGCCAAGGGTATGTGGCAGTTCATGTACAGGACTGGCAAGCTCTACGGGCTGACAATCACCTCGTACGTTGATGAGAGAATGGATGTGGAAAAGGCCGTGGATGCTGCTGCAAGGTATTTGCGTGATTCTTATAATGCATTCGGTGACTGGACCCTTGCAATCAGTTCATATAACTGCGGCACAGGCAATGTGCGCAAAGCTATCCGCAGGGCGGGTGGTAAAATGGACTTCTGGTCTATTTATCCTTATCTGCCGCGTGAGACAAGGGGATATATGCCTGCATTCGTCGGCGCCATGTATGCTATGACGTATTATCGTGACTATGGTATTGTACCTCAACCTTGCCCTATTCCTGTGGAGGTTGACACTTTTGTTATCAATCAGAATCTGCATTTCCAGCAGGTCAGTGAGGTGATAGGTGTGCCTGTAGAGAAGTTGAGAGAACTCAATCCTCAGTATATCAGGGATATAGTTCCGGGTAATGAGGCTTCGTATGTGCTTAAGCTCCCGTTTAACTATTCCAATTCATTTATTGATATCGGAGTGGATTCTCTGGTGCGTTATAAGGCGGACACTCTTTTTACTGAGCAGGTTGTGAAGAGTATCAAGACAAGTACTACAGCTTCTGACCGTATTGCATATAAGGTCAAGAAGGGAGATGTACTCGGGAAAATTGCGACCAAGTATCATGTTACTGTGAAGAATATACAGAAGTGGAATCATCTGAAGAGTACGACGATTCGTGTCGGCCAGATTCTCTACATCTATCCTAATTGATTATTTTTTGATACCTATAAGGGAGTGCCCCTCCCTGAAGACTGAGAAAGCCCGTCGCTTCGCTCGGAAAAGTCTTCAGGGAGGGGCACTCCCTTATAGTCTTAGAACTATCGCTTCGCTCGGAAAAGTCTATTATCAGATCATGATAGCGGCAATCAATGAAAGAATTGCATAGAATTCAGGGAGAGCGGCATAAATCATTGTGTTAGTCATCACGTTATGTCCCTGTGACACGCCGATGATACCGTTTGCGCAGACCTGACCCTGGCGGATTGCGGAAATCATACATACCAGGCCGACGCTGATACCAACGCCGAAGAGTTTCAGACCCTGGTCAGCAAAATCCCTTCCGAGCCAGAGAATGAAAGCGAGGAATCCGTAAAGTCCCTGAGTTGCAGGAAGCGCTGACAGAATCATATAACTTGATGATTTTTCAGGATTGTTCTTTAGTGCACCCTCAGCGGCATTGCCTGCTATGGTTGTACCAATACTTGAACCCACACCGGCCAGACCAAGCATCAGGCCCAGCCCCAGATAACCAAGAATTAAATTAAGCATAATTATTGAATTTTTTGTTTGTTTATTTCTTTAATGGATTGTAAGTCAAACCTTTGCCTTCGTATCCCGAATTCTTGAAGAATTCCACGAAATTAAGTCTCAAAGGGTGTACGAATGCTCCCAGGCAGCTCATCGCGAGATTGAGCGCATGCCCGACGAGCAGTATCAGAACAAATGGAACCCACTGCCATGTCGGATTCTGTCCTTTGACCATCTCGGCAATCGTATTGAAGGTGGATCCCAGCATGCCGCCTGACAGGCCGAGAGCATACAGTCTGATATAGCTCAGGACATCGCCCATAAGGCCGGAAGCCATACTGTATGTATCCCAAAGGCCGGAGCCGATGTTGATGAGAGGGTTCCTTCCCCATTTGTTGAAGAGGAATATTCCCAGGCAGGACACTCCTGCTATGCCTATGATGATCCATTTTGCTGTATTCTCATCCACCAGGCCGACCAGGGCTATTGCAACGACGATGACTGTACCCACAATCAGCAGTGTCCAGCCGATAGCACTCAGTGAGTTCTTGAAGCCCTCTTTCCTGACTGACCATATCGATTTTGTAATCATCGCCAGGCTTATGTGGAGTACGCCTATGCCCAATGCAATGACCATCTGAGCGGAATATCCAGCAATCTCTCCTGTAATCATGCAGTTGCGCATAGCTTCTGGAAGCCAGGATACCTGGCTCAAATCCACTCCGAATGCAGACCCCATTACAAGGCCCACGAAGAAGGTGCCTATTCCCAGTGTGATGATGAGTTTGTACAGTTTGGCCAGTCCACCTTCTTTCCCTTTCAGCAGGAAACCTATTATCACCAGCAGTATGCCGTAGCCTGCATCACCCATACACATTGCGAAGAACAGCAGGAAGAATATGCTGAGGAACGGTGTCGGGTCAAATTCATTGTATGCCGGCATACCGTACATGCCGGTGAACACTTCAAAGTTTTTCGCGAACGAATTGTTCTTTAGCTTGATCGGTGGATTGTCCTCTACCTTTGCTTCTTCTGAGCAGCAGTAGATATCCATCTCCTCAAACTTTGCGTCAAGTTCTTCCTTGTTTTCAGTCGGGGCAAATCCCTCAAATACACAGACTGTGTTTTCTGCTGCGTTCTCGCCCTGTACGCCTGCAAGGTATTTGTCCAGTTCAACGTTAAGGCTGTGGATAAGGTCTTTGAGATGCGGAATCTCGATTTTCCTTTTCTCAAGCTCCATTGCATGCTTTGAAATCTTCAAGTCAAGCGTTTCCAGCTCCGATGTGTATTCCGTTACACTCTTCTGCGGCTTTTCGATTTCCTTCATAGGAAAATCGTCATTCCCCGCAATGGCGAAGTAAACCTTGCCGCCCTCCTTATCAATAATGCTCAGAGGATATTCGTTTTCCCATTCAGGATCAAACTTCTTTGCATTTACGGCGTAAAGTCTGATGCCTATCCCTTCCTGCTTGAGTTTCTCTATCCTTTCGTTGTCAAAATCACCCCAGATACTGCTGACTTTGATTTTCTCCTGCAGAGCTTTCCTATCTGCTTTCAATGCGATGCTGAGAGCGTCTTCTCCGGTTTCCAGAGACTTCAGCTCCGCCTTTGCCCCTTCAATCCTTGAGAATATCCTGCCTGACTCCTCGTCAACAGGCTTGTCGGACCTCGTGATGTCCACGACGCCCAACTTCTGAAGCATTTCAAGGAAATTGTCCTTTTCCCTCTCGAGTACGATGAAGGAGTATTTGGTCATAGGTGTAATCATAGTACTTCCTCCTCTTCTTCCTCCAGTGCGTGACGCTCCTTGACGATTTTCGATGAAGCCTTGCTCAGGTTCTCTTCATCCTCCATATATCTCTTGATCTTTCTGATAGCCTCCTGGTATCCCGGAATCTGGACTTTCTCATAAAGATTCACCTTCTGAGTCGTCTTTTTCCTGCTGAATTCAAGAATGCGCCTTCGCTCCAGTGCAACTTCAGCCTCCAGACCTTCGTAAGTGAGATCCTTGAGTATCCTGACACCGTCAGCATACCACGCAGGTTTTACGAATGCGTTGAAATCCTTGAGCTCGAAAGTTATCTCACCAAGTTCAGGGCATTTGACGCCTGCCACCTTCACGGTCTTGAGCTCAACATCCTTGATACTGATGAGTCCCGGCTCGAATTCGTTCCACAGGGCAGCGAGGTAATCGTAGTCCTGTATCATTCGCTCAAAATTGCGGGAATGCTCCTCTGCATTGGCTTTGGCCGCAATGACGCTCGCACGCAGTGCCGACTCCTTGTTCTTCAGCGTCGGTAATGCATTCTGCCTGACCTTGAGCTGCTTCCCAAGGTTGGTCAGTGAGGTCTTGTTATATTGAAATTTGATGGCCATCAGGCTTTCCAGTATTTGTCAATCAAACTCTGCTTGATTCCTGTCTCTGCAGGTGAGAAATATTTGCCGAATATCTCCCATGCCGTGTTCAGCATGGTTTCTATATCAATGTTGACGTCTATACTAAGAAGCCTTGTGGCGTATTCCTTGGCGTAGTCAAGGCATCTGAGGTCATAGTCTGAAAGGTCGAATCCGTTTTCAAGCTTGGTCTTTGCATTCTGTGCATCAGCATAGAGACGCACCCCGGCATTCATGACCTGGGAATGGTCTTCCCTTGTCTTCTTTCCCTGAACGTGCTGCTTCAGTCGGCTCAGTGACCTGAACGGGTCAACGATGACTTTGCCTGAGTCTGAATCAGCCCTGAGGAAGAGCTGGCCTTCAGTGATATATCCCGTGTTGTCCGGAATGGCGTGGGTGATGTCACCGTCATTCAGTGTGGTGACGGCTATGATGGTTATTGAACCGCCTGACGGAAGCTGGACAGCCTTTTCGTATATCTTGGCAAGGTCTGAATACAGGGACCCCGGCATTGAATCCTTTGAAGGAATCTGGTCCATACGGTTGCTGACAATACTGAGTGCATCGGCATACAACGTCATATCAGTAAGCAGAACCAGCACTTTTTCGTTCTTGTCCACGGCAAAATACTCGGCGGCAGCCAGAGTCATGTCAGGAATAAGAAGTCTCTCAACCGGAGGCTCTTCTGTCGTATTGATGAAACATACAATCTTGTCAAGGGCTCCTGCAGATTCGAATTCGTGCTTGAAGAAGAGGTAGTCGTCATTGCTGAGTCCCATACCTCCAAGTATGATCTTGTCCACATCCGCCCTGAGGGCCACGTCCGCCATCACCTGATTGTATGGCTGGTCCGGGTCGGCGAAGAACGGAATCTTCTGGCCTGATACCAGCGTATTGTTCAGGTCAATGCCTGCAATTCCCGTAGGAATGAGCTCCGACGGCTGACGTCGCTTGTACGGATTCACAGACGGACCGCCCACTTCGCGCTCTTCTCCGTCCACTTCAGGGCCGCCGTCAATAGGATTGCCGTAGGCATTGAAGAACCTTCCCGAAAGCTGGTCGCTGACCTTCAGCGTTGGAGGGGCGCCGAGGAACGTCACTTCAGCATCCGTAGGGATACCTTCTGTCCCGGAGAACACCTGCAACGTGACAAGCTCGCCCTTTGTCTTGACCACCTGTGCAAGACGGCCGGCAACTACGGCCAGTTCATCATTAGATACGCCGCTCGCTTTCAGCGATACCGTTGCCTTGGTGATCGCCTGCAGATGTGTGTAAATTTTCTGAAAAGCCTTATTTGCCATTTTGCTCAAGTAATTTTTGGATTTTCTCTCTGTATGAATTGAAATTCTCGCTTCCGAACTCCGAATAGTTCATCTGACGGAGAACATTGATCATTTCCTTGAAATAGCCGCGGCACTTTTCGTAATCTTCAAACTCGAAGGTCCTGCCGCATATATCAAGAATCAGGTCAAGCATGTATTTCTGCCTTTCGATAGGGCACAGTGCGTCGATTGCGTCAAAAGCGTCCTGCTGAAGGAAGGCGAAGTCTATCAGTTCCGATTTCCAGAACGCCTCATGATAACTCATAGGAACGCCGTCATCACCGAGAATGTTGATCTGGTCATTCATCTCCTTTCCTTTGCGGACGATGAACTTCGCGCTGTTGACCTTGTCTGCCCATCCCTTTTCAATCTTTTCATCCAGGTATTCCTTGATCTCCGGATATTCCAGATATTTAGAATATGAATCTATAGGGTTGATAGAAGGATATCTCTTCTGGTCGGCACGGCTCTGCTCAAGCGCATAGAAACATCTAGCAGCCTTCTTTGTGGACTCGGTCACAGGCTCCTTGAGATTTCCGCCGGCAGGGGAAACGGTCCCGATGAATGTGATTGCGCCTTTCTTTCCGTTTTTCAGGACAACCATTCCTGCACGTGAATAGAAATTGCTGATAATGGCACTGAGGTCGACAGGGAATGCATCTGCTCCCGGAAGTTCCTCCATTCTGTTTGACATCTCCCTGAGCGCCTGCGCCCATCTTGAAGTGGAGTCGGCCAGCAGCAGGCATCGCAGACCCATTGCCCTGTAGTATTCGCAAATGGTCATTGCCGTATATACGGAAGCCTCCCTGGCGGCAACCGGCATGTTTGAAGTGTTGCAGATGATGGTCGTCCTCTCCATCAGGTGCCGTCCTGTGTGTGGGTCAATGAGCTCAGGGAATTCGGTGAAGATTTCCACAACCTCGTTAGCGCGCTCGCCGCATGCCGCCATCACGATGACGTCGGCTTCACCCTGCTTCGCTATCGCGTGCTGAAGGACTGTTTTTCCGCAGCCGAAAGGTCCCGGGATGAAACCGGTTCCGCCCTCGGCGATAGGGTTGAAAGTATCGATGACCCTTACGCCAGTCTCCATGATTTTCTCCGGCCTTGGCTTTTCCTTATATCCTTTGACGGCTACCTTTACAGGCCACTTCTGTGTCATTGTGACTGCATGATCCACGCCTTCGGCATCTACTAGAACCGCTATCTTGTCATCAATTGTGTACTGTCCTGCAGCTGCTATTTCCTTGACCGTATATTCACCTTTGAATGAGAAAGGGACCATGATCTTATGGCTCAGCCATCCTTCCTTCACTTCTCCCAGCCAGTCGGATGCTTCAACCTTGTCCCCGCTTACAGCGATAGGGGAGAAGTCCCACTTCGCTTCGTGATCAAGGGGGTCTGTGTATTCTCCTCTCTTGAGGAAAACGTCCGACATGGTCGTCAGGTTATTCTGGAGGCCATCGTAAACGCTGCTCAGCAATCCCGGGCCAAGTGTGGCCTCAAGCATTTTGCCAAGAAATTCCACGCTGTCTCCGTTTTTCAGGCCTCTGGTGCTCTCGAATACCTGAACGGACGCCTGGTCTGCAGTGACCTTGATAACCTCGGCCAGCAGCTTCGTGCCTTTCAGATCGATGTAACACAATTCATTTTCAGCCACAGGTCCGTCTGTGCGGACTGTTACAAGGTTGGAAACGATGCCTGTTACCTTTCCTGTTGTTTTCATATTCCGTGTGTTTCTTTTATTTCTTTAACCAGTTTTCTGAAGAGTTCCCTTCCGGTCTGCCTGTCAAGCTTGACCCATCTGTCGATTATCTTTATCTTGCTGACAAGGCCCAGTATCCTGTCGAGAGAGAATACCTCCATCTCGGTCAGTTCGTCTATCTTCTGCCAGAACAGCTCGTCAATATCCCTTTCCCTGGCCAGGAGATTGCTTCCCGCAAGTATTCCTTCGATTTTTGAGCGTTCGGAGAATTCGTCTGTCTCTATCTCTATGACATCCTTGCCTTCAGGTCTGTCCAAAGCTTCATTGAGATACTTAACCTTTGAATTCCTTACGTTAAGGTCGAAGGTGAAGAATTCCCTGATGTAGCGGCTGCCGCTCTTCAGCGCTTCCCTGTAGAACGATTCGCTGAGCTTGCTACCGTCATATCCGTCGAGAAGGAATTCAACGGTCCTGCGATCTTTGTCGCTGCAGAGTTCCTTGATCTGCCCGATAAGCGCATCCGTATCAAGATCCTTCTCGTCCTTTTCCAGAACGGGAAGAGAAGCAATGATGTATTCGTAATTGTTCATTAACCGAAAAGAAGCTTTTTGGTGACAGGTCTCAAATATTCGGATATCAGCTCTTTGAATGTTTCATCCGTGAAACTTACAAAGTAGCTTCCGTCGGCGGGACCTATTGTGAATCCACCTTGGATCTTCTTTGAAAAATCAGCCTTTATGCCTGATGCAAGCGCTTTTGAAAGCTCTGACTTGACCCATGGCTCAAGATTGCTTCTCAGATTTTCTGGAAGCACGAGTTCAAGGTCCTTTGATTCCTGAGCGCTGAATCCTGCTGACACTGACTTGATGACTTCTTTGATGAAATCCGGGTCTTTGCAGGCCTCCTTGACCTTGGCATCGCACAGATTTCCGACAAGCAGGTTTTCGATGTCTTTCCTGGTAGCCTGAAGCGCCTGGGTCGAGGCCATGCGAATGTCAGATGCGGCTTTTGCCTTCAGGTCTTCAGCTTCCTTGCCAGCATTTGCAAGTATGGCTTCCGCTTCAGCTCTGGCACAGTCGACTATTTCACCGGCTTTCTTTTTTGCTTCGGCAACAAGCTGTTCTCCTTCGGCTTTTCCTTTGGACAGGCCTTCATTGTACAGCTTGTCCGTTAGTTCCTGCAATTTATTTGACATATTGCTATTTGTGTTACTGGTTAATTAGTTTTGCTAAATATACGAAATAAAAGCCGAAATTGTTCAGAATTAGAAAAGAAAAGCACGCAGAATTGTATTTTGCCTTTTCTGCGTGCCTAATAAATTATGGTATTCGGATGTTAGTATCCGAAGATTTCTTCAGTTGATACTTTCTTTATTGCACCGAACTTTGCGAGTCCGTCCATGTCGAAATCTGATTCGCGGCCAAGGATGCAGATGGTATATTTGCGTCCCTTCACGTTATCCTGCTGGAATTTCTGCACGTCCTCAAGAGTGAGGTTCTGAACCTGCTCGTAGACATCCTTGTTGATGTCATAATCGAGTCCGAGCCTCTTTGCGTTGATATACGAATCAAGAACGCTGCTCTTTACAGTCCTTTGAGTGCGGATATTTGAAATAATGCTTTCTTTGGCAATGTCGAAAGCGTTCTGTGATACCGGCATGTTGTTGATTATATCATCGAATGCTGTAAGTGCATCGACGAGTTTGTCATTCTGAGTCTGGATGAAATCAAGGAAGATCTCGGTGTGGTCGAGGTCGGATGCCTGATTGAATCTTGCAGCTGCACTGTATGCAAGTCCGCGGGCTTCGCGCATTTCCTGGAATACGATACCGTTCATTCCTCCTCCGAAATATCCGTTGTAGAGGCTTACGATAGGTGCTTTGGCAGCATCGAACTTCTCGCCCTTTGAAGAAAGGGAGTAGAGTATCGACTGGTTTGCATCATAAGGAGCTATCACAACTGTGTTCTCTTCAGTCACTTTGTACTGGAATGGATTACCCTTGACTACCGGCTCGAGAGCCTCGGGACAGTTGTGGATATCATTGACCTTTGCAACAAATTCTTTTGCTTCCATAGGTCCGTAGTAGATTACGCTGTGCTCTTTGCCGAACAGATTGTGGATCTTTTCAATGAGCTGCTCATCTGTGAGTCCTTCTATTTCCTTTGCGGAAAGGTCGCTTGTGTAAGGATTCTCAGGACCGTAGAGGCAGTAAGCCTGAAGCCTTGATGCATTCTCGCTCTGGTCGGATTTCGCATTGATTCTGCTCTGGAGGATATTGGCTTTGAGCATCTGGAGAGCTTCCGGATTAGGCTGTGCGTCCGAGATGAATTCCTCGAGGAACTCCATGGCCTTGTCCATGTTCTCCGCCAGTCCGTTGGCGTACACGTAGGTGCGTTCTCCTCCGCATGACACCGATACGTTGCATGCGAGACTGTACAGATATTTCTGTACTTCTTCAGGAGTCATTTTGCTTGTGCCGAGATAATTTGTGTAATCACATGCGAAAGGAAGTACCTTGTCTGCATAGCTTCCTGTCTCGAACATGTATTCGAGCTGGAAGATCCCGTTGGTCACATTCTTCTTGTAAAGCACTTCGATGCCGTTCTTGGCGGTGAGCTTTGACATATCCCTGGAGTAGTCGACGAATACCGGCTCTATCGGTTTCACAACTGCTGCGGCTGCCTGGATATCCTTCAGGAACTGGCTGGCGGTATCGCGGTTGGTGAAAATCGGTGTAATCTGCGGCTTGTCAATCTTGCCGAAATCGTCAGGCTTGCCCTGAAGCTTGTTAACCTGAACGTAATTGTTTGTGAAATACTCGTTTGCGAATTTGACAATGTCTTCCTTGGTAATCTGTGAAAGCTTCCCGACCTCATTTACGACATCGCTCCAAGGAACGTCGTTGATAAAGCTGTTCACTGCCATCCTGGCCATGCTGCCAGTTGATTCCATCTGCCTCATGAGACTGAGCTTGAGGTTGTTGATTGTAGCTTCGAGCATTTCCTCATCGAAGTCTCCGGCCTTGACTTTCTCGATTTCAGCAAGGGCGAGCGCCTTTGCCTCTTCAAGAGTCTGTCCCGGCTTAGGCTCGGCCATAATCAAATATACGCTGTAGTCAGCAAGTTCCCCTACGCTTGAATCCATTCCCAGGGTCTTCTGCTGCTGATTGATGTCAAGGTCGATGAGGCCAGCCTTACCGTTCTGCATCACTGTTGAGAATGCATTGAGGAGAGCGGACTTCTCGGAATTCGCTCCAGGGAAACGCCATGCGAGAAGCACGCAAGGTGACTCGTTTCCGGTCACTTCCTTGACTATCGGCTCGGTGATAGGCTTTTCTTCGGCGAATTCCATCTTCTTGAGATTCTCGTTAGGCTTCATTCCGCCAAAATACTTGTCTATGATTTTAATGGCTTCATCCGGATTGAAATCTCCGGAAAGGACAACGGCCATATTGTTCGGAACATACCACTGGTCATGATAGTTCTTGACATTAGTAATAGAAGGGTTCTTGAGATGTGAAGGAAGACCGATGACATCAGTATTGTACGGGTGGTTCTCGAACAGTCCTGAGAACATCTCGTTGATAAGCCTTGTCTGGTCCTGTGCGTTGTACATGTTGAACTCTTCATATATTGTCTCGAGTTCCGTGTGGAATCCGCGGAGAACAACGTTTTCGAAGCGGTCGGCCTGAATCTTTGCCCAGAGCTCTATCTGGTTTGAAGGTATGTTTTCAACGTAACAGGTGACGTCATAGCTGGTATAGGCGTTTGTGCCGCTTGCACCAAGGGAAGCCATAAGCTTGTCATATTCGTTCGGAATTGAAAGCTTGGAAGCTTCATAGGAGATGGAGTCTATCTCATGATAGATGGCCTTGCGTTCTGCAGGGTCTTCTGTCTTGCGGTATACTTCAAACAGAGCCTCTATCTGGTCGAGCAGAGGTTTCTCAGCCTCGTAGTTCTGTGTTCCGAACTGCTCTGTTCCCTTGAACATGAGGTGCTCGAAATAGTGGGCGAGTCCTGTGGTTTCACGGGGATCATTCTTGCTTCCCACTTTGACAGCTATCTGCGCGTCGATGCGCGGTTTGTCCTTGTTGACAATGGTGTAGACAGTCAAACCGTTGTCAAGCTTGTAGATACGAGTCCCGGTCGGATCGCCTTCCACGGTCTCGTAACTGTACTTGTTTCCGCAGGAACTGATGCCTAGAGCCAATGCGGAAATCGCGATGATAAAAGTAATACGTTTCATAATATGATAATGATTAGTCTTTCTTACTGATGAGCGGGACGCAATAGATCCAGCACGACCTTCACCGGATTGAACGTCTCTACCGGAACTTCCACAAACAGGGTATTCCAGTCGGACATCGCTCCGTTCCACAGCCCGGGCAGTTCAAGCGCTTTCAACTCGCGTCCCTGATAGCTCTTGGAACTTATGAATCCCGCTTCTTCGTCAACGTACCTGGTCAGGTCGAATTTATCTCCATTGTGGTCCTTTATGCAGCAGACTATGTCGACAGGATTGAAATGTGTCGCCTTTGACATGGCTTCCATGGCTTTCTTGTCGTCCGGATTGATCTGAACGCTTTCGAGTATCTGAAGCGAAGTGCCGCCGTCCTTGTCCTTTATGATGTACGGACCGCCTCCCGGTTCTCCGAGGTTTCTGACCATTCCGCACACCCTTATCGGTCTGTCAAGCTTTGCCCTGAGTTCGAGCGCGCGTGACTTGCAGTCCTTTGATTCGGGCATCACTATGCACAGTTCGTCCCTGAGGAAAGCTTCGATTTCATTGCACAGTTCCTGCACCTCGTCCGTTGCATAAACATCTTCCTGTACCGCCATGTAAGCCTGAAGCACCGATGACATCGGATTGACAACTTCCGACGAGGCAATCTGGTCAAGGGCATAGATATATCCGAAAATCCTGTCACGCAGCTGGAGAGCCCTTCCCATCAGGGCCTTTTTGTACCTTGCAGTAACGGGCAGCATCCTCTCGACGCATACATTGTCAATGTTTTTGATGGAAACCAGTTCCTCCTTTACATTGTTGAGGTTGTAAATCAAGGCTCCGTGACCTGCCGGCCTTTTGAGTACTTCTCCGTCATCCTTGAGGAAAAGCTTGTTGTCAGGAGTTACAGCCACTGTATCGGTCTCTTTGTCCTGGTAAGTGAACTCGACCTTGTATCTGACTCCGTACCTGCGTTCGTATTCCTCCTGTACGTCTTTCAGCGCCTTCTCGAACAGATCCCTGTGCTCGGGAGAGATGGTGATTACAAGATTTACCGATCCGTCTTCATTGCGCATGTATTCCTGACCTTCCACCAGATGCTCTGCAAGAGCGGTGCGCGTCTCGTTCCCGTATCTGTGGAACTTAAGTACGCCCTTCGGCTTTGAACCGTATCCCAGACCGTCTTCCGTCAGAAGCGCCGATGCGACGTTCGTCTTGCCGTCGAATGCTTCGGGGGAGTAGAATGCGAATTTCGTGATGTTGTCGCTCAACTTCCTTACTGAATCATTCGGGGTCTCCATGCCTGCGAATATATCCTTGAACATTCTGGAAGCGGCACCCGATGCCGGGACAAACTTGCATTTCCCGTCTATCCGTGCGGTTTCAAGATATTTTACCGCCTCATCTATCTGTTCGTCGTCCATTACCTCTATTCCCTTGCCGGGTGTGGCCGGGGCGTAGATGTCCATCCACGGAAAACCTTTCCGGAAATGTTCCAATTGTTGATCGATGTTGCTCATGGTATGTGGTTAGTCTATGTAAAATTCTCTTCTGTAATTGTATTCCTTTCTCAATTCTTCGAATTTGTCCGGCTTCATCCTGAACATGAAATCGTCGGTGAAGATAGGATAATTGTACTGTATTGTCGAGGCTATCTCTCCCTGTGACTTGTCCCTGAACTCCAGTTTGACGGCTTCCAGCCCCTTGTCCGTGGCTTCAGGGAAGAAGTCATACAGGTCCGTGATCCCGAAGAAACGTGCTATGCCCCTGACAGTCATGGATGTCCCCAGCTGCTTGCCCTGATATGAATATCCGGCGATGTGCGGCGTGGCGATGTCGACCTTGTCCATCAGCGCCCTGTTGATGTCCGGCTCGTTCTTCCAGGTGTCTATTACCACAGGCCCAAGTTTCGGTATGGCGTTCAGAAGGGCTTTTTCCTTGACTATATCGCCTCTGGCTGCATTGATGAAGAATGCGCCGACCTTCATCTTGGCGAAGAATTTCTCGTCTGCAAGATTGTGGGTGCGCTTGTTCGAAGGTACGTGCAGTGTGACGATATCCGAATTTGCGAGAAGGTAGTCCAGGTCGCAGAACTGTGAGCCTCCCTCAATTTCAGCCCTCGGCGGGTCGTTAAGAAGAACCTTGAAACCGAGGGATCTGGCAGCCATCTCCACTTTGTGCCCTACATTCCCGACGCCGATGATCCCTATCGTAGCGTCGGTGAGGGATATGCTTTTCCTCGAAGCGATGCCGTACAATGCGGAAAACACATAATTGACGACACCTCCGCTGTTGCATCCGGCCGCATTCTTGGTGAAGATATGGTGTCTGTTGCAATAATCCAGGTCGATGTGGTCAGTTCCTATGGTGGCTGTTGCAATCATCTTGACGGCTGTGCCTCTGAGTAGCTTTCCGTCGCACTTTGTCCTCGTCCTTATTATCATCGCATCAGCGTTGATGATATCAGACCTGCAGATGTCCTCGCCGTCCTTGTAGACTACTTCTGCATACGGTTCCAATACGCCTTCTATGAACGGGATAGCCTTGTCGATTACAATTTTCATTTCAATATCAATTCTTTGACGAGACCGACGTTCCTATCGTCCCTTATGAACAGGTCATCCTCCTCAAGCAGACCGTTCATCTTTTCGATCAGACTGTTTTTCTGGAAATACAACTGGTTGCGTATCACAGATGAATTAACTGTTATATAAAGTTTTCCGTCACGAAAGAAACGTTTTGTGGTATAGGGACCGGCACCGGAAGCGTCATCCCATGCCTTGAATATCCTGTGCGTATTGTGCGTTGAACTTACACGCATCTCCTTCAAGGCCATCAGGATGGTGTCGCCGAGACTTACGGCAGTCTTTCTGGATACTCTATTCTTTTCCATCCGTTTTACTGAAAATTCCGCCCTTCGCTTCGAAGAACGCGCTGTCGGCAGTGATGTTCCTGACTATGCCCTTTATCCTTGCAGGGTCGCAGTCCGTAAGGAAAATCTGGCCGAAGTCATTGCCGGCAACCATGCTCAGGAGGTTCTGTATCCTCTTCATGTCCAATTTGTCAAACAAATCGTCAAGCAGCAGCATCGGAGCGAAGTGATAACGCTGCTTCATGATTTCGTACTGGGCGAATTTGAGAGCGACAAGGAAGGACTTCTGCTGTCCCTGTGATCCGCATCTTCTTATAGGCTCGCCGCCCATGCTGAAGATAAAATCATCCCTCTGGATACCTGCAGTGGTATATTTGAGAATCCGGTCCTTTTCCCTTCTTGCCCTGAGAGTTTCTTCAAGACTCGCACCGGAGAGGTCAGACCTGTATTCTATGCCGACGGTTTCCTGACCGCCGGAGATTGTCTCATAATACTGTCCGACAACAGGCCTCAGTTCCTTGCAGAATTTCTCCCTCTTGCTGAAAATCGGACCGGCAAGTCTTGAAAGCTCCGCGTCGAAGGTGCTCAGAAGTTCCTCGTCGGACGATCCATTCTTTAGAAAGTGATTCCTTTGGGCAAGAACCCGGTTGTATTGCTGGAGTGAAACAAGATATTCCCTGTCAATCTGTGAAAGTACAGAATTGACGAACTTGCGTCTTTCTTCGCCGGATTCGCTGACCAGAGAGCTGTCGGAAGGGGAGACCAGCACTATTGGAAGCACCCCGATATGCTCCGAAATCTTGGTGTAGAGCTTATCGTCCCGCTTTACCTTCTTTTCATTTCCGCTGACCTGGACGGAAAAACGGATAGTGCTGTCCCTGCCCAGCATGTCCGGCATGTTGTAGGATCCTGCAATGGCGAATCCTCCGGCTCCGTATCTGATATTGAAACTGTCGGAGGCGCTGAACGCACTTTTGGTCATCGACAGGTAGTATATCGCGTCAAGAAGGTTGGTTTTCCCTTCTCCGTTCCCTCCCGAAATGCAGTTTATGTTTGGGGAGAACTCCAGTTCCTGCAGCTCTATGTTGCGGAAATTCTGTACGATAATTTTCTTCAGGTCAGGCATAAGTACAAATGTAGTAAAAAATGTAAAAAAATCTTATCTTTGTGGGCTATTATAGCCGAAGACCGAAATTAAAATTATCAAATACTATGGCACAAAAAATCAAAAATGAGAATGAAGCAGCTGGCCAGCAGAATTTAGAGGCCACCGTTTCATCTGTGGAGCAGTTCTTTAAAAACAACGGTAAAAAACTCTGGACGGCAGTCGCTGTCGTTGTTGTCGTCGGACTTGCGGTTCTCGCTTATTCAAAGTTCATCTATCAGCCTAAGTGCGAGGAGGCAATGCAGGCTGCTTATCCTGCAGAGCTCAGTTTCCAGCAGGGTGAGTGGGAGATTGCTCTCAACGGTGACGGAAACGTTCTCGGATTTGCCGATATCATCAATGAGTATGGTACAAAGGCCGGAAAGGCAGTATATCTCTATGCCGGCATCTGCAATCTTCAGCTTGGCCAGAATGAAGAGGCTCTCCAGTTCCTCGGAAAGTATTCAGGAAAGGACCCTATCCTCGCTGCACGTGCAGAGGCTTGCAAGGGTGATGCCTATGTAGGACTCGGAGACTATCAGAAGGCTGTATCATGCTTCGAGAAGGCTGTGGCAACTGCTGACAATGTATTTGCAGCCGCATATCTTCTGAAGGCCGGAGTGACTTATGAAGCTCTCCAGCAGCCACAGAAGGCAGTAGCCTGCTACAAGCAGATAAAGGACAAATATCCCCAGAGCATTGAGGCTTACGATATCGAGCGTTACATCAATAGAATTGCCGAGTAGTTATGGGAAGAGCGTTTGAATTCCGTAAGGAGCGCAAGATGAAGCGCTGGGGTCATATGGCCCGTACATTCACAAAACTTGGAAAGGAAATCACTATTGCGGTTCGTCAGGGAGGCCCTGAGGTCACCGGAAATCCGCGTCTCCGCGCTCTTATCGCCGAGGCCCGCGTCGAGCAGATGCCTAAGGAGAATATCGAGCGTGCCATCAAGAAGGCTACAGAATCAAAGCAGGGGGATTTCAAGGAAGTCGTATTCGAGGGATACGGTCCTTTCGGTATTGCTTATCTTGTTGAGACCGCTACTGACAACAATACCCGTACAGTAGCCAATGTCCGCAGCTATTTTACAAAGTGCGGCGGCTCACTCGGTACCAGCGGCTCGGTAAGTTTCATGTTCGATCACAAGTGTGTGTTCCGTATCAAGGAGAAAGAAGGAACCGATCTCGAAGAGCTCGAGCTTGAGATGATAGACTACGGTGTGGACGAATTGTTTGAAGATACTGAAGTCACCAAGGAAGGTGAAGAGTACAAGGTGGTTGTCATCTATGGTGATTACACTGCATACGGACAGATTCAGAAATTCATCGAGGACAACGGCTATGAGCTTGTTTCCGGAGGATTCGAGAGAATCCCTAACACCGAACTCAAGGAAGTCACCCCGGAGCAGCGCGCTACGCTTGATAAGCTTATAGGCCTGCTTGAGGATGATGAAGACGTCACCAATGTCTACACGACTATGAAGCCGTCAGAGGAGGAATAAGCTATCTGCT
The DNA here is from genome assembly GCA_024402095.1 of Bacteroidales bacterium. Lineage (GTDB taxonomy): Bacteria > Bacteroidota > Bacteroidia > Bacteroidales > UBA932 > Cryptobacteroides. The sequence continues at coordinate 20,937 of JAKSJU010000007.1, read as the reverse complement.
TTTCTTCTGCTTGACTGGCTTGCAGATATTTATCCGGCGGTAATGGTTTGCATTGCCGCCGGATTTTGTATAACCTGTTTCGGGATCGGTGGTTTCGGTCTTGCCGAACACGTCCCTGTATCTTTTTTCAAGATAATTGTCAGCCATTTCTGCTATCTCTCAATCCTGCCTGCTCCGTTTGTTGAGGCACTGATAGTGTCATAGCGGAGTTCCTTGACGTCAACGTCACCTGCTCCGTTGATTACCGCCTTGACATCCTTAGAACTTCCTGAAAGGCTTACGTCGCCGGCTCCGTTGATCTGCACGTCGGTCTTCTGTGCGGAAAGGTTCTCAAGTTCGATGTCACCTGCGCCGTTGATGTTTATTCTGACGTTTCCTGCAATCAGATTGTCAATGCTGACGTCAGCTACGCCGTTGCATTCGGCTTTGAAGGATTCTGTCTCGAATCCGCGTTCGCATTCAAAATCGCACGCTCCGTTGAGGTTGAGTTTCCTGAGGGTGGAAGAACTGAGTACAATGTCAAGTTTCTTGATATTTTTCAACTTGCGGTCAGTGCTTATTGTCAATCTGTTGCCTGCTACCTTGATGTCCAGTTTGTCGATGATGCCGCTTGATCCTTCAACGTGGCAGTAAGGAGCTCCTGTCTCGTATTCGATGTCTGCGGGGACATTCACTTCCAGCTCGATGAAATCTGTGACCGGGAAGTCTTTGGAAATGTATACCTTGTCAGCCGGTTCTGCATTGGCTGTGCTTCCGGACAGTTTGCTTGATGCAATGGCTGCTATCGCAACTAACGCAACTGCAGCGATAATGATGATTCTTTTCATATTTGTTCAGTTTAATTCAATTCTTTTATGTCAATACCGAGCAGTTCAGCTCTTTTGACGATTTTTGGAAACTCGTTCCTGATGAACTTTTCCCGTTCAGCTTCAATAATTATTTCAGGGGCGTCCTCGGATACGAAATAGCCTATGCCTCTCTTGTTGAATATGATATTCTGCTCTGTCAGAAGCTCATAGGACCGCATGACCGTATTAGGATTCACGCCGATTCCGGCTCCGAACTCCCTGACACTCTGGATACGGTCTCCGGCCTTAAGATCTCCGGATAGTATCCTGTCGCAGAAGGAGTCGGCTATCTGCATATAAATGGGTTTATTACTCTCGAATTCCATTTCAGTGCTTGATTGTTTTCACCCTTAGATACAGTGCGGAGCCAACAGCCAATATCCATATTGTGATGGCCGAATATAATAAAAATTTGATCCATTTGATTGCTTCTTCCTCATCGAGATTGATATTGTACATCAAAGTCTCATCGAAACCGTGAGTGAAGATGGCAAGGACAACTGCGACGATAATGAAACATATAATCCCGATAATACATTCTGCGATATATGTCTTGACAATTTTGGCCTTTTTGAAGCAGACAGCGCCCAGTGTGAATGCAAGAGAGTTGCATACCCAATTCAGGAATAATAAAGCGTACACATTGATAAATACTGAAGCATCTGCCAGATCGGGAACGGCAGATGAAAGACCAGATCCCGACAGAATGAAGTGCCCGTAACGAGGCAGCACAAGGCTGAAAATGAAATCGGACGCGAACACTACTGCAGCCAGGGCTGCGGGCACTACAATGCAAGTGATCAGAATCATTGAGATGTATTTCTCAAGGGTCGAAGCCGGGAGCAGTATCCAGTTGCTTCCCGCCTTTTTGTCTGTAAGACTTCCGTATGCCTTTGCAGGAAATGACATCAGGACAACGAAAAATGCAAAGAATACAAGAGTCACTTTGACAGCAGTCTGATATTCTCCAAAGTGATGCTGGAACAGAAGCATAGGGATTTCATATATGATATATCCTACCAGCGGCGTAAGCCCGCATACGATCAGAGAAAGCCAGTAGTTGCTTTTTGCGGATTTCAGGTCGTGGACGAAATATTTCCAGAACCTGTTTATATTGAATATTTCACTCATACGAACAATTCTTTATGTTTGTGCACTGTGTTGAACAGCGCTTCAAGATTTATTTTTGATTCACGGCCATCCTGATTAAGACATACCTGTACGTAGCCGCCTGGCACCTGCTCCATGTATAGCGCATCGCTGTGCAGCTCGGTACCGTAGTCAAAGAACAGCTTGCGGCCTATCTCTTCGATAGAAGCGTTCAAGAGTACGCTGCTGTTGTCGAGAATTATAATCGGGTCAATAATGTTTTCCAGGTCCTTTACCTGATGGGTGGAGATGATGATGGTGGATTTCTCGTCGGTGTACTTCATCAGTGCGGAACGGAACGCTGATTTGCTCGGGATGTCAAGTCCGTTAGTAGGCTCATCCAGAAGCAGATACTTTGCTCCGCTTGACAGAGCGAGACTTATGTAGGTCTTTTTCAGCTGACCGGAAGACATCTTGTTCATCTTCATGTTGTAATCCGTCTCAAATAGCTGCATTATCTCTTTGAATCTGTCCATGGAGAAACCCGGCCAGAAATTTCCGGCCGAACCTGCATATTGTGCGGCGGTCATATTGTAGCCTACAACTTCGTCAGGCAGATAATACAGACTGCACAGCATTGACGGCTCCCTCTTGTAGGGGTCTTTGCCATCTGTTTCGATAATACCTGCAGATACTTTTTTTAGTCCGGCGAGAAGAGTCAGAAGGGTAGTCTTTCCTACTCCGTTCTCGCCGAGCAGTCCGTAGATTTTTCCCTCCTCCAGTTCGAGTGAGATGTTTTTCAGTACGCAGTTTGTCCCGTAACTGAAAGCTAGGTCTTTAATTGAAATCATTTTTAATCTTTTTAGTGTATTACTGAACTAATACACTGCAAATGTACAATAATTATTCACTTTTGCAAACAGATTCGTAAAATTTTGACCAAATAATTTCAATAGCCTCTGTGCCAGGGTGTACGCGGTCTTCCGCATACCATTTATAGTCCCTGAGTTCGTCCATCATTATCTCATACGCAGGGAAATATTCAACTCCTTTGCGGAATATGGCCAACTGGAGCTGGGATTTGCTGATGGTATTTGTGTGCGCACCTTCACCCATATGACGTACAGGGGAGATGGTGAACAGGAACTCCTTGTCCGGAGAAATGATACGTTCAATACAGTCCTCGATCTCTTCCAGAGTAAGCATTTCATGCGTGAATTCATATCCGGGTCTTTTCAGACAATTAGAAACAATACGACCGTCACTCCATTTCCAGACCTGTGATGTGCCGTAGGTGACGATAACCTTGTTGCACCGCTTCCAGAATTCCACTGCATCGGCAAGTTTGCGGTTGGCATTTTCCAGAAAATCCGCGGCTTCTGCTCTTGCGAAGGAAGTGTGATGATAAAAAGAACAGATCTTGCCGGCCCCGGCCCCCATCATGATGCAGTCTTCTTCTGTGAATTTTTTTCCTGAATTCAGCCTGTCCACTGAATTTGCTATGCTTGCAGGATTGAAAATCGTGCCGAACGGGTTGAGACATACATCATAGCCGGACTCGATAAGCTTGTTGCCGATATTGGCTGCGAAGCAGCTGCCAAGCACCATTATTCTGTCTCCCTGTTCGATTTTCATATGAGCGTTGTTGTATTCACTGCAAAAATAACTAAATTAGCAGATTATGAAAAGGACACTAATTTCACTGACTCTTGTGCTGTCCTGTATTTCAGCGCATGCCCAGAAATTTGATTATGATGTTGATTTCCAATATCTTTTCAATAACGGAAGTTACCAGGCTTCAAGGAATATCTTTGAGGAGACCGGTACTCTGAATTCTGCCGTGCTCACCCCTTGGCTTGGTCTCAGGGTTGACCAGTTCGGTGAAATATCGCATAGCCTGATGTTCGGAGTCGATCTCCGCAAGGACCTTGGTTTCAAGACCCCTCTCGACAACAGCACGGAGATCCTTTTCTATTATAATCTGAAAGCCGAACTCGGCAACGGGGTATTCTCCTCCATGTTGGGATCCTTCCCGCGAAGCTTTTCCGAAGGTTATTATGACAATGCTTTTTTCAGCGACATCGATTTGTTCAACGACAGGTTCTATGACGGAATTTCGTTGAAATACAAGACTAAAAAATTATATGCCGAGCTTGTTGCAGACTTGATGTCTGCCAAGCAGAAGACCGAGAGGTTCAAATTTCAGGCGCTGACAGCCGGTACATGGAAATTCTGGGGACCTGTTTCTTTAGGATGGTCAGGACGTTTTCTCAAATTCGGAGAGTCATTGGATGCTCCAAACACTGTCCTGTCTGCAATGGCCAATTTGTACGTCAAGTATTCGCCTAAAATAGGTATGGACCGTTTCGACATCATTGCGGGCTGGATACAGACATATCAGCATGATCTTGCTTTCGGTGACGTGGCAATGCCAGGTGGTGCTGCAGTTGTTCTTAATCTGAACAAATGGGGAATCGGGCTCGATAACAATTTCTATTTCGGTGGAGACCTGATGCCGTTCTATTCATATTCTTTCAATGATTATGTGTACGGCTCCGATCTTTATCCTGCAAAGGCTTTCTATCACACAAAGATAGACGGCTTTTCCTTCTATGACAGGGCGGAGTTGTATTATTCTCACGATATTGCCTCATGGATCAACATCAAGCTTGCATTTGACTTCCATCTTGGGAATCCTACCAGCATAATCGGCTTTTTCAGGGGATGGCAGCAGGTCTTGAGTGTTAAATTTGACTTGGGTGCACTGACCCCGAGCGGTAGAAAACATTAATATGAAACGTCTCTCTCTATTTATCACGGCGTTGCTGGCTCTTTCCTGCAGTGTCCCTTCGGATGGTATTCATACTCTTCACGTACTCACCACCAATGATACCCACGGTGCATGGTTTGACAGTACCTATGTCGACGGAAATGTCAGGAACAACATTTTTGCTGTCTATCATTATGTCGACAGCATCCGGAATGAGTTCGGCGAGGACAACGTGCTTCTGATCGACGGGGGAGACTGTCTCCAGGGTGACAATGCCCCATACTATTATAATTATGTAGCTGTCGGGGAACCTCATCTTTTCCCAAGGATTGCTGATTACATGGGATATGATGTGGTATGCGTCGGGAATCATGACATTGAAACCGGACACGACGTGTTCGACAGACTGAACCGTGAACTCAAATCCGCCGGTGTCGCTTTCCTAGGGGCCAATGCAGTAGAACAAGCTACGGGAAAGCCGTATTTCGCTGAATACAAGGTCTTCAAGAAGGCCGGTTTGAAAGTGCTGGTTATTGGTTTTACCAATCCAAACATCCCGGCATGGCTGGATGAGGAGGTATGGAGCGGTCTTGAGTTCGAGTCCTTGCTGCCGTACGCCCAGGATGTTGTCGACAGGGCAACCAAGAAAGAGAAACCAGATGTGGTGATAGTTGCAGCACATTCGGGGACCGGGGATGGCGATGGCGGCCAGCTTGAGAACCAGGGTCTTGACCTTTTCCGCTCTCTCAGAGGCGTGGATTATCTTATTTGCGCCCATGACCACAGCCCTTATACCGCAGTGACAGACAGTATCATAATGTCAAATGCAGGCAGCAAGTCCGCATATCTCGGCCATGCGGAAATCAGTCTGAACATGGAAGGGGGAAAAGTGCTGTCAAAAGAATCTTTCGTATCCCTGGTCAGGGTTGACAGGAAGCTTGCAGACAGCCAGATGAGAGATTATTTTTATCCTGAGTATCTGAAGGTCAAGGCGTTCACTCTCCAGGAAGTCGGCTCACTTGACCGTGATTTGTACACAAGGGATGCATACAAAGGCATGTGCGACTATATGAATCTAATTCACACTGTCCAGCTATCCGTTCCTGAGGCCAGTCTTTCCTTTGCGGCCCCGCTTACATACAACGGGACAATTCATTCGGGCACACTCCTTTATAATGATATGTTCACCATATATCCTTATGAGAACCAGCTGTTTGTGCTTGCCCTCACGGGATCAGAGATAAAGTCTGTCCTTGAGTATTCATATGACGGGTGGATACAGAACGGCGAAGAACATATTCTGAAAATTGAAAATAAGGATGATGCACGTACCGGTCAGTCAAAATGGTCATTTTCAGGGAGGACGTACAATTTTGATTCCTGCGCAGGTATCAATTACACAGTGGATGTGACAAAGCCTTATGGCGAAAGAGTCTGCATCCTGAGCCTTGCTGACGGCAGTACTTTCGAACTTGATTCTACGTACAATGTGGCGATGACTTCATACCGCGCCTCAGGAGGAGGCGGACACATTACACAAGGAGCCGGCTTGAGTGATGAAGAGATTGCTGAGCGTACGGTTGCCAAGTATCCGGAAATCAGAGAAATGATTTATCGGTATTTCAAGGCCGAAAGCCCTGTATGCGCCGACAAGTTCAACGACAGCGCCGTACTTGGCGCCTGGTCTTTTGTTCCGGAGAGTGCAACGGAAAAGATCGGGTCCGATTTCGGACTGCTGTTCTAGCCTCTGAAATTCTTCAATTTGTTGGCCAGGGAACCGTCCATGGCCATCTTCATCATCTTCCTGCTGCCTTCGAACTGCTTCAGAAGTTTGTTGACGTCTTCCACCTTCGTGCCGCTGCCTGCAGCAATCCTGCGCCTGCGTGACATGTTGATGACGTCCGGATGGTCTTTTTCGTACGGAGTCATGGACTGAATTATGGCTTCCGTGCTCTTGAATGCGTCATCAGGGATATCAACATCCTTGAGAGCCTTATCCATACCAGGGAGCATTCCCATCAGATCCTTTGCATTACCCATCTTCTTGACCTGCTGTATCTGGGTGTAGAAATCATTCAGCGTGAACTGGTTGCGGATCACTTTCTTCTTCAACTCCCGCGCTTCTTTCTCGTCGAACTGCTCCTGCGCCTTCTCGACCAGGCTGACTACGTCACCCATTCCAAGGATTCTGTCGGCGATACGCTTCGGATAGAATACGTCAATCGCATCCATCTTTTCACCTGAGCCGATGAATTTGACAGGCTTTCCCGTTACGGCCTTGATAGACAACGCTGCACCGCCTCTGGTGTCACCATCCATCTTTGTCAGCACCACTCCGTCGAAGTCAACGGCCTCATTGAATGCTTTAGCCGTTTCGACTGCATCCTGACCGGTCATGGCATCCACTACGAACAGGGTCTCCGTAGGATTAAGTGCCTTGTGGAGCTCGGATATCTCGTCCATCAGTTCCTTGTCAACTGCCAGACGTCCGGCTGTATCTATGATTACAACGGCCGTCCCGTCTTTCTTTGCCTGGGCCACGGCATTCTTGGCAATGACGATAGGGTCTTTTACACCGTCTTCCGAATATACAGGAATGTTTATCTGGCTGCCCAAAGTCTTCAGCTGCTCTGTTGCTGCAGGCCTGAATGTGTCACAGGCTGCCAGGAGTACTCTCATGCCCTTTTTCATGCGTAGCCTGTTGGCCAGCTTGGCACTGAAAGTCGTCTTTCCGGATCCGTTGAGTCCGGCTACGAGGACGATGGCAGGCGAGCCTTTTACATTGATTTCGGAATTCTCGCTGCCCATGAACTCGGCAAGTTCGTCATGGACAATCTTCACCATCATCTGCTGCGGCTTTACTGCCGTAAGCACATTCTGGCCGATTGCTTTCTGCTTGACTTTGTCGCAGAAATCCTTTGCGACTTTGTAGCTCACGTCAGCGTCCAACAACGATCTGCGGATTTCCTTGACGGTCTCCGCTACATTTATTTCGGTGATTTTCCCTTCGCCCTTCAAAATCTTGAAGGAGCGCTCAAGTCTTTCGGATAAATTTTCAAACATAGCAGCGCGAATTTAGCAAAAAATTGCGATTTAGCTTAAAATAAGCTATTCTATGACAAAAGTGTTTCAACACCTGGGTCCGTTTCATAAGATGAGACAGCCCGCAAGCAATCGTAATGATTTCCAAATTAACATCAACATGAAGATTCGCCTGGCGCTTGCCGATTGGATAGCCCGGAAGGGATATTGCTCTCCCGATAGCGATATCCACTCACTTTCGCGGGATGTGGGCATATCCGAAGATCACCTGATATGTTTCTTTCAGGAAAAGTACAAAGGCGGTTTCAGAAAATTGCGGAAGGATCTCAGAATCGAACTTGCCAAGAAACTGCTTCTGTCCATGCCGGATACCCCATTGTCCCATATAGGCGTGCACGTCGGTATCACTGACAAGTCGAATTTCAGGAAACAATTCACGGAAGTAACAGGAATGTCCCCGGATATGTGGAGACGTATGCACAAAAAATAAAATTTTTTGCTAAATTTGCATTTACAGGTTAAGAAGGCTTGATATGATTGAAGGAATAAAAGACAATTTCGCCAGGATTATCTCTCTGTATGAGGAAGAGAAGCAGCGTGCAGAGTCGCTTGCAGCCTCGCTTTCTCAGAAGGAGGAGTCTTTGAATGCCTGTAAAGAGCAGATTGCAGAATTGAACAAACAGATAGATAGTCTGAAGCTTTCCAGCGTTTTCACTTCATCTTCGGAAGGTGACAATTCCGTAGCGAAGGAGCGCATAGACAAGCTTATTCATGAGATTGACAAATGCATATCACTGCTTGAAGACTGATTATGCCGGAACAGAACATTACACTTAAAATCGCGGGCAAAGAATATGCTCTCAAGGCTAAAAGCCCTGAAATGGAGCAAATTATGCGCCTTTCCGCCGAGGAGATCAACTCGGTGCTTGCCAAGTATGATGAAAAGTTTCCTGACAGATCCCTTTCAGACAAGCTTGCTTTTGTCACTTTGAATGAAACCATGGCCAGACTTACGGCGGAGCGGAAGTTCTCAAAACTTGTGCAGGAAGTCGATGAGTTCAAGGCCCAGACTGATGAATATCTGAAAGACAAGTAGCCGTCAGGCCCATCTTCTGAAAACAACAAGTTCCGAAGGAACCGGGTCCACTCGAGGCAAGGATGACAGGCCGGCTTTGACCGGAAGCCAGATATGCAACGGAGCCCAAATCTTATCAGAAGTCTTTTCTGAAAGTTCGGCTGGCGGCTTTGTTATAGCGGCATCTGCTTTTGCGGATGCCGCTTTTTTGACATTTTTAACAAATATATAATATGTTGTTTTATATTATCGCTGCCGTTTTGGGCGCAATAATCGCCCTGGTAATTTACATATTGGTCAATAGGTCCGTTTCCAAGGGCCGTGCCGATGCCATTATTGAGCAAGCCAAACTTGAAGCCGAAAAGATCAAGCAGGAGAAGATTCTTCAGGCCAAGGAAAAGTTCTATCAGCTTAAAAGCGAACACGAGGAGAAAGTCAATGCCAGAAACAATGAACTCAGGGATCGTGAGAATAATATAAAGAACCGTGAGAACCAGTTGAACCAGCAGGCTTCCGAACTTGGCAGGCAGCAGCATCAGCTTGACTCCGAAAAAGGACAGGTCAATGCCCAGAAAGAGGCTTATAAAGTTAAGGAAGAGGAACTGGCAAAACTTACAGCGCAGGTCAACAAACAGCTCGAGACCATTGCCGGCATGAGCGCAGAGGATGCCAAGTCCATGCTTGTAGAGAATATGAAGGCTCAGGCCCGTACAGAGGCTCAGGCTTATATCAATGACACAATGGATGAAGCCAGGCTGAACGCCGCTAAGGAGGCAAAGAGGATAGTCATCAATACTATCCAGCGCACGGCTACTGAAACCGCAATCGAAAATGCCGTCTCAACTTTCCCTATCGAGAATGACGAGATCAAGGGACGCATTATCGGTCGTGAAGGACGTAATATCCGTGCTCTGGAGGCTGCAACCGGAGTTGAGATTGTCGTTGACGATACACCGGACGCAATCCTTCTTTCAGCTTTCGACCCTGTTCGCCGCGAGATTGCCAGACTTTCGCTTCATCAGCTTGTACTTGACGGACGCATACACCCGGCACGTATCGAAGAGGTCGTTGCTAAAGTAAGCAAACAGCTTGAAGATGAAATACTTGAGACTGGTAAGCGTACCTGTATAGACCTTGGTATCCATGGGTTGAGTCTTGAACTGGTGAAGCTTATCGGACGTATGAAGTACAGAAGTTCATACGGCCAGAATCTTCTTCAGCATTCACGCGAAGTCGCCAATATTTCTGCTATCATGGCATCCGAACTCGGACTGAACCCTAAGACTGCGAAGAGAGCCGGACTCCTTCATGATATCGGTAAAGTATCAGAAGAAGAGCCGGAGCTTCCACACGCACTTCTCGGTGCCAAACTTGCAGAGCAGTACAAGGAGCGTCCTGAGATTGTCAATGCCATCGGATCTCACCACGAGGAAATGGAAATGACCTCAATCATCTCTCCTCTCGTGCTCGTAGCAGATGCCATTTCCGGAGCACGCCCTGGAGCACGTCGCGAAGTCATCGAAAGCTATATCAAGAGGCTTAAGGGTATGGAAGACCTTGCTGCTTCTTATCCTGGAGTCACCAAGTCCTATGCTATCCAGGCCGGCCGTGAGCTTAGAGTCATTGTCGGATCAGACGAGGTTACTGACGATCAGGCTGCAAGGCTCTCAACTGACATAGCACAAAAAATCCAGGACGAGATGACTTATCCTGGACAGGTAAAGGTAACTGTGATCAGGGAAACCCGCTCTGTAGCGATAGCTAAATAGCGGAGATAATCCTGCTGAACAGTTCAGTCATTCTGGTGGCGGCCATGTCAGCTTGTTTGATGACATCGTCGCCATCATTCAATATCTTAGCTGTGTTGTCAGTGTTCGATACATTGGTGATTACCGACATGCCGAATACTCTGATACCGCAGTGGCGTGCAACGATCACTTCCGGGATTGTGGACATTCCGACTATGTCGGCGCCGATGATTTTGTAAAATCTTACTTCTGCCGGTGTCTCGTATGAAGGTCCCGGGTTCCCCAGATATACTCCTTTGTTGAAGTTTAGACCCATCTCTCTTCCGATTCTGCATGCCAGATCCTGAAGTTCGATGTCATAGGCACAGGTCATATCCGGAAAACGCGGCCCGAATTCATCCAGATTCTGTCCTATCAGAGGGTTCTGGAGCAGATTGATATGGTCTTTGATTATTACAAGGTCACCGACTTTGTAGCTCTGGTTGATTGCTCCTGCCGCGTTTGAAACGAACAGGAATTCGATGCCGAGCAGTTTCATCACTCTTATCGGCATAGCGGCCAGACTGGTCTGGTATCCTTCGTAATTGTGGAAGCGCCCCTGCATGGCAATGACGCATTTTCCGCCCAATTCACCGCAGATGAAATTGCCTTTATGGCCTATTGCAGTGGATATCGGGAAACCGGGGATATCCTTGTACGGTATCACAATCCGGTTTGAAATCATATCGGCCAGTTTCCCCAGCCCGCTTCCAAGCACGATACCCGCATAAGGCTTTCTGCCTTCGAGTCTGCTTTCTACATATTCAGCGGCCGAGTGTATCTTGTGTGACAGTTCCTCCATATCAGTATTTCAGTTGTGCGATTACCTTTCTTGCTTCGCGAAGGATTTCTTTCTCTCCTTCTATTTCACGGTGTCTCATGACAAATTTTCCGTTGGAAATGACGGAATCAATGCAGTCGGAATGGGCTGAATATACCAGATTTGCCAGGAACGGAGCGGGAGAAAGGAAGAAACTGTTGTCTGTATCCACGATGCAGATATCGGCAAAGCATCCTTCCTCAATTCTTCCGGTATTCAGGCCGAGCGCCTTGGCACCATTCACTGTGGCGCAGTCGAAAAGCTCGTTGAGTGGCCATGTGCTCGGGTCCTGCCGCCATGCTTTCTGGACAATCGCAGAGGTCTTCATGGCCTCAAGAAGGTCTAGGTTGTTTGAAGAAGCGCAACCGTCAGTGCCTATGCAGACATTAGCTCCGGCTTCTTTGAGCTCATTGTACCTGAATCTGTATCCTGAGGCGAGCTTGAGGTTGGAATTGATATTGTGGACGCAGGTCACCTTATGTTTTCCGAGCAGTTCCACGTCCTTGTCTGACAGCCAAAGTGTGTGTGCGGCAATCACTTCAGGACCGAGAAATCCCATCTCTTCAAGGTATTCGACAGGGGAGAGGCCGCCGTGCTGCTCCTTGCAGTCTGACACTTCCTTTTCTGTCTCGCTGAGGTGGATGTGCATCCTGAGATTGTGCCTGCGTGCGAAATCGATACCCCATCTGAGCATCTCTTCGCTGACGGAATAGATGGCGTGGCAGCATACCAGGAACTGTGCTTCCTGGGCCCATCCGCTTGATTCCTCATACGCCTGCTGACATTCGTCCTTGATTCTGGAGAAACTTGACGGATCATTCCTGTCGCATATGATGTAGCATATGCCTGACTTGATTCCGGCTTCTGATGCAGCCCTTGCGCTTTGGTTCTGGAACCAGTACTGGTCGTTGAAAGTAGTGGTTCCCGTCTTGATCATTTCCAGACAAGCAACCTTTGTCCCCCAGTAGATGAACTCTTCATCTATGTTAGACTCAATCTTCCATATCTTGTCAAGCCAGTTGTGGAAGAGCATATCCTCCCCGATGCCTCGCATAAGTGTCATCGAAGTGTGGGTGTGCATGTTTATCAGTCCCGGAACAGCCGCTTTTCCGCTACATTCCATAATCTCCACATCGCCGGCGATGTTCCATTTCTCACATGAAGAAGCGGGCTCGATCTTCCTGATCAAGCCCTTGTCAATCAAGATATCCTTCTGCTGTCCGGATACCGTGATATTTTTCAATACTATAGTTCCCAAATCCTAAAGGTCTTCAAATTCCAAATCTGACTTTCCTTCCGCCTGCTCCGATGCCGGACGCTGCGGAATCTCCCCGTTGAAGCAATTCTGTCTGATGTACTCGACAGCATCTGTGAATCCTTCCTGGAACTTCTCAAAATCCTCTTTGTACAGGAAGATCTTGTGCTTGTCATAAGTGAATGTTCCGTCCGGGTTCTGTCTGCGCTTGCTTTCAGTGATCGTCATGTAGAAATCATTGGCTCCCTTGGTAGACTTTACGTCAAAGAAATATGTACGCTTGCCTGCCCTGACCGGCTTTGAATATACATCCTCGGCATTGCGGTCCTTGAAATCGAAATCGTCCCTGTACATAGCTGTAATTTTTATAGGATTAATTTTCACAAAAATATAATTTTTTATCGATTCCTTGCTATCTTTGCTGAAATATTTGACAACAAGATGCTGAATCGTAGAATTCTCCGTATCAAGGTTTTCAAAACCATATACAGTTACGCAGAAAATCCTGGAATGACGGTCAAGGAGGCTGAAGCCCAGCTTGAGGAATCGTGTGAATCCACCAGGGATCTGTATCTTTTCCTTCTTTCCATTGTCGCTCCTTTGACAGTAGAAGCCAGAAACCGTATCGAGGCGGCAAAATCAAAGTTCAATCCTTCCGAAGAGGAGAAAAATCCAAAGCTCAAGTTCGTAGAGAATTCAATCGCACCTCTTCTTGAGAATGATCCTGATTTCGCGAAGATCATAAAGAAAAAAAAGTTTACCTGGGACCAGTATGACGCCATTCTGAGGCACCTTTATGAAAATATCAGGGAAAGGGAGTACTTTACCCGGTACATGGATGAACCGGAGCGTTCACTCAAGCAGGATGCCGGACTATGGGCTGATATCTTTGCAAACGAACTCCAGGACAATGATGAACTCAGGGAGATTCTTGAGGATTCCTCCATTTTCTGGAATGATGACGTCGATTATGTCATCAATCTTTGCTGCAAGACTTTTGAAGAGTTGGGAAACGGTGGCCGATGGGCACTTCCGGAACTATTCAGGAATGATGACAAGGCCTTTGTCGTGAATATCTTGCGCAAGGCGGTCAACAATTTCGACAGATATTATCAGGAGGTCGCTAGCCGCACTCCGAAGTGGGACAAGAACAGAATCTGTACTGCGGATCTGTGCCTTATCGTAGCCGGTCAGGCTGAAGCCGAGGCTTTCAAGGATACCGCCAAGAAGATCATCATCAACGAATACGTTGAAATCTCCAAGTTCTACAGTACCCATGAGAGCAAGGCCTTTGTAAACGGTTTATTGGATAAAATCATTAATTAATAAGTTATTATGAAGCTTTTAACAGTTATTCTTCAGGCAAATGCCAATGCACAGGCCGGCGGTGGAGCTGGATTCTGGATTATGATGATCCTCATCTTTGTAGTTATGTGGCTCTTTATGATCCGTCCTCAGCGCAAGCAGCAGAAAGAGATGGAGAAGTTCCGCAATGAGCTCAAAAAGGGTGATAAAGTGGTTACTGCCGGAGGTATTTACGGTACTGTAGCGGAAATCGATGAAAAGACAGTTCTCATCAAGGTTGACGGTGAGGTGAAACTGAGAGTGGACAAGTCTTCTCTCGGACGCGATTTCTCTGACACTCAGGCTTCCAAGTAAAAGTGAAACGCTGGGTCGGATTTATTCTCTGTGTGATGCTGTCATTCAGTGTCTGGCTGGTTCACAACCTGTCCAGAATGTACACTGATGTTGTCAGCGTCAACATCTCGGCAATGAGCAATATTGATGGCTTTGCCAGAAATTCGATATCTCCGGCCACAGTAACGGCAAGGTGCCGCTGCTCTGGATTCAAGCTTCTCGACTTGAAGGCAGGATCCGACGAAAAAATCAGGAGCGTTTTCATAGACCGCTCGGATTTCACTCCTTCAGAAAACGATATATTTTCCATCGGAAGTGCAACCCTGTACAAATACGTCGCCGATATCTTCGGGCAGGGCGTTACTGTAGAGTCTTTCGTGAGCAGCAAGATTTCATTCCGCTTTGCCCATGAGAACTATAAGCGTGTGCCTGTGACTCCTGTCAAGGTGCTTTCCTTCAGGCCTCAATACTGTTCTCTGGGCGAAATGAGAATCAGCCCGGATTCAGTTACCGTATATGCCGAGCCGTCAAGGCTTGAGTCACTGTCGGATATACGGACAGAGCCGATCACTGTCAGGGACATACGCGGCAATATCAACGGCGTGGCAAAGCTTGAACGCATACAGGGCGTTAGAGTTTCCTATGAGGAAGTGTCCTACTCCCTTGATGTTACGAGATACGTTGATGTAACGGGAGAGATCAGGATAGATGTACTAAATGTACCGGAAAGCAAGAACGTTTCAATCTTCCCGTCGGTGGCCAAGGTGGTGTTAAGATGCCCTTTCCCTCTTGAGAATGAGCCGTTTGACGATGTCCATCTGTATGTTGACTACAATGAATTCGTCAGATCGATAAATGGAAACTGCGTTATCCGCTGTTCTGAACTTCCTGCTTCTGTGATATCCTGTGTCATTGATCCGGAGGTGTGCAGTTGTGTTGAAAACGGAGGAATGGAATGAAGACTGTCCTCATAACCGGAGGAATCGCCAGCGGCAAGTCCACAGTATGCAGATATCTGGCTTCCAAAGGCTTTCCTGTGTATGATTCGGACAGCAGGACCAAAGCTCTTTATGATTCTGTTCCGGGACTCAGGGAAAAAGTGGAGGAAGCTATAGGGGTGCCGTTTGAACGGATCGGAATTATCTTCTCCGACAAGGAGAAAAGAGAGTCGCTCGAAGCTGTGGTATATCCCGAGGTTCTCTCTGATTTTGAAAACTGGAGAAACTCACAATCATGCGGTACGGTTATCTTTGAGTCAGCAGTTGCCCTGGAAAAAGAAACGTTCAGGAATGTTTTTGACCTTACGGTATGCGTAATGGCTCCGCTCGAACAGCGGGTCGGAAGAAATCCTAAGACAGTTCAGCGACTCTCCTCCCAGTCGGCGCAGCAGCCGGAAACCGACATAATATTGGAAAATGACTCCACTTTGGAGAATTTATACAGACAAATTGAAGAAAAGTTGATATGCAAACTGATTTAAGAAAAATCCTGTCAGTATCAGGACATCACGGACTCTACGAGTTCATTGCACAGGCAAGAAACGGAATTATCGCTGAAAGCCTTTCCGATAAGAAAAGAACTGTATTTGATGCGCACAGCCGCGTTACCACTTTGGCTGACATCTCCATCTTTACAAAAGATGCTGAAGTCCGTCTTGCAGAAGTGTTCCTTTCCATCAAAAAGGCGCTCGGCGATGCAGAATGTCCGGGAGCCAAGGCGTCCGACGACGAATTGAAAGCCTTGTTCGTAAAGGCAATTCCAGATTACGACGAAGACCGTTTCTATGTGTCCCATATGAAGAAAGTTGTGGAGTGGTACAATGAAATCGTCAAGTTCGCGTCCCTTGACTTTGTAAAAGAAGATGAACAGCAGCAGGAAGAGGCTTAGCGTCATTACCTTAGGCTGTTCAAAAAACACAGTTGATACAGAGCATCTCCTGGCAATGCTGCCGGAAGATGCTTTTGAAATTACTGATGACGTCAGTGGGCATATTAACTGTCTGCTGATCAATACCTGCGGATTTATCGGTGACGCCAAGGAAGAGTCCATACAGAAGATACTCGACGCGGTGGCACGTAAAAATGATGGGGAAATAGACAGAATCGCTGTATTCGGCTGTCTGTCCCAGAGGTATTCGTCCGAACTGCCTTCGGAAATCCCGGAAGTCGATGCCTGGTTCGGTGCCCGTGACCTGCGACCTGTAGCAGATTGGATTGCTGATGAGTTCAAGGTGCGGCTTAACGGGAAGAATGCCGGCCAAAGGCGTTTCGAGCCTGCAAGCTATGCCTATCTCAAAGTGTCCGAAGGCTGCGACAGAAGATGCTCATATTGCGCCATTCCGCATATCAGAGGCGCACACAGGTCTGTCCCTATGGAGGATATCGTTTCTGAAGCTACCGAACTTGTCAGGAAAGGAGCCAGGGAAATAATACTTATTGCTCAGGATACGACCTATTATGGCCTGGATCTTTATGGTAAGCGTTGTCTGGCCGAGCTTCTCCAAAAACTTTCCGGAATTGATGGCCTTGAATGGATAAGGATCCATTATTCATATCCTGATGATTTCCCGGAGGATGTACTCGAACAGATGGCTGACAATCCTAAAGTATGCAAATACCTGGACATCCCACTGCAGCATATTTCTGACAAAGTTCTTTCAAATATGCACAGGCACGTTGACGGGAAATGGACAAGAGAACTTATTTCACGCATGCGGGAGAAAGTACCCGGGGTATCACTCCGTACTACGATGATAGTAGGTCATCCCGGAGAGGGGGAGACGGAATTCAATGAATTGCTTGAATTCGTCAAGTCCGCCGGTTTTGAAAGGTTGGGAGCTTTCCAGTATTCGGAAGAGGAAGGCACCTGGGGTGCAGAACATCTTATAGACGATGTTCCCGCTGATGTCAAGCAGAGCAGGTACGAGGCACTGATGGAATTGCAGGCTGAAAAATCCCTTGCGTACAACCTGTCGAGGGTCGGGGACGAGGAGAGAGTGCTTGTCGATGCAATCGGTGACGGATACCTTGTCTGCCGTTCGCAGCATGAAAGCCCTGAAGTTGACGGAGAAATTATAGTTCCTGCCGCTGAGGGAGTGAAAGTGGGTGATTTCCTTAACGTACGTATTACTGAGGCCGATTATTACGATCTGAGGGCAGAGATAATTTAGTGTAGATGTTGCATATCTGTGAAACTTTATTTACCTTCGCAGATATGAAATCATCAACGGCGGAATTGATCAAGTCTCTGAGAAAGAGCAGAAAGCTTACGCAGGAACAGCTCGGCCTACTTTCCGGCATGACAAAGTCCCAGGTCTGCAAGATGGAGAGCGGCCAGCTCGGCAGCGAGGAAACTGTCGACAGGCTTCTGGATGCGATGGGCTATGCCGTTGAGCTCAAGGTCGTGGACAGACTGTCTTCTCTTTCCACAGCGAAGCAGCGCCTGATGTATCTTCTGGGCCTTTTCAAAAAATACAATTCAGATCATTTCGGGCTTGTTCGCCTTGCGCTGCTGCTGCCGGATGACGGTCAGGATACTTCAGAAGAAGGAGTTCTGGAAATAATGGTCCGAATGAAAAAGCCGAGCATTTATCTGTACGCCGAACTGAAATCTTCCCTTGAGTCTGTTATCAAGCAGAAAGTATATCTTATACCGGAATCTTCCTCCCGTTTTTCACACAGCGGGAAGGCCTTTAATTATATAATAGAAGATGTCGAATAATAATCAAACAGTTTCCGCATACCTGAAGCATTGCCTTTCTGAAATTGAGTTCATGGATCAGATTTCTGTCTCTATCAGTTCTCCTGAAGACCTGACGGAAACCCTGCTCGGACGCACTGTCTTCCGTGCCTGCGGCATGAGCCTGATATATTTGTCCAATTACTTCAAGAGAATAAAGCAGATTGCCACCGAGTCTGTCTTCTCATCCTACGGACAGGTACAGTGGAAATCTGTTTTCGGTATGGGGGATGTGTTGAAAGGGGAGTATATTGATGCGGATTCTGAAGCCCTGTTCAATACTATCAGGACAGATATCCCTGTGCTGAAGACTACAATCGAAAAGATGCTTTCAGACCTTGAATCCGGTAAATTAACCACAAACCAAAATAAATGAAACCTTATCTATTAATTGTCGCCGCATCAGCTCTCCTGCTTTCTTCATGCGGCCGTAATCCACAGACAGAGAACATGACAAAGGATTTTCTCGAACTTGCAGCTGAAAGATATTCGGTCCGTAGTTTTGACTCTACTCCGGTAGACCAGTCTATCATTGACAAAATCATACGTGCAGGACAGATTGCCCCGACAGCCGTGAACTCACAGCCGCAGATGGTATACGTTGTTAAATCCGAAGATGTTATGGCAAAACTCAATGAAGTTTCCCCATGCATCTACGGAGCTCCCCAGTGCTTTGTGTTCTGTTACAATGATGAAAATGTTGCCGGAAGAGGTGCTTCTGGCAATTATGGCGACATTGACGTCACAATAGTGCTCACCCATATGATGCTGGAGGCTCAGAACCTGGGAGTCGGTACATGTATCGTAGGATATTACGACCCTGAAAAGCTCGTGGAGGCACTTCAGCTCCCTGAAAACATACATCCTGTGCTGCTTATGCCTTTC
This sequence comes from Bacteroidales bacterium, assembly GCA_024402095.1. Classification (GTDB taxonomy): domain Bacteria; phylum Bacteroidota; class Bacteroidia; order Bacteroidales; family UBA932; genus Cryptobacteroides. The sequence goes on along the minus strand of JAKSJU010000007.1, from coordinate 1,990 downwards.
GGATATCCGTCGGAGATTTCCGAGCCTTCAAGCAACCACAGTTCCTACAGGGATTTGTCGGAGACGGTGAAATACCTATAGAATCAGTATTTCTTATTCTTTTTTACGGGGTCTGACGTAAGTCCGACCCCTAATTTTTTGAATATCTTCTGGTCGACTTCGCTGAGCATTACTGTCGTATGTACCTGGCAGCCATCAAGCTGAGGGAGCATTTCAAGCGCTTTCCTGCAGTTCTCGTCAGACTGGCTGAGCATTGAAAGGGCTACGAGCACTTCATCCGTATGAAGCCTTGGATTGTGCCCGTGGAGATATTCCACCTTGGTCTTCTGGATAGGTTCGATCATACTCTGAGGTATAAGTTTAACCGAGTGATCTATCCCGGCAAGCTCTTTTGTGGCATTGAGGATCAGCGCGGCGCTCGGGCCAAGGAGAGGACTGGTCTCCGCCGTGATGAGCGTCCCGTCCGGGAGCTCGATTGCAGCGGATGCGACTCCTGATTTCTCCTGTCTCTCCTTTGCTGCTATCGTGGTCTTCCTGAAGTCGGTGGTGATCTTGGCCTGCTTCATTAAAATAGATATCTTGTTGACCTCATTGTCGTTGCATTCGCCGTCAGCAAGCTTGTTGAGTGCCGTGTAGTACCTGCGTATGATTTCGTCCTTTGCAGCATCGCAGCACGCCTCCTCGTCACTGATACAGTATCCTATCATATTGACTCCCATATCAGTAGGGGATTTGTAAGGATTCTCTCCATAAATTCCCTCGAACAGGGCGTTCAGCACAGGGAAAATCTCTATGTCCCTGTTGTAGTTCACTGCAGCCTGTCCGTATGCCTCGATATGGAACGGGTCTATCATATTGATGTCATTCAAATCTGCGGTCGCAGCTTCGTATGCAATATTGATAGGATGCTTGAGCGGGAGGTTCCAGATAGGGAAGGTCTCGAATTTCGCATATCCGGCCTTGATGCCCCTGATGTTTTCCTGGTAAAGCTGGCTCAGGCACACGGCCATTTTGCCGCTTCCGGGACCCGGGGCGGTCACAACGACCAGAGGCCTTGTAGTCTCCACGTAGTCGTTCTTTCCGAATCCTTCCTCAGAGTCGATCAGCGATACATTCTCCGGGTATCCCTCGATGGTATGGTGATAATATACTGTGATTCCCATCCTCTCGAGCCGTGTCCTGTAGTTGTCTGCACTTGACTGTCCGTTGTAATGGGTTATCACTACGCTGCTTACCAGGAATCCTCTTGAGATGAAAGCGTCACGCAATCTGAGAACATCCATATCATAGGTGATTCCCAGGTCGCCTCTGACCTTGTTCTTTTCAATGTCGACGGCACTGATGACAATGATGATTTCAGCTTCGTCCTTGAGCTGATAGAGCATTTTCAGCTTGCTGTCCGGCTCAAAACCCGGAAGGACCCTGCTGGCATGGTTGTCGTCAAACAATTTGCCGCCGAATTCCATATACAGCTTGTCGCCGAATTTGGAAATGCGCTCTTTTATGTGCTCTGATTGTATCTTGAGATATTTCTCGCTGTCGAACCCGATTTTCATATTCTGCAAATGATTTCGGGATGCAAAGATAATAAAAAAAATGGTGGAGCCGTAAGCCGGTTTCTGTTTTTGAATTTGCCATTTATCTTCGCAACCTACCCCCTGGCATCGGGCGGGCAGCCCTCATCTGCCAGTATATTTGGTCTTGCAGGACTCCGCGCTGTACCCGCAGCGTGTCGCCACGCTACGCCGCAGTCTCTTACACTGCATTTTCACCATCGCCTTTCGGCAGTCATTCTCTGTTACAGTATGCATAAGGTTACCCCTATCAGCACTTTCTGCTGGAAGTCGCCCTTTCCTGTCCGGACTTTCCTCTCTTGCGAGCGGCAAATCGCTCCACCATTATTTTCAAAGATGCTGCAAAAATAGTAAATATTAATATCTTTCCTCTATAAATCAATTATTCCATACGTGCGAGAGATAAGCAGAAGCGG
>JAKSJU010000066.1 GCA_024402095.1 Bacteroidales bacterium | reverse complement strand
GCCTTTTTCAAAAATCTTGTTCATACTTTTAAGCCATTTCTTTAAGCATCAGGTCAATACCCTTTGCAATCATATCCTGAATATAGTTCTTGCTCGGATCTACGTATTCGCAGAGCGCGAGATCCTCCGGGAGAACCTCATAGATGCCGAACTTCTCCATCTTGTCGATGTCTCCTGCAAGGCAGGCCTTGGCGAGATAGAGAGGGAAGATGTCCATAGGAAGCACCTTTGCATAATACGAATCCGACATCACGAATGCGCGCGGGCCTCCGTGAAGGTTGGTGTCGAGATCATACTTTCTCCAAGGCATAAGCCATGAGAAATATGAGTGGTCGGTGGAGAACTGCTTGTAGCGGATAGGTCTGATCCAGCCGAAAAGCTCCTTCTCCGTACCTTCCTTGAGCATAGTGATGGTGCTTGCGTAGAATCCCAGATATCCGTCGGCTCCAACGGTCTCTCCGCTGAGGAGATTGCCGCTTATTATGCGGGCGGTATCTGCATTCGTACCGATTTGTCCGGCGATGCTCTTCATAGGCATGCCCGGTACTGTGCTGATGTAGCAAGGCTCGATAGCCATAGGACCGGCAACAGCAACCTTGCGGCGTACGTCATAGCGGCCTTTCTGGAAGAGTCTGCCTATGCAGGCAAGTCCGAGGAGTGAAACTGTCCACACTGTCTCTTCCTTGCGGATAGGGCTGATGTGGCTGATCTGGACACCGACGTTTCCGGCAGGATGCTTTTTGGCCTCGAAGCGGTGGAATTTCACACCGGTGAGCTTGAGGAAATTGCTGTCGTCGGAGTTTACGCTGACGTGAACCCCGCCTTCAGTAAGTTTGCTGAGGGCGTTGATTCCGGCCTGGATTGCATTGGTTTCGTCACCGAGGACGAATTCCTGGTCTGCAGCGAGTGGAGCCGTGTCGAATGCTGACACAAAAATAGCCTTCGGCTGGATTTCAGGATTTGCGATGACACCGTAAGGACGCTGAATGATCCAAGGCCAGAGGCCACTCTCGAGCAATGCTTTTTTTACATCATCCGCAGAATCGCTCTTGACGTCGAAATCGACGTATGTCTGTTCTGCGTCTGTCTCAATGAGAACAGCGATAAGTTTTCGCTTTTCTCCTCTGACAATTTCCCTGACCTTTCCGCTGACAGGGGAGGTGATGAGAATGTCAGAGCATTTCTTGTCTACCAGAATCGGAGAACCGCACTTCACAGCGTCGCCTTCCTTCACGAGAAGTCTCGGAAGAAGTCCCTTGAAGTCGGAAGGCTTGACCGCTACAACGTCCGGCATTATCGTTCTGGCAACGCGAAGGTCTGCAGTTCCCTTGATAGGAATGTTGAGACCCTTTTTCAAAACGATTTTGTTTGACATTTGTATATAACGTTATATTAGATATGCTGAATAGCATGCGAAGATAGCCATTTTTTTCGTATTTTCGTGCCGTTATGGACAATAAAGTGAGTGCGATTTTACAGGGTTTGAATGACGAGCAGAAGCGAGCCGTTCAGTGTGTGGAGGGGCCGGTGCTGATTGTAGCTGGGGCGGGGTCCGGAAAGACCAGAGTATTGACTAGCAGAGTGGCTTATATCCTGGCTGAAGGTGTGGACCCATCCAGGATTCTGGCGCTTACTTTCACAAAGAAAGCGGCGGGGGAGATGAAGGAGAGGATAGCCCTGATGGTGGGGAACCGTGCTGCCTGGAGGGTGGTCATGGGAACGTTCCATTCCGTGTTCGTGCGTTTCCTCAGGGAATATGCCCAGAGTCTCGGATACCCCGAGCAGTTCACCATATACGATACTTCCGACAGCCAGAGCGCGATGAAGACCTGCATCAGGGAGCTTGGCCTGGACGACAAGATATACAAGCCGAAAGAAGTGCTCTCGCGCATTTCCATGGCAAAGAACAACCTGATTACGGTCAAGGGTTACCGGGCCAACCAGAACCTACAGATAAGTGACCAGCATGCAAAGAAGCCGCGTATCTGCGACCTTTATGAGCTATATCAGCAGAAACTCAAGTCGGCCGGAGTGATGGACTTCGACGACATCCTTGTCAACATGAACGTTCTGCTGAGGGATAACAGGGATGCCCTGCAGGATATATCCTCGCGTTTCTCGTACATCATGGTGGACGAGTATCAGGATACCAATTTCGCCCAATATCTGATAATAAGGAAATTGTCCGAAGCCCACCGCAATATCTGCGTGGTCGGAGACGATTCACAGTCCATCTATGCCTTCCGCGGGGCGAAGATTGAAAACATCCTCAATTTCAAGAAGGATTATCCCGAATGCCATCTGTTCAGGCTTGAACGCAACTACCGTTCAACCAAGAATATAGTGAATGCCGCCAATTCCGTGATAGCCAAAAATGAGGGACGAATCCCTAAGGAATGCTATTCGGAGGGCGATGACGGCGAAAAAATCAGGATACGCAAGACCTACAGCGAGCTTGAGGAGGCTGTCATCATAGTATCGGATATCATTGGGAAGATGCGTGAGGGAAACGGGGTTCAATATCAGGATTTCGCAATACTTTACAGAACAAATTCACAGTCCAGGGCTATAGAGGAGCAGCTCAGGAGGAAGAATCTTCCTTATATGATCTACTCCGGCAACAGTTTCTTCGACCGCGCCGAGGTCAAGGATATGATGGCCTATTTCAAACTTTGCGTCAATCCTTCCGATGACGAATCCTTCCGCAGGGT
>JAKSJU010000065.1 GCA_024402095.1 Bacteroidales bacterium | reverse complement strand
TGGAACGGTGACGAGGATATCAGCGAGGACTATCAGAACTACAGGATAGAAGAAAAAGAGGTCCTATGAACAAGACCAGAACGTATTATCAGCCTTGCATAGGCGACGACATCTCCACCGGGCTTCCGATGGAGATGTTCTCATTTCAGGCATTCTCCAGTGAGTATGACTGCCGGTGCTGGATGCACAGAAACGGATACAGCCATTTTCGGATTGTGGAGTATCATGATGACGACATAGAAAACGTGACCATCCTTGATGCCAAGGGTGATACAATAGAGATAAACGAATAATTCAAATCACTATGGGATACGATTCAAATTTCAATTTGAGGTTCTGGAAGCAGAACAAGGAGGATTTCACAAAGGATGAATCCAAGAAGATAATTGACGAAGTCGAAAAGATTTCGGGATACAACGTCGATGACTTTTACGCTGACGGGCAGACAAACTCCCTGTTTGCCTTCATCTATTCAGTCCATTGGTATGACTGGAACAAGGACCTGACAAAACTGATGAAAAAACATCCGGAACTCTCACTGGAAGTAAGCCGAGAAGGCGAGGACCGGGAGGATACGGAAAGGGTTTTCTGGCCCTTCGAAGGGAAAGGGTTCAAGGATTTCTCAGATGTGACCATCAGCCTTCCTTATCCGGACAAGGCGACAGTCTCAGTCGCCATCATTGACACAAAGGATTCAAGCCTGTCCCTGATTGCAGTCCCTGCCGATACCGAAGATATCGAAGACTGGCTGATGGAACATTACGACAGTTATGACAGCAACTGCACATATCAGGTAGTCACAAAAGCCAGCCTTTTCGGAACTCAAGTAAATCTCAATGACACAAACTCAAATTAACAGCAATATGACTATGACTTGTAAGAATTATGTTGAACTCATCGGAGTGGTGGGAGCGGTAAAGAACAATGTTGTTGGCGGTCAAAAGATCTGCCGAATTACCTTGGCGACCAACAGGGCATATAGGGACAGTGAAAATTGTCCGGTAATTACCACAACCTGGTTTTCTATTCGTTTTTGGGAAACGAAGGAGTGCAAGATACCTGAAGACCTCAAGAAAGGTGACAAACTTCATGTCGAGGGACGCATCGACGTCGTGAAATATGTGAATGCAGACGGCATAGAGCAGACAACGTATGAGATAGTGGCCAAACGAATAGAGAGGATAGACCAGGAGGAATGCCTTCTGATGGAGGAGTAGACTATGGGGCGAGTGAGGAAGAACTACATCCTCCTAAAGACCTACGATGGAAGGGAGCCGACACTTGCCGGCTCCTTCTCTTCTATGAAAAGAGCGCGGGAGGCAGTCAAGGAGGATGCTGTGCGGGAAGTCGGAAGGCTTAAAGAAAAAGATGGTTTCAGGCCAAACATTGAGTATAGGCCTGACGGCGGGAGGCTGCGACTATCCGAGAACAGAAATGTCGATTATGAAATCAAAACATTTCATGAAGATTTGCTGATAGATTGGCCATTGACGATAAATGTCAAAACCCTTAATTAATTTTGCATTGAAATCAGATGTCAAGTCTGATTGGCTTTGGAAAGATTGAAAAATCTTCGGTCGAAGAGAGTCCATACGCTGTACAGGAAGAACCCGGGAGGTTCCCTGCAGCGGGCATTTCGTCCGGAAGATTCTTCCTCCAGCCCGGGTGAAGGAAGGAATCATTCCAGGTCAGGACTTGACAGTTCTGAGATAGAGCGGGAAAACTCGTAATGCATCGCGAGCCCTCCAAGAGAGGCGCCAACCGAGCAGGGATGCCACGGTGGCAAATTGATGCGGATTAAATAACAATCAAAACAACATCCATTATGAAGGGTTTTGACCTTTATCGCGACAACGTCGCACTCTTGTACCGCCGTTTCAGCGAGTACCGAACACACTCCAAGTATTTCTTTTCTCCTTTGCCTTTCGAGGTGAAGTACGAGCTCTTTGCTGGCAGGAACAAACGCCTCATGGAGATTCGACCTGTAAGGGTCCCGATACCACTTGGAGCACTTTTCCTGTGCTGGGAGCAGTATCCTGAACTGTTCAGGGTTGCGACCCCTTCAGGAGATGCCATGATATTCTCATTCAATGGTTCTCCTCTGTCCGGATCGAACAGCTACTGGGCAGTCAACCTGGAAACCGGGGAAGTGATCCAGGGCAATGGCGCCCCTGGGTTCTTAAATCGCTGCAGGTGTCTCGACAGTGCCATCGAAACGGTTGAACAGGGGCTTGAACAGTTCTGCGCAAAGAAGGGAATATCAAGGGATGAATTCCACCCGGCTTCCATCGAAGAGACGGTGGAATATGTCAGGTCCCTGGAAGACTAGTCGGTTATCTATCAAGTCAGACCGGAATCGATATCGAAAAGGTATCGGTTCCGGTCTTTCTTTTATTCACAACTCTGATTGTCAGAGCAACTCCATTGCGATATATGCGCAGGCCTCGGCATCCGCAAGTGCGTGATGGTGATTGACGAGATCATACCCGCAGGCAGCGGCGGCAGTCTGGAGCTGATGATTCTCCAATTCGGGCTGGAGACGTCTGGAAGCAGCAAGAGTATCATAGAATGTGTAATCGGGATAGTCCATCTGATACACCTTGAACACTTCCTTGAGGCATCCTTCGTCAAATTGGCTGTTATGGGCAACAAGAGGAAGGCCTTCAATCATCGGTGCGATTTTCTCCCAGACCCGAGGGAAGACCGGAGCACTGTCGGTATCTTCTGCGCAGAGGCCATGCACCTGGCAGCAGAACCACTGGTAGTATTCCGGTTCGGGATGTATCAGACTGTAAAATGAGTCGACAATCTTACCGTTCCGCACAATGACGACGCCGACGCTGCATACGCTGCTCCGGCATTCATTCGCCGTTTCAAAATCTATTGCTGCAAAATCTCTCATGCTCTCACTGATTCAAATGTAAAGGTAA
>JAKSJU010000064.1 GCA_024402095.1 Bacteroidales bacterium | reverse complement strand
TGCTCGCAGTTGAGTGACTTTGAGAGAAGGGTTAGAGAAATAATGGGGCTACTGACGAGGAGGAAACTATGCTGGTTTCCGTTGAATCTGAAATGCAGCACAGTGCAATCAGACGGAACGATTCTAAGATAGCAAAGATTGGTTGATTCTTATTCTAATTGATAGATTAGGTTTTATAATAGCCCATTCAATTTCGTCATCTCGCTGGCCTTGATGGAGTCCACGTGTACCGCGCGCGAGAAGTAGACACAGAAAATAATTCGGACTACGCCCACAAAGAGTCCGTCAGGTATATTCCGGCGTATTTTGCTGCATTTCTATAAAGAAGGACCGGTAGAGGCGCATTTGGAATGTATTGAATCCTATCTTTCCGGCGAAACAAAGCATGGACGGGAATTCCTTTGTATTGTTCAAGGTGATGGGGAGCAGGAAATGTCCAGCGTTTTGTCCAAATCACGTGATATCAGATGAGTCCGCGGCGTATGGCCTCTGAGATTATGGCTGTGGTGGAGTTGGTGTTGAACTTGACCCGCAAGCGCTTGCGATACCAATAGATGGTCTCCAGGCTGAGGGATAGCTTCTCTGCCATATATTTGCTGTCCTTTCCGTCGGCAAGCATTTTCAGGATATCTATTTCTCTGTCATTAAGATTCATGTCCTGGTCAGGTTTTGGCACAGGCAGCGAGTCGATGGTCTCTTCGAACACTTCGGATGTCTCTGAAATCACTTTTTCCTGGTGTCTTGACTTGCGGAACAAAATCAGCACCGCTGTCAGAAGCAGCACCGCTACTATGGCCAGGGCCGTGATGGTCCTGTACATCTTCAGCTGTGCCTGCCTGATAACGTTCAAGTTGTCAAGGGTTTCCAGACGCCTTTCCTGCTCTTCGTCTTCGTGTGTCGAATAATAGATGTCCGCTTCGAGATACTCCTTTTGAGCCTTTTTGTATTTCCCGGTTTCAATGTAATATTCGCCGAGCTGGGAATGACCGAATGCCACCATGGCCGAGTCTCCTGACTCTTTTGCATTTTCCATGCATTTGAGCAGGCATCGTCCGGCTTCCTTGAAATCACCTGTCTCTTCGTACAGATAACCGAGGTTTCCGTACAGGATGGTCTTGCTTTCGATCCAATTATGTTTTTCGAAGATCTCAAGTGCTTTAAGGTAATACTCGATGGACTTTTCATAGTCGCCCATTTCACAATATACGTTGCCTATTCCGCCACAGCACCTGGAATATTCATCGTCAATCTTGTCTTCATCATATCTGCCGCCCGCTCTCATATCCTCTATGAAATCGAATGCTTTCAGCGACCACACGAGCGCGCTGTCCTGAACCCCTTTCGCCCTGTAGTAGATGGAAATATTGTCCGCGCCTGCGGCAGCCAGCCTCGGCCATCCGTGGTTTGGGTATTCATTGACCAGAATCCGTGAAAGCTCCAGTGCAAAATGAGGGTCCGACTGCCTGTAGGCTGACGCAAGATTGAACACGGCGTTAAAATAGGCCGAGTCTTTGGCATTGTTATTCACAACAGCCTGCAGAGAGTCAATATTGTGGCCCCGATGGTCGATGTATTCTGCTGATGACAAGTGGCAGAACGCCATCAAAAATATGATGCTTGGAACAATTCTTTTCATATCGCTAATATAGGTATTTCAATCCTATTTCGCCGGAAATCATAGCACCCAACCATCATTTCTACCGCCAGCGGTGGCGTTTCCCCTGCCAGCGGTGGTGTTTTTCCGTCTTGATAGTCTGAATTTTGTATGAATAAAGAAAATGCCATGATACCTAATTTGAACAAGAACGAAATAGCGATTATACGGATGCTCCGCCGGGGCATGGATTCCGAGCAGATGGCACAGGAACTTTGCCTCAGTGTCGAGACTATTTATTGGTACAGGAAGCAGTTGCTAAAAAAATTCGAAGTGAAATCGGTCGCAGCCGTGGTTGCCAGTGCGATTGAGCAGAAATTGATATAAATCCATATAGAATGAAAAAGCTTATTACCATTGCAGCTGCCATGCTGCTCGTCTGTTCTGCCGCAAGTGCGCAGAATGTCCTCGGCCGTCTCGCCGAACGCGCAAAGAACGCTGCCGAAAACGCAGTCGGCAACAAGATTGAAAACGCAGTGACAGGGGCGATTGACAAAGCCGCTTCAAAGAAAGGCAAGAACGGAGAAAGTACAAAACAGAATTCCGGCAATGCGGATGTTGTCGAAGAAAGTGTCGCCGATGTTGCCGTGGAAACTGCCAAGAGTGACTTTGTACAGGGCCCTGTAGTCCTGTTCGAGGATAATTTCGAAGGAGAACAGGTCGGCGAGTTCCCAAGCAGATGGGAAGTTGACTTTGGAGACATCCAGATTGCAAAGATGGCCGGCCGCACCGTACCTAAGTTTGAAGGCGAAGGCAGGATATACCCGCTTATGGAGAAGAATCAGGAAAACTATCTTCCTGACATATTCACTCTTGAATGGGATATGTATTTTGCTGACCGTGGTACCGAAGGTGAAATATTCGGATTCGATATTAGATTCGACGGCAAGGAGAAAAACAGCTCCAGCAGAATCTGGTATGATCCTGATGGCGGGTACGGTATTTCATGGGATTGCAGTAAACCGGGCGAAGGAACGACCGAGGGAAAAGCGGAGAATGAAAAATCGAATTTCAAGCGTGGGGGATGGAACCATTTTGCAGTATCATTCAACAAGCGCGCTTTCAAGATTTACGTCAATGGAGTGCGTGTGGCGAATGTGCCGAATATGGCTGCTCCAAGCAATTTCAAGTTCGAATATGTCAACAGTAGGAACTATCCGTACTGCTGCATCTCCAATGTGCGCCTCGGACAGGGTGCCGTTGAGCTCTATGAGCGCAACGCCTCAGACCTGACAGCAGTGGAGAAGTCCATGCAGGAGACCGGCAAGTTCGTGACCAACAACATCCTCTTCGAGACCGGCAAGGCTACTCTCAAGCCGGAGTCGATGGCTGACATCCAGTCAGTTGCAGACTATATGAAGAAGAACCCTTCAGTCCGCTTCGAGGTCCAGGGCCACTGCGACAACCAGGGCTCCGACAAGGTCAATGACCCTCTGAGCCAGCAGCGCGCCGAAG
>JAKSJU010000063.1 GCA_024402095.1 Bacteroidales bacterium | reverse complement strand
TGACGTCATAATGGGCAAGCCGGATGATACCGCGATGAGCGTCCTGCCCTTCCACCACGCCACTGAAATCAACAGTCATATAATGGTCCGTCTCGGACTCGGCCTGCTGACCTACATAAACGGCAATATGAGGAATATGATGACGAATATCAAGATATTCAAGCCTACCTGCATCACCATAGTCCCGATGATTGCCAATATGTTCTACAAGTCCATCTGGGCGGGGGCGACAAAGGCCGGGAAGGCGGACAAGTTGAAGAAGGGAATAGGCCTCTGCCGTTTCCTCAATTTCTTCGGAATCGACAGGACGCACGAAATGTTCAAGGACGTCTTCGAACCTTTCGGAGGGAACCTGGATATGATAGTCTGCGGTGGTGCGATGCTCAATCCGTTTGTGGTCAAGGGAATGAAAGATTTGGGAGTCCGTATCGAGAACGGATACGGCATCACCGAATGCGGCCCCCTGATTTCGATGAACAGCGACCCTGTAGACGAATACAGGAGTGTGGGCAAGCCCTGCCCTTCATTCCGGATCAAGATAGACGGCCATAGTGCTGACGGAGTCGGAGAACTCTGTGTGAAAGGTCCCAGCGTCTTCAAGGGTTACTACAAAGATGAGGAAGCCACGGCGCAGGTCTTTGACGAGGACGGTTATTTCCATACCGGAGACATCGCATATCTCGACGGTCAGGGGAGACTGATACTTGTCGGCAGGAAGAAAAACACCATCATCCTGGACAGTGGCAAGAACATCAGTCCCGAAGAGGTGGAAAACATAATTGAGGTCCATCTCGACTATGTGACCGACGTGGTGGTCTATCCCGCAAAATACGGGGACACACAGAAGAAGGTGCTTTGTGCCGGACTCTATATCAAAGATGAGGACAAACGCCGTCAGAGAGATGCGATAACCAGGGACATTCAAATGATAAACAAGATATTGCCTTCATACAAGAACATAAGTTACGTGGAACTGCCTGATGAGGAGTATCCGAAAACCTCTTCAAAAAAGGTGAAAAGGGCAAGCCTTCCCGTGAAATGTTCAGGCAATGGGATAAAAATATATTGATAAATGGATATAAAAAAAGAATTGCTTGACATTGTCTGCGAATATGTGGACCTCCCCGCAGAGAAGATTAACACGTCAGAGGGGTTGCAGTTCGCCGGTCTTGACTCCTTCGCTCTCCTGTCGATGGTTTCATCAATTGAGTCGAAGTTCGGGATAACAATTCCCAATGAAAGCCTCAGGACCCTCAAGACGCTGGATGATTTCATAGTTTTGATACAACAATCTGTCAAATAGACGCTGAATGAACGACATCGTATTATCAAGTCTGCTCAATCTGTTCGCAATCTTCGGTTCGGACAACGGGCTTGACCGTGAGAAATCCCTCCTCCTGATTTCCGATTATCTCAGGACGAATTTCGGAGTGAAGGATCTTCAGTCGTATATCAATCTCTATACGACTCTCCGGGACTATTATGATGACGTTCCTGACCTTGACAAGGATTCAATTGCGGAAGGAATCTGCGGAAAGCTGAAGGGGAGCCTGGACAAAACGGGCCAGGGGGCTATGGTGCTCCGTCTGCTGGAATTCTGCAGCACTAATGAGGACAAATACAACCCGAACTATCCCATATTCCGGAAAGTTGCCGATGTTTTCGGTATATCTGACGACAGATATTCGAATTATGTGAATTTTGTGGCCGGCAGGGAGGATGACTGTGTAAAGGTCATTGACCTTGGGAAAGGGCAGGGCAAGTTGAAGACCCTGTATCAGAGGGAGGAGAACATACTCTATTTCACCTATTGCGGCCATTCCGACATCAGGATGAATGACAGGCCTGTGATGAGCGGGTCTTTTCAGCAGTGGCTCCAGAGCGGGGTCCTCAAGGGCAAGAATATCCAGCCCTATTACTATTCGACCATAGTGTCGCTCTATGACAACGAGCAGAGCGGGACTTTCGTTGAATTCTGCGGACGCGGTGTGGACTTCCGTTTCGATGAAAGCAGTGACGTGGGTATGCACAACCTCAGTTTCTCCCTTCACAGCGGCCAGCTGATAGCGATAATGGGTGGCAGCGGAGTCGGGAAATCAACGCTCCTGTCGCTTCTCAACGGCAGCCTCAGGCCGCAGAAAGGTTCCATAACCATCAACGGACACGATATCACCGAGCCGGCAGCGAAGGCCCTGATAGGCTTTGTTCCTCAGGATGACCTTCTGATAGAGGAACTTACAGTATATGAAAATCTGTGGTATACTGCAAAACTTTGTTTTGACAATATGCCTGAGGAAGAGATTGACCGCAGGGTTCTCAGGATGCTGAAGCAGCTCGGACTGGATGCCGCAAAAGACCTGAAGGTGGGTTCCCCCATCAACAAATACATCTCGGGCGGTCAGAGAAAGAGGCTCAATATCGCTCTTGAACTTATCCGTGAGCCGGCAGTGCTCTTCCTTGACGAGCCCACCAGCGGACTTTCGTCGTCCGACACGGAAAAAGTGATAAATCTGCTCAAGGAGCAGACCGGAAAGGGCAAACTGATAATAGTGAACATACACCAGCCCTCTTCCGACGTTTACAAACTGTTCGATAGGCTGTGGCTTCTTGACAAGGGCGGATATCCGGTCTATGACGGCAACCCCATCGAGGCCGTGTCATATTTCAAGAGCGCCGCGAATTACGCCGATGCCGACATTTCCGCCTGCCCGACCTGCGGAAACGTCAACCCTGAGGTTATTCTCAACATCATCGACGAACGGGCTCTCGATGCCACAGGTCAGATGACCGACAAGAGGCGTATACAGCCTGGGGAGTGGCACGAAATGTATCTGAAGAACAGGCCGGAGATGGAGCCGGCCAAGGTTTCGGACGTGCCTCCCACGGATCAGAGAAGGCCCTCCGCTCTGCGGCAGTTCCTGATATTCCTTCGCCGCAACTGCAGCACGAAACTGACGAATCTCCAGTACATACTCGTGACATTGATGGAGGCGCCCCTGTTGGCCGCAATCAGTGCCGTCCTCACGCGCTATGTCCCTGAAAGCGGCGTGTATTGCCTGATGGAGAACAAGAATTTCACTTCTTATCTCTTTATGGCAATCATTGTGGCCATCTTCCTCGGAATGAGCGGAAGCGCGGAAGAAATCATCAAGGACAGGGCTCTGCTCAAGAGGGAGAAGTTCCTGAATCTTTCGTATGCCGGATACATCTGGTCGAAGATAATATATATGGCAGGCGTATGCCTTATCCAGACACTCCTTTTCATAGTGGTAGGCAATCTTATCACCGGTGTGCACGGACTGTTCTGGGAGTGGTGGATGATACTGTTCATTTCGGCCTTCCTTGCAAGCCTTACCGGACTGCTGCTTTCCCAGTGTCTGAACTCCGTCGTGGCAATCTACATAACGATTCCTCTTCTGCTGATTCCGCAGATTCTCCTGTGCGGTCTGGTTGTGGATTTCGATGACCTCAATTCCGGCAGCGAGACGGGGAATGTGCCTGTGATAGGGGACGTGATTCCTTCCAGATGGGCGTATGAGGCTCTTGCTGTCACAAGTTTCTCAAAGAATGATTTCGAAAAGCAGTTCTACGAGGCCGACAGGGACAAATATACCTGTATGTA
>JAKSJU010000062.1 GCA_024402095.1 Bacteroidales bacterium | reverse complement strand
TTTTCTCAGTTAATTGCTGCTGATGACGTCATCGTGCGCATAAGTAGAGCACACGCCTTTGGAGTACTTGAAATGGAGCAATGTGAGAGGCCCGTCGCCAAGGTTAATATATGGACACCCGACTATTGTGTAGTCCTCCCCTTCTTCAAGATTCATTTCGGTCTCAAAACGGGTAATATCAACACTCAGAAAATTTTCCACCTCATCCCCAATATCATCCATCCAGTCTTTCAGATACGCCCTGATATCACCGCAATATGGTTCGGCGTAATAGTCAGCATCCTTGAAAACTTTGGAAAAATATGCGTCAAATGATATTTTTCCTTTTATGCTGGGGCGGACATAATAGTAGAAACCTTCATCCGTATCCCGTATCATAAAATCGAAATCAATCCCTTCGATGACAGGGCTATAATCGGTAGTTGTGAATTCCAGCTTCTGTATGGGACCGAGAGGGCTGGATTTGTCTGGATTGACACAGAATCCGTACACATAGTATCTTGTAAGCGGTTTGAGATACAAGAAATAGCCTTGGTTAGGAGAAACGTAATACTCGTGCTCAAACTCACCCGCGACATATTTGTCGGTCCTTCCTGGCCATTCCTTCCTCCACCTGGTATAGTGCTCTTTAATGGCGGCCATACACTCTTCTTGAAATTCAGCCTCTGTCATTGACGACAGAGCCCTGTCAAATTCATCAGCCTCCATAACGTCAGCCATATAAAGGGTAAAATCGTTGTCTGGTTCAGCCATTATCAAGGCATAGCTGCCCTTAACTTCCAATATCTTGAAGTTCAGCCGGGTGTCCGAAAAGTTGATTTCTCTCAAATAACTGCATGAAGTCAGCAGGAGCGACGTTGTCGCAAACAATAACAATTTTTTCATTCTTCCAATGCAATTAATATATTTCACCGTTCTCCTTCAGCAAGTCAACGCAACACAGGAAAAAACGGAGGGTACTTATCTGGTGTGTTCCGTAATGCCCGATATTGTACATCACATTTGCATCCGCCAGGCGATACGCCATATTATAGCAGTTGACAAACGGGACAACGTTATCATCCAGTGAATGGTACAGGTAGATTGGAAAATCAGGGACACTTCCATATACCGCCGAATTATCCAGCATCGCTCTGTACAGTTCTGTCATGGATTCTGCGGTCTTGTTCATCGCTTCCTCAGTTAATATTGAACTGATTTTTTTCGAGCCTATCATATCAGTGATGTCTTGCATAGTGTACTTTTTGGAATTGATCCACTCGTCCAGATTCTCCACCATCTTCGGCAAAAAGAAATCACTATAGTTCAGATTGAGATCGTTGCCATAATCAAGACCCTGGATTATCATAGGGATGGCACAGGGATAGTCAGTAGCATCGTTCTCAATCAGAGTGTCATAAGTCGCGCAAATATCATAAGGACCACCTCCACACATAACCAGACGGACATCCACCTCGGGATGATTGTCATAAAGTTCCTGGGCAACGGACATAGTCACGGCTCCTCCCTGGGAAAAGCCGAGCAGGAATATGTCATCGAACTGAGGCTTGCATCCTATCTTCTCCAGGAAGGGCAGCGCAGCAAAATACATATCGACAACATTCTTTGCTGTCACGTCCGAGCACAGATACGGATGAATCCTATCGGAAGTCACGCCGTAGCCGATGTAGTCGGTCTCCACCACAGCTATGCCATGAGCCGCATATATTGACTCGAGAGGGAGTTCCGCGCTCGGAGCCTCCTTGTCGGCCCCGATGGTAAAGTGGCTCACAAGCATAATCCTGGACACCTTGCCGTCGGCAGGAATCATTATCCTTCCTGAAACAGCAATAGGCTCGCCGTGATGGTCATGACTGTAATATGTTCCGCAATAGGAACGTATTACCTTTCCGCGGTAACTCGAAAGCAGCGCACGAAGAAGATTGGCGCCACCGGTAGAAGTCGTCTTTGTAGCCGGATCATCCTGAAAGCCGAAAGAATCTGCCATCCTTTCATCCAGTACATTGGATTCTGAACTGAAAGGAATGAATGACTTCGCTGGGTCCAGATCGGAGAAATCCTCCTTAAACTTCACCCACTCGACTTTAGTAAGCGTGCAGCCCGATGCAAGATATATCAATATTGTTGCAGCAAGTATATTGAAGACTTTTTTCATACCCATCATTGTTTGAATTTGAATGTATAGCCAACTTTAATCAACTGGCTTCCAAAGAGAAAAATATGGTCTGCATTCTTGAGCGACGCCATCATGCCGAATTCGACAAAGCCCCAGTGTTGTCCTGCTCCGGCTGTGAGGCCTACAAGTCTGAGATCGACGGCTGCGCCGGCCAGTGTATGTCTGCCAAAACAGTCCGTCTCGGAGCCTCCGTTGATGTCCAGGCCCGGAGCAATCGACGAATAAATGCCGAAATGTTCGCGTCGGAAGTAGTTGAAGCGTACGTTCAGGAGGAACGACAAATTGAAAAAGTTCTCCTTTGAACTTCGGGTTACAAGGTCCTGGTTGTTATAATAATTCCGTTCCCACGAAGTGGACTGGAAATCACAGACAAGACCAAGGCTTAGCCAGTCAAGCAAGCGATAAGAGTACTCTGCCGATATATGGGGCGAATAACGGAAATTCATGTCCTCAGGCTTGCTGGTTCCGCTGGAGATGGCACTGTAATCCTTATGGACCTCGTTGTGCCAGCGCACAGTCTCGAACATCATATCACCGATTCCGAATCTCAATTCGTGTCTGGAATCGGGTTTACTGTTGTCTTGGGCATAACTGCTGCAGCAAAGAAGCAGCAAAACTATCGTGATACATTTTTTCATTCTGCAAAGATAAATCTTTACCGGGGATACGCAGCTTTATTTGATTTTTACATACACTCTGCCATCCGACTCTTCCAGGACAGAGGTGTAACTGCGCAGCAGGGTAATACCAAGTTCATCCTCCCTGCCGGAATCGGAAAGTATCTGCGGCAACTTGTCCGAATACGACAATATTATTTCCGTACTCTGACTCAGCTCAATATACTGGACTGTCAGGCTGGCACCAGACTCGATCCTTGCCACGCATCCGTTACCGTTCTGGAACAGCAGGAGCAGTTCCTCCACCGCTGCCATAGTGTGTGAAACGACAGACTGCGTCATCATACGGTGCAGAAGGAACTGTTCCAGACTATTGCTCAGGTCTATGAAATCATAGCCCTTGACAATGCTGTAGTCGAACTTGCTGATACCCTGGATAAAGCGTTTGGTTTCCTCGCGCTGCGGCTCGGAGAATATCTGCTGCGGGGTTCCCTCTTCGTAAATCACTCCATGATTCATAAAGAACACACGGTTGCTTACGTTACGTGCGAATTTCATCTCATGAGTGACTATCAGCATGGTCATACCACGGGCTGCCAGCTCGCGGATAACTGTAAGAACCTCGTTAATCATTGTCGGATCGAGGGCTGAAGTAGGTTCATCAAACAAAATGACCTCAGGATCCATTGACAGGCAGCGGGCTATGGCCACTCTTTGTTTCTGACCTCCGGACAACTGGCTCGGCATATATGTAGCCTTGTTTGCCAGTCCTACAGCGGACAACAGTTCCATTCCGCGCATTTCCGCCTCCGCACGGCTTTTGTGCAGAAGTTTCATAGGGCCGATACAGACATTCTCAAGCACAGTGAGATGC
>JAKSJU010000061.1 GCA_024402095.1 Bacteroidales bacterium | reverse complement strand
AGCAATGCGGATACATCCGATGACGGGGAGGACACAAATAACAAGATTGCCCTGATGACAGTGCATTCGGCAAAGGGACTGGAGTTTCCGTATGTATTTGTGGCTGGGATGGAAGAGAATCTCTTCCCTTCGCTCACCATGATGTCAAGCCCGTCTGAGCTTGAAGAGGAGCGGAGGCTCTTCTATGTCGCACTGACCAGAGCGAAAAAGGCTGTGGAGCTTTCATACGCGGTGACAAGGATGAGAAATGGAAAGCATGAGTCCAACGCTCCTTCCCGTTTCCTGAAAGAAATAGATTCAAGATATCTGGAGAATCCTCTCGTGGATGATCCGGACGATTATGGCAGCGAAAGCACGGAGAGGGCCTTCGGAGGCTTCGGAAGCCGTTTCAACTATGGCCGTTCATCACGCGTGACTTATGAAAAGCGGACTCCGTCCGTCCATTCTCCTTCGCCTGCTCCTTCTATGAAGAAGCCGGATATAATCGACCCGGATTTCGTGGCTGTGCCTATGACGGAACTCTATGAAGGTGAGAGGGTGGAGCATAACAGGTTCGGTGCCGGCACAATAAAAAGCATCTCCGGCGCTGCACCGGAGATGAAAGCTGTAATCGATTTTGATTCAGACCAGTATGGAGAAAAACTGCTTCTGTTGAAGTACGCTAAACTGCGTCCTTTGAAGCATTAGCGCATCCATTTCTCGAGCCAGTCGAAGAATTCTCTCTGCCAGAAAATGCAGTTCTGAGGCTTTACCACCCAGTGAGTTTCCTCAGGGAAGATGATCAGTTTGGACGGAACTCCCATCATCTGAGCCGCGTTGAATGCAGCCATTCCCTGCTCATAAGGGATTCTGAAATCCATCATTCCATGTATGCAGAGAATAGGGGTATGCCACTCGGTTACCCTTGACTCCGGATCGTTTGCATAATGATGCTGAGCCTTCGCTACATTAGAGTAAGGGGCACCGGCCTGCTGCATGCCGCCGAATGTGATGCCGTCACCCTTCGGCCCTGTCTGGCCGGGTTCGTATGCATATTCGGTAAGGCCTCCGTTGTCCCAGTTGCCGAACCAGGCCTCTTCAGTGGTGTACCAGAGCATTTTCTCGTCGAAAATGCCTGCGTGTGCTATGAAACAGTCGTACAGGTCTCCGTGGAGGCTCATCATATTGTAGACTGAGAACCCGCCGTAGGAAGCGCCGACGCCGGCAAGTTTCCCGCACCAAGGCTGACTCTTGATCCACTGTCCTGCCGTCATATAATCCTGCATGTTCAGGCCCTGATAGTCACCGCTTATCTGCTCTTTCCACTCCTGTCCGAAGCCGCTGCAACCGTGGCGGTTAGGAAGTATGACAACATAGCCCTGCTGCGCCATGAGGCGGAAATTCCATCTCTTGCTCCAGCTCTGGTCAAGTGATGTCTGCGGGCCTCCGTTGAACATTTCGATTGCAGGCCACTGCTTGTCCTCGCTGAAATGAGGAGGGTAGATGACCCAGCATTGAAGGTCCCCGCCGTCTTTGCTCTTGAGAACAACGCGTTCCTGGCGTACCTGGTCAACCTTGGCGAAATATTCATCGTTCTCGTGACTGATCTGTGTGTACTGAGGGGCGCTGTCATGAGAAATCTCCACCTTCACAAGTTCGGTAGGGAAGAGGTTGCTCTGGTATGAAGTGAGCAGCGTGCATCCTTCATCTCCCTTTATGACTGCGAACGGCGTATCGAAATTGAACCACCAGTCTTCGGGAGTGAGCCTCTGAATCTTCGGCTCGGATTCAACGTTCACCCTGAAAAGTCCCTGAATGCCGTCAACTGTTGCAGGGAACACTATCTTACCGCTGCATGATGTCCAGGCTATGCCGCTGACGTCAGCGTCGAGGTCGCCGGCCACCTCGCGTATGTTGCTTACCCTGACTTCCGCATTCTGCCCGTCGGCTTCCTGAGCCCCGAACTCGACGTCTGCTACCATAAGTCTCTGCTTGTCAGCCTCATAACCGTCTCTGGCCATGGATATCCAAGCAATGTGCCTGCCGTCCGGACTCCAGGAAGGGTCGGTGTCGTATCCACCGCCGTCAGTAACCTTCGTCTCGCATCCGGTGAGGACGTCATAAATGTAAATATCGGAGTTTGTGGAGAATGCATATTCGATGCCTACCTTCTTGCGGCAGCTGTAAGCGATATGTCTGCTGTCCGGTGCCCAGTCAAGCTGCTCGGCTCCGCCGAAAGGCTCAGTCGGAAGCTCGAATCCGGGATCTCCGGTGCCGAGTATGTCAAATGAATTCTCCTTTGTGATGGTGTTTCCGTTAAGTGCTGCGACATATGTGCGCGGAGTTTCGGTCACCCAGTGGTCCCAATGTCTGTACATCAGCCTGTCAGTCACATAGGCCTTTGCTTCCTTAAGGTCTTCGTAGCGGTCTGCCGGGCTTTTTACTGTTCCGGGAATGCTGCTGACATAGTACAGCTGGCATCCGTCGGGACTTATCCTGTAGTCGCTGATTCCTTCCGCTACGTCCGACAGCTTGACTTTTTTTCCGAGCTTGCTGCCCTTATAAGGGGCCTTCCAGAGCTGACCGTCCTGGAGGAAATAGATGCTTGACCCGTCATTGCTCCACTTGGCCGCATTCACGCTTTTGTCAAAGGCTGTAAGCTGCGTGTTCCCGGAACCGTCGGCATTGCAGATCCAGAGATTGCGGCAGCTGCTGTTCTTCTCGATGGAAGTGTAGCTTATTCCGTAAAGTATCCTGCTTCCGTCGGGAGACAGCTGGGGGTCAGAAATGTATCCAAGGCTGTGCATGGCTTCAGGAGTCATCAGACCGTTCTCAACCCGGATTTCCTCTTTTTTATTTTTGTTCATATTTGTGACTTTGAGTATAAGGATTCCGTTGCCGTATCCGAAGGCAAAGCAGGCTGCGATGATGCCCGCGATTCTCAATACTTTTCTCATTTTATCAGATTTAATTCGTAAAGGTAATCAAAAAGTTCGAAGGATAATGAAGCCCGTTTCGTATTTCCCGCCCCTGAAAGTGGCTTCTCCGGCGAACGGGCGTATCCCGGCAGGTGGAACGGAGGCGCCTACGACATAGCTTCCGTTCTGGACGGTCAGCGTCTCAAAACTGCCCGGCATGATAGTCGCGCTTATGCTTCTTTCCCCGCTGAACATGACAGTAAGAAAATAGTCCGTATGGTTGTAAATGGTAATGGTGCTGACAGGCGATTCGTCATCGGCGGCTGTGCGCTCGATTTTCGGGAAACTGTTGTGGCTTCCGGAAAACATGTCATTGACTTTCAGATCGATAAGCCTTTTGTTCGCCTCTGCAGCGTGAGCACCGTAAGGGTACATCGCAGCGTATTTCTGGTAAGAATCCTTGGTGTTTATGCCGGAGGCCCTTTCCCAGGCCGTACTCTCGCTGCCCCAGTCGCGGTCTTCGATGGCCTTGGCCAGATCCTCGACTCCTTCATCCTCGTAAGCCTTGTAGTTCATCTGTGACGGATTCCTGTCAATCATGCCGCCGAAAGGCTTACCGTGCGGCTCTTTCAGGATTCCGCCCGGCTCTTTGTTACGCAGCGGTGTGTCCGTCTGTGCGGAAAGCTCCACGCAGGCGATAGACAGACAGCATAATATGGAAACAAGGAACCTGAACATCGTTATTGGTGACAAATATAGATAATCAAATCCAATATCTCCAAT
>JAKSJU010000060.1 GCA_024402095.1 Bacteroidales bacterium | reverse complement strand
ACCCACGGTGCACGTAAGGGTCTTGCCGATACCGCCCTCAAGACTGCGGACGCAGGTTATCTTACAAGACGTCTTGTGGACGTTTCTCATGATGTCATCATCACAGAGGAAGACTGCGGCACTCTCAGAGGTCTTATTGCAACCGCTATTAAGAACAAGGATGAGGTCGTTGAAAGCCTTGGCGAGAGAATCCTCGGACGTACAACAGTACACGATATTTTCAACCCTCTTACAGGAGATATCATTCTCCACGCCGGAGAGGAAATCCGCGAGGCTGATGCCGAGCTGATTGATTCACTCCCTATCGAGCAGGTTGAAATCCGTTCAGTGCTCACCTGCGAAAGCCGCAAGGGTGTCTGCGCAAAGTGCTATGGACGCAACCTCGCTACCAGCCGTATGGTTGAGAAGGGCGAAGTCGTCGGAGTCATCGCTGCACAGTCTATCGGTGAACCTGGAACACAGCTTACCCTCCGTACCTTCCACGTCGGTGGTACTGCATCTTCAGCAGTTGCAGACTCTTCTATCGACTCCAAGTATGACGGACGCCTCCAGTTCGCTGAACTCCGTACCATTCAGAGAGTTGCAGAAGACGGCACTACTCAGGAAGTTGTTGTGAGCCGCATGGCCGAGCTCCGCATCATCGATGAGAATACAGGAATCACTTTCTCACAGTACGATATCCCTTACGGATCAGTTCTCTATAAGAAAGACGGAGACAAAGTCAAGAAGGGTGACAGAATCTGTGAATGGGATGCATATAACGCTATCACAATTGTCGAGACCTCAGGAAAGATCCGCTTCGAGAATATGATTGAGGGTGTAACCTTCAGTAAGGAAGCAGGAGACGAGTTCTCAACAAGTACCGACAAGGTCATCATAGAGTCCAAGGACAAGACCAAGAGCCCAGCTCTGGATATCGTTGATGCCAAGGGTGAGATACTCAAACAGTTCAACCTCCCTATTGGCGCTCACGTCATCGCTGAGGACGGCAGCAAGGTCAAGGTCGGAGATATCATCATCAAGATCCCTCGCGCAGTCGGAAAGAGTAGTGATATCACCGGAGGTCTTCCTCGAGTTACAGAACTCTTCGAAGCCCGCAATCCTTCCAGTCCTGCTATTCTCTCGGATATCAACGGAGAAGTCATCATGGGCAAGGTCAAGAGAGGAAACAGAGAGATTGTCGTCCAGAACAAGTCAGGAGTCGAGAAGCATTATCTCGTACCTCTTACCAAACAGATTCTTGTTCAGGAGAACGACTATGTCAGAGCCGGAACACCGCTTTCAGATGGTGGCGTATCCCCTACCGACTATCTCAACATCCTCGGACCGGTTAAGGCTCAGGAGTACATTGTCAATGAAGTCCAGGCGGTCTACAGACTCCAGGGTGTAAAGATCAATGACAAGCACTTCGAGATCATTGTCCGTCAGATGATGCGTAAGGTTGAGATTACAAATCCTGGTGATACTGAATTCCTCCCTGAGGAACTCGTCGACAAGTGGAAGTTCATGGATGTCAACGATGAAATCTATGGCAAATTCTATGTTTGCGCCCCTGGCGACTCACAGAAATATGCTGACGGTGACATCATCGGCGCACGCGAACTCCGCAATGAGAACGAATCTCTCGAGAGACAGGGACTCAAGCCGCTTGTTACCCGTCCTGCACAGCCTGCAACCGCAAGACTCGTGCTTCAGGGAATCACACGCGCAGCCCTCAAGACTGACAGTTTCATCTCTGCAGCTTCATTCCAGGAGACCACAAAGGTACTCAGCGAGTCCGCAATCCGCGGTCGCGTCGATCACCTCGAAGGACTTAAGGAGAATGTCATCTGCGGCCATCTGATTCCTGCAGGTACAGGTCTCAGTGACTATCAGGACATTATCGTCGGTCGCAATGATGAAATGTCACGCGAACTTGAAGATCTCTAGGATTTAATACCTGATATTGAAGAAAGGCCCTAAAGTTGGAAAACTTTGGGGCCTTTCTTTGTCAATTAATTCTTATCTTCGTAAGATTAACGAAATAATGGCTATGAGAGAACTCAGACTGACAAATACGCTCACCCACAAAAAGGAGCTTTTCGTACCTATCAATCCCGGACACGTCGGAATGTACGTCTGCGGGCCTACAGTATACGGCGACGCTCATCTCGGGCATGCTCGTCCGGGCGTAACTTATGACGTGCTCAGTAAATTGCTGAGGCATCTGGGATACAAGGTCAGGTATGTCAGGAACATAACCGACGTGGGACATCTGGAGCACGACGCAGATGAAGGGGAAGACAAGATAGCAAAGAAGGCAAGGTTGGAGCAGTTGGAACCGATGGAAGTAGTGCAGAGCTATACCTTCAGGTATCACGAAGCCATGAGACTGTTGAACGTCGCTCCCCCATCCATCGAACCCCGGGCAAGCGGACACATAGTTGAGCAGATTGAGGCGGTCAAGAAGATTCTTGAAGCCGGTTATGCCTACGAAAGCAACGGAAGCATATATTTCGACGTGGAGAAATATAACAGGGACCATCACTACGGCATCCTTTCAGGACGCACGCTTGATGACACTCTCGAAGGCACCAGAACACTTGACGGACAGTCCGACAAAAAGGCTCCTTATGACTTTGCTCTCTGGAAAAAAGCCGAACCGGAGCACATCATGCACTGGCCTTCACCTTGGAGCGAAGGTTTCCCGGGATGGCACCTTGAATGTTCTGTCATGGGTGAAAAATACCTTGGGCAGGAATTTGACATTCACGGTGGAGGAATGGACCTAATGTTTCCTCATCACGAGTGCGAGATAGCGCAGAATGTGGCATCAAGAGGCACCCGCGGAGTCCACTACTGGGTACACAACAATATGATAACCATCAACGGTCAGAAGATGGGCAAGTCGCTCGGCAACTTCATCACCCTCTTTGACCTGTACAAGAAATACAGTCCGATGACTATCAGGTACTTTGTGCTTCAGGCACACTACCGCGGCACATTGGACTTCTCAGACGATGCACTTACCGCAGCGGAGAAAGGACTCAAGAGAATCATGCAGGCGGCACGCGATTTATATGCAATGTCAGGCAGAAAGGCACCTGAAATCCCATACGGCGAGCTTCCGGAAGGCATCGCTCCTGACTCATGCGCAGCTGATTCTCCGGAAATCAAGAACCTATGGAATGGAGTTTATGATGCATTGTGCGATGATATGAACACTCCTATCGCCCTTGCCAACATTTCTGATGCCGTAAGGATAATCAACTCCGCAAAGGACGGTTCAGTCAAGTTAAGCTCAAACGACCTGTCGGCTCTCACCCAGCTGTTTGATGACATAGTGTTCGGAGTCCTCGGCCTCAAGGATGAATCGGCAGACACCGGCTCATCCAGAAAGGTCATCGACGGCCTTATGGGAATGGTCCTCGAATCCAGAGCCGCTGCCAAAGCCGCAAAGGACTGGACCACCTCCGATCACATCCGAGATACCCTGAATGCCATAGGTGTCAAAGTCAAGGACACAAAGGACGGTGTAGAATGGACATTGGAGTAGCATTATGAGATTCATCAGCTGGAACGTCAACGGACTGAGAGCCGTAGCAGGAAAAGGATTTGCGGACATATTCACAGACCTTGATGCTGACTTTTTCTGTCTTCAGGAGACAAAGCTGCAGGAAGGCCAGATCGATATGGAATTCCTTGGTTACAGGTCCTTTTGGAACTATGCCGACAAGAAAGGATATTCCGGCACAGCCGTTTACACCAAGCATGACCCGATAAGCGTAAGCTATGGCATAGGCATTGACGAACACGACCATGAAGGCCGTGTTATCACTTTGGAAATGCCTGATTTCTACCTTGTAAACGTTTATACTCCAAACTCCCAGGACGGACTCCGCAGACTCGATTACCGCATGACATGGGAGGATGATTTCCGAAAATACCTGAATAGTCTCGCGGCC
The DNA here is from genome assembly GCA_024402095.1 of Bacteroidales bacterium. Classification (GTDB taxonomy): domain Bacteria; phylum Bacteroidota; class Bacteroidia; order Bacteroidales; family UBA932; genus Cryptobacteroides. Next base: position 425 of record JAKSJU010000060.1, on the reverse strand, counting down.
CGGAAGAGCGTTATCGTATGCGGAGACATGAATGTGGCCCACAAGGAAATCGACCTGAAGAATCCTGGCACCAACCATATGAATCCGGGATTCACTGACGAAGAGAGAGAAAAAATGACCGTACTTCTGGATTCCGGTTTTGTGGACAGTTGGAGACTCCTGCACCCGGAGGAGATAAAATACTCCTGGTGGTCATACCGAATGGCAGCAAGGGAAAGGAACGTAGGCTGGAGAATCGATTATTTCCTGTGCTCAAAAGATATGTCTGAGCGCATTAAGGGAGCGGGAATTCTCAATGAAGTCTATGGCTCTGACCACTGCCCCGTAGAGCTGGATATCTGATTCAACTTTATTCATACATAAGCTGATGAACGATGGCAATTACAAACTGAGCTGGCGTGAACGCATCAGTTTCTGCGCGGGAG
>JAKSJU010000006.1 GCA_024402095.1 Bacteroidales bacterium | reverse complement strand
TTAATGCTGTCATTGTTCGACAAAGATATACAATTTAAAAGAAGCCTCAAGCATCAGCTTGAAGCTTCTCAAGTGCCCGAGGCCGGGCTCGAACCGGCACGTCTTTAAGGGACACAGGATTTTGAGTCCAGCGCGTCTACCAATTCCGCCACTTGGGCATTAAGCGTACTCGACGTGAGTTGCAAAGGTATCCAAAAAACGCGATTTATCAAATATTTGCCGTATCTTCGTTACCAATATGGATAAAATCAAGATAAAAGTCAGCAGTTCATCGGCTTCACTGAAGCTGCTTCTTTTCAAATACAAGTCAATTTTTGTCATCTATGACAGGAATGTGGAAGAATATGTGAACAAAACTTTCGGGAAATATCCGAAACTTTCTTTCATCGCAAGCGAAGAGAACAAGACTATGGATTCCGTCCTGTCCATCTGCCAATGGCTCATGGAGCAGAATGCCGACCGCAATGCCCTGATACTTGCTGTAGGAGGAGGCACGACCACTGACACCGCGGGATTCGCTGCAAGCATCTATAAGAGAGGTGTCAGATACGCCAATATCCCTACCACCCTGCTCGCCCAGGTGGACGCGGCAATAGGCGGAAAGAACGGTGTCAATCTTGATTCTTACAAAAACATCCTGGGTACGATCAGACAGCCGGAGTTCACTTTCATCAATCCGAAACTGCTTGAAACCCTCCCGCCAAGAGAATTCAATTCCGGGATTGCAGAAATGCTGAAGACTTTCATCATCAAGGATGAGAGTCTCTATGAACGGGCAGTCACCGTATTTACCGGAGAAAGGAAAAAGGAAGACGTGCAGTCGCTGATCGAGTCCGCCGCCAAAATCAAGGCATCCATAGTCAAGAAAGATTTTCTGGATAAGGACAAGCGCAGAGTCCTCAATTTCGGGCACAGCTATGCCCACGCTATCGAGTGGTTCCAGCATTCTCACGGAGTGGCAAGCGCATTCAACCACGGAGAAGCGGTCGCTATCGGCATGATTCAGGCCGCAAGGAAATCAGAAGAACTCGGCTATGCCTCCTCAGGGCTTGCAGACAGGTTTGCCAAAGACTTCGCCGCATGCGGACTTCCGACCAATGTCCCTTGCGCACTTGAAGATCTTGACAAGGCCATCAAGCAGGACAAGAAGGCAGAAGGAGGAAAGGTCAATTTCGTCCTTATCGAGCGTATCGGGAAAGTATTCATAAAGAAAATATGATCTGCACCTGCATCCAGAACCGCGACCTCGAAGGCATCCTGGAGATTCTCGAGGACAGACATACTGAAATGGCGGAAATCCGCCTCGACCGCTGCGATTTGTCTGATGACGGGATACAGGAACTCTTCTCAGAGACTGACACCCCTCTCATAGCAACCTGCAGGATTGCTGAGGCAGGACCGGAAGTGGCCGAGAAGAAGCTTTGCCTTGCAATTGAAGCCGGCGCCAGATACGCTGACCTGGAAATCGAGGCTCCTGCAAATATCAGCAAACATATTCAGTCCGTGTGCAAGAAGTACGGGACTGAACTCATAAGGTCCTACCATAACACCGAAGATACGCCCTCCGACGAGATGCTTCTTCAGGTTCTGGAGAGATGTTTCAGATACGGTGCTGACATAGCCAAGGTCGCCACTTTGTGCAGAAGCGCCGAAGATGTTGAAAGGCTTGAAAGTCTTTACGGTGCGACAATGAGCAACGGACTCGGGGTGGAACCGTTCCGTCTGGTTGCTTTCGGGCTTGGGGAGAAAGGACGCGAAAGCAGACTCGATTGCCTTAAAAAAGGGAGCCCTTTCTCCTATGCGGCCGTCTGTGAGGATGACAGGATCGATGTAGGACAATGGCTCGCAGAGGATATGCACACTGCTGTCTATCACGGGGCCAAGCGCTTTGCAAAGACAGGACTCAGGATGCCTGCGTCCAAGAGTTTCGCACAGCGGGCAATCATAGCCGCTGCTCTAGCCGAAGGCACCTCCCACCTCGGGTCGTACACAGAATGCGAAGACTGTGAAGCCGCAATAAAGGCAGCCGAAGCACTCGGAGCCAAGGTATCAAGGGGCAAGACTCTTGACATCACCGGTATCGGACCTGTCAGGGAAAGGCTGCACCTCAAAGAGATAGATGCCGGAGAATCCGGCCTGCTGGCCAGACTCCTCATCCCTATACTGTCCGTCATCAACGAAGAGCCTGTAACCGTTACCGGCAGGGGGACCCTTCTGAAAAGGCCTCTGGAAGGCGCCACGGGCATAATGGCGTCATATGGTGTGCTTCTTCGGGACAGCCATATCCCTGCCACGGTAACAGGGCATCTCATCCCGGGTACGGCCGATGTTTCAGGACAGGGAGGTTCTCAGCTGATCTCAGGACTCCTGATGGCTCTCCCCCTCGCAGACAAGGATTCTACACTATACGTAAGCGAGCCGAAAAGCATCCCTTATATGTACATAACCCTGGACGTACTTAGGAAATTCAACGTCAGGACCAGCTCGGAAATGGAAGGGGATGCTGATATGCTCGAGTCCCAGGACTGGTCCGGATGCACCGGCATCACGTTTAAGATTCGTGGAAACCAGAAACTGAAGGCTGCTGATTTCGACATAGAAGCGGACTGGAGCAGCGCTGCAAATCTGCTTGTGGCAGGCGCAGTGTTCGGAAACGCCGAAATAGAGGGTCTGGATATGAACTCAGTCCAGGCTGACCTTACTATCAGTGATATTCTGCTTGAAGCCGGGGCAGTAGTGTCACAAATCAATGACGACACCATCTGTGTACGCAGAGCTCCTCTCGAGCCGTTCCAGACAGACCTTAACAATGCCCCGGACCTTTTCCCTGCAGTGTCCGTGCTGGCCGCATTCTGCCCGGGAGAAAGCCGCATCAAGGGCATAGGACGTCTGCACGGCAAAGAAAGCAACAGGGCGGAAGCCATTCTGGAGATGCTCCGCAAGATGGGAGTTCCATCTTCGATAGAGTCGGATGAGCTTATAGTCAAGGGGGAGAGCCTGACACAGCGTCTTCTGACCGGCAATCTGCTCAATGGCGGAGAATATTCATCCCACCACGACCATCGTATCATGATGGCTCTCAAAGTAGCCTCTTTGGGAACAAAAAGCCCCATCGTCATTGACGATGAGGCTTGCGTGAAAAAATCCTTTCCGGGATTTTCTTCTATCCTTTAGATTACTCAGCAGGTTTTTCCTCTGCTGCTGCAGGAGCAGCAGTTTCGGCCTTCTTCGTGCTGCGGCGTGTAGCCTTCTTTGCTGCCTTCTTAGGAGCTGAAGCAAGAGCTGCCTCGTTGAAGTCTACGAGCTCAATGAGAGCCATTTCAGCTGCATCACCCTGACGGAAACCTACATGCAGCACTCTGGTGTATCCACCCGGGCGGTCTGCAATCTTAGGTGCCACTGTGCGGAAAAGTTCTGCAACAGCTTCCTTGTTCTTAAGATAGCTGAACACGACACGACGAGAGTGTGTTGTATCCTCTTTAGACTTGGTGATGAGCGGCTCAACATAAGTCTTGAGAGCCTTGGCCTTTGCTACTGTAGTAGTGATCCTCTTCTCAAGAATCAATGAAGAAGCAAGGTTTGCAAGGAGGGCCTTGCGATGACCGCTCTGTCGACCGAGATGATTGATTGATTTATTATGTCTCATCTTTAAATGTTCTTTTTCTTAGGTTCAATATTGTACTTGGTAACATCCATACCAAATGAGAGTTTCATCTTCTCAACCAGAAGGTCAATCTCATTGAGGGACTTGCGACCGAAGTTGCGGAACTTCATGAGTTCTGCGCGTGAATATGAAACGAGGTCAGCGAATGTGTCGATATCAGCAGCCTTGAGGCAGTTGTATGCACGTACTGAAAGTCCCATATCGGAAAGCTTGGTCATAAGGAGATGTCTCATATGGAGTGATTCCTCATCAAGCTCCTTGCTGTCTGACTCGATAGAGCTCTCGAGAGACATCTTCTTGTCATCGGTAAAGAGTTTGAAATGATAAATCAGGATGCCCGCTGCGTCCTGAAGTGCAGCATTAGGCGAAATGGAACCGTCTGTAACGATTTCCAAATTGAGCTTCTCGTAATCAGTCTTCTGCTCGACACGCCAGTTGTCAACGCTCCAGTTCACCTTGCGGATAGGAGTGTAGATGGCGTCGATAGGAATAGTTCCGATAGGAGTATTCTCATCGCGGAGTTCTTCTGCAGGCACGAAACCGCGGCCCTTAGTGATAGTGAGGGTGATTTCGAGCTTAACAGAAGGCTCAAGTGAGCAGATGTGCTGTTCAGGATTCAACACCTTGAAAGAAGACAATCCTTTGGAGATATCTTCAGCTGTGAATTCCTGTTTGCCGCTGATGACGATATTTGCTGTTTCAGTCTCGACTGAATCAACCATTCTGCGGAGTCTTACCTGCTTGAGGTTCAGAATGATGTCCTGCATTCCCTCGATTACTCCAGGGATTGTGGCGAACTCCTGATCGACACCGGAGATCTTGATCTGACTGATAGCAAATCCTTCCAAAGAAGCCAACAGGATACGGCGAAGAGCGTTACCGATGGTCTGTCCGTAACCAGGCTCAAGTGGTCTGAATTCGAAACGGCCGACGGTATCAGTGCTTTCGAGCATGATTACCTTGTCAGGTTTTTGAAATGCTAAGATTGCCATATTGTTCTTATTTGGTGTTAACTGTTACTTAGAGTAGAGGTCGACGATAAGCTGTTCGTTGATGTTCTCAGGAATCTCAACTCTTGTAGGCATATTGAGGAACTTTCCAGTGAGAGTCTTGGTATCGAACTCGATCCAGCTGTACTTTGTAACGGATGCTACACTTGCCTGGATAACTTCGAGACTCTTTGATCTCTCTCTTACTGCAACAGCGTCACCAGCCTTTACGAAGGTTGAAGGGATGTTGCATACCTCACCGTTAAGAGTGATGTGATGATGTGATACGAGCTGACGTGCGGCTGCTCTTGTAGGAGCGATACCCATACGGTAAACCACGTTGTCAAGTCTTGACTCAAGGAGGAGGAGAAGGTTCTCACCTTTCTGTCCTGCCATGCGGGAAGCCTTGTTGTATGTGTTGTGGAACTGACGCTCGAGAACACCATACATATACTTGACTTTCTGCTTTTCCTTAAGCTGATTGCCGTATTCTTTTGATTTTTTACGCTTTGCTGCGAGTCCGTGCTGTCCTGGAGGGAAATTTCTCTTCTCGAAATATTTGTCTCCTCCGAAAATAGGCTCGCCGAATTTACGTGCGATTTTGGTACTAGGACCTGTATATCTTGCCATAATTCTTAACTTTTAAAATTAAACTTTACGACGGCCTTTTGGACGACAACCATTATGAGGCATAGGTGTAACGTCGACAATCTCTGTTACAATGATACCTGCATTGTTAATGGTGCGGATTGCAGACTCACGGCCTGAACCCGGACCCTTGACGTAGCACTTGACTCTGCGAAGACCTGCATCGAAAGCAGTCTTTGCAGCGTCCTCTGCTGCCATCTGGGCTGCATAAGGAGTGTTTTTCTTTGAGCCTCTGAAACCGCATTTACCTGCAGAACCCCAGCTGATAACCTGGCCCTGGGCATTGGTAAGAGAGACGATAACATTGTTGAAGGTTGATGAAATATGAGCCTCGCCATAAGCTTCAACCTTGACAACTCTTTTGGATGTTGTAGTTTTCTTTGCCATAATTCATCAATTTTACTTGGTTGCTTTCTTCTTGTTGGCAACTGTCTTCTTGCGACCCTTGCGGGTACGTGCGTTGTTCTTGGTGCTCTGTCCGCGTACCGGGAGTCCTGAACGATGACGGATTCCACGATAGCAACCGATATCCATAAGACGCTTGATATCCATCTGGACTGAAGAACGGAGCTCACCTTCGATTTTGTACTCTTCATTGATTTCGGTACGAATCTTAGCGATCTGATCATCGTTCCAGTCACCGACCTTGATATCAAAATCGATACCGCACTTCTGGAGAATCTTCCTTGCTGAAGAGCGACCGATTCCGAAGATATAGGTAAGACCTATCTCTCCTCTTTTGTTGTTTGGTAAATCAACACCGGCTATACGTGCCATAATTTATACTTTACTTAATTTGTTACGTTGAACTATTATCCCTGACGCATCTTGAACTTAGGGTTCTTCTTGCAGATCACGTAAAGACGACCTTTACGACGAACGATCTTGCAATCTTCGCTGCGCTTCTTGATGGATGTTTTGACTTTCATATCGTGATAATTTTTATTTGTATCTGAAAGATATACGGCCCTTGGTTAAATCATAAGGTGAAATCTCAACTTTAACTCTATCGCCAAGAAGGATATGGATAAAATTCATACGCATCTTCCCTGAGATATTGCAGAGAAGCACGTGACCGTTCTCAAGCTCGACCTTGAACATCGCGTTTGGAAGGGTCTCTATCACCTTTCCATCCTGTTCTATTGCTACTTGTTTAGACATTAAAAAACACTTTAAAATTTAATCTTGCCATCTTTCTCGATATAATCAAAGGTGGACAGCTGCTCAGCCTGGCCTTTACGGACAACAACCGTAAGCTCGTAATGAGCCGCATTTCTGTGGTCACAAGTCTTTACTTCCCAGCCATTTCTGGCGAGATATACAGCCTTGTCACCAGCATTTATCATCGGCTCGATACATATAACCATTCCCTCGACAAGATGTGTGCCCTTGCCCCTGCGACCGTAATTAGGGACGCCAGGTTCTTCGTGCATCTCCCGACCGAGTCCGTGGCCCTCCAATTCGCGAACCACAGAGAACCCGAATGATTCTACATACGTTTGCACCGCGTATCCGATATCGCCGGTTCTGTTCCCAGCTACAGCTGCTTCTATGCCCTTGTAAAGGGAAGCCTTCGTCACATCCATCAGTTTACGGGTCTCAGCAGACACTTCCCCGACAGGGAAAGTGTAAGCTGAATCACCGTTATAACCTTTGTAGAGCGTGCCGCAGTCCACAGATAAAATGTCGCCTTCTTTGAGCACGTATTCTGATGGGAATCCGTGTACGACCGTACTGTTGACTGACATACAAAGCGCTGCAGGGAAGCCGTCATAACCAAGGAAAGAAGGAATAGCGCCATTGTCGCGAATGAACTCGTCAGCCACTCTATTCAACTCGAGAGTTGTCACACCTGGAGCGACTCTTTTACCGACTTCCGCCAAAGTCTTAGAGACTAAAATGGCGTTCTCGCGAAGAAGCTCGATTTCTTCCTCAGTTTTTGGCTTAACCATCAACCTTTAAATTAAATCAAAGAACTATAAGCCGCTACGTCCGCTCAGACGACCGGTTTTCATAAGGCCGTCATAATGACGCATAAGCAAATAACTTTCCACCTGCTGAAGAGTATCGAGGACAACACCAACAAGAATCAACAGTGATGTACCACCGTAGAAGCTTGCGAACTGGTTGTTGACACCGAAAATCATCGCAATAGCTGGAAGAATGGATATAATCGCCAAAGCAATTGAACCTGGGAGCGTGACTCTTGACATAATGGCGTCAAGATACTCTACAGTCTTCTTGCCAGGCTTTACACCCGGGATGAAACCGCCGTTGCTCTTCATGTTCTCAGCCATCATTGTAGGGTTTACAGTGACTGCTGTGTAGAAGTATGTGAAGATGACAACGAGAATTCCGAATACGAGGTTGTACCAGAATCCGGTATAATTTCCAAGAGTTGCAGCGAGACCTCTGGTCGCGTCAAAGCGGGAGAAGAGGAGAGGGAAGAGCATCAGAGCCTGGGCGAAGATGATAGGCATAACGCCGGCTGCGTTGATCTTCAGAGGGATGTACTGGCGCACACCACCGTACTGACGATTGCCGATGACTCTCTTTGCATACTGTACAGGCACCTTGCGGACAGCCTGAACAAGTGCGATAGCTGCAATGATAACGAAGAACCATACGATCAGCTCGACGATGAACATAAGCAGACCACCGTTTGTGGTAGAAAGCTTAGCACCGCCTTCAGCTACGATTGCATAAGGCAAACGAGCAACGATACCGATCATAATGATGAGAGAAATACCGTTACCGATACCACGGTCGGTAATGCGCTCACCGAGCCACATCACGAACATTGAACCCGCCATCAGGACGATGGTAGAGACAAGGTTGAAAGCGAAATTGCTCCATCCGAGCTGATTGACAGCTACGAATGCCTGTCCCGGGATCTGGTTGTGAACAGCAGCCATGTAAGCAGGGCCCTGGATGCAGATAATCAAGATGGTGAGAACTCTCGTCATCTGATTCATCTTCTTTCGTCCGCTTTCGCCCTCCATCTGGAGTTTGCGGAAGTAAGGGACGAAAACACCCAGCAACTGGATGACGATTGATGCCGAAATATAAGGCATCACACCCAGCGCAAAGATTGAGGCGTTACCGAAAGCACCGCCGGAGAACATATTCAGGAGTCCTACGAGACCTTCCTGAGTATTGTTCTGGAGATTTGCGAGAAGACTTGCGTCAATGCCCGGAAGCACGACGAAACATCCGAGCCTGTAGATAAGGATAAGCACGAATGTGTAGACAAGTCTCTTGCGAAGCTCCTCAATCTTGAAGATGTTTTTGATTGTCTCAATGAACTTCATTATCTTCTTACTTTATTACAACTGCCTTTCCACCGGCAGCTTCGATTTTAGCGATAGCTGACTTTGAGAAAGCATGAGCGTTGACAGTAACGGCTGTCTTAATCTCACCGTTTCCGAGGACCTTGATAAGGTCTGTCTTTGCAGCGAGCCCTGCAGCTTTGAAATCGTCAACATTCACTTCACTCTTACCGAGAGCGTCGATGGCAGCGACATTGACTGCCTGATACTCTACACGTGTAGGGTTCTTGAAACCGAACTTAGGAAGGATTCGCTGAAGAGGCATCTGACCTCCTTCGAAACCGATCTTATGCTCGTATCCGGCGCGTGCCTGAGCACCCTTGGTACCACGGGTAGCTGTGCCGCCCTTACCTGAGCCCTGACCGCGACCTACGCGCTTGCTTGTCTTGGTTGCACCTGTTGCAGGTGTCAAATTAGAAAGTTTCATATTCGGGTCCTCCTTAGTCTATTTCTTCAACTTTCACGAGGTGAGCGATCTTAGCGACCTGACCGAGAGTAACAGGGTTCTTCTCAACCTCTACCGGTTTATGCATACGGCGTACACCGAGAACGCGAAGGTTTTCCTTCTGACGCTTGGTTTCTCCGTTACTGCTTATAATCTGTGTAATTCTGAGCTTTGCCATAATAATTCCTCCTAGCCGTTAAAAACTTTACTCATTGGAACACCACGGAGACCAGCCACTGTATAGGCATCTCTCATCTGGGTCAAAGCTGTGATGGTAGCCTTTACAAGGTTGTGAGGGTTTGATGAACCCTTTGACTTTGCAAGGACGTTCTGTACACCTGCAGACTCAAACACTGCACGCATAGCACCACCAGCCTTTACACCGGTACCAGGGGCAGCCGGCTTCATGAATACACGTGAACCACCGAATTTAGCCTCCTGCTCGTGAGGGATAGTAGTGTTGATAACAGGAATCTTGACAAGATTCTTCTTAGCATCCTCCACACCCTTTGCAATAGCAGCGGTGACTTCGTTAGCCTTTCCAAGACCATAACCTACAACGCCGTTCTCGTCACCTACGACTACAATAGCAGCAAAGCGGAAGTGACGACCACCCTTAGTAACCTTGGTTACTCTCTGGATGGCAACCAGTCTGTCCTTCAATTCAAGGTCAGATGTCTTTACTCTTTTAACATTTGTATTTGCCATAGTCTTCTATTTTAGAAATCGAGGCCACCTTCACGGGCAGCATCAGCCAAACTTTTAACTCTGCCATGGAAAAGATATCCTCCGCGGTCGAAAGCGACAGCCTTGATACCTTTCTCCTGAGCACGCTCTGCGACAGCCTTTCCGACTATTGCAGCAGCCTCGATACCGTTCTTGCCCTTGCACTGTGCTGCAAGAACCTTATCGTTGGAAGCAGCAGCGCAAAGAGTCTTGCCCTGCTCATCATCAATAACCTGTACGTAAATCTGCTTGTTGCTGCGGAAAACGACCATACGAGGACGCTCGGCAGTACCATTGACATGCTTACGGATACGGTAGTGAATTCTTCTTCTTCTTTCAATTCTACTTAATGCCATAACTCTGTCCTCCTATTATTTAGCAGCCGCTGTCTTACCAGCTTTACGACGAAGCTGTTCACCAACGAACTTGATACCCTTGCCCTTGTAAGGCTCCGGCTTACGGAATGAACGAACCTTTGCGGCAACCTGGCCGACAAGCTGCTTGTCGCAGCTCTTGAGTACGAGTTTCGGATTTTCACCTTTCTTAACATCAGGGACCTCAGCCTTGATCTCGTTAGGGAGAAGCATCTGGATCTCGTGTGAATATCCGAGAGAGAATGTGAGGAGCTGTCCGTTGACTGCTACACGGTAGCCGACACCGACAAGTTCCTGCTTGATTTCGAACATCTCAGAAACGCCGACAACCATGTTGTTTACAAGTGCGCGGTAGAGTCCGTGCATTGAACGATGGCGAGGCTGGTCTGTTGGACGCTCGAACTTGATCTGATTGTCCTCAATGGTGACCTTGATGTCAGCGTCAACTTTCTGCTGCATCTCTCCATGAGGTCCTTTAACCTTCACAACGTTGCCTTCGAGCAACTCTGCTGTTACTCCGGCCGGAAGGTTTACAGGCAATTTACCAATTCGTGACATTTTTTATACCTATTAATATTAATATACGTAGCAAATAACTTCACCACCGATACCGAGCTCCTTGGCTTCCTTGTCGGTAATGACGCCCTTTGATGTTGAAAGGATAGCGATTCCGAGTCCGTTGAGAACGCGTGGCATATCCTCTACGCTCGTGTACTGACGGAGACCTGGGGTAGATACGCGTTCAATCTTCTTGATAGCGGCAACCTTTGTCTGCGGATGATACTTGAGAGCGATTTTAATTGTTTTCTCAGGTGTACCCTCAACTACCTTGTAGCTCAGGATATATCCTTTCTCGCAAAGGATCTGGGTGAGAGCGACCTTCATCTTTGATGATGGGATCTCAACTACCTTCTTGCCAGCCATATAGGCGTTGCGAATCCTTGTGAGATAATCTGCAATTGGATCAGTCATATTATTTTACTTTTTAATTTTTACCAACTTGCCTTTTTAACTCCCGGGATGAGACCGTTAGAAGCCATCTCACGGAACTGAATACGGCTGAGACCGAACTCTCTCATGTATCCCTTAGGACGACCTGTAAGAGAGCAGCGGTTGTGAAGGCGGACAGGAGAAGCATTCTTAGGAAGCTTGTCGAGAGCAGCCCAATCTCCGGCCTCTTTGAGAGCCTTTCTCTTCTCTGCGTACTTAGCAACTAGTTTAGCGCGCTTTACCTCGCGGGCTTTCATTGATTCTTTTGCCATAGTGTACTATTTGTTATGTTTTTTGAAAGGCAGACCGAATTCTGCAAGAAGTGCGTGGCACTCCTCATCGGTGCGGGCCGTTGTTACGAATGTGATCTCGAGTCCGTGGATACGAGGATTCTTGTCGATATCGATTTCAGGGAAGATGATCTGCTCCTTGAGACCGAGTGTGTAATTTCCGCGTCCGTCCATATTCTCAGCGATACCGTCGAAGTCACGGATACGAGGGAGAGTGACTCTGATGAGCTTCTCGAGGAACTCGTACATCTTGACGTCACGAAGGGTAACCTTTGTGCCGACAGGCATTCCTTTACGGAGTTTGAAGTTGGAAATATCTTTGCGTGAAGAAGTGATGAGTGCCTTCTGTCCAGCGATAAGGCTGAGCTCTGCAGCTGCCTCCTCAACAAGTTTCTTGTCCTGGGTAGCGTCGCCGACACCTTCATTGATGGTAATCTTGACCAGCTTTGGAACCTGCATAACAGTTGTATAATTGAACTGCTTTGTGAGGTTGGCAATGATCTGATCCTTGTACAATGCCTTCAGAGCAGGGACATATCCCTTTGGAAGTGCCTGTGCTACTGCTGGTGCTTCATTTTTCTTTGCCATAATTACTTAATCTCCTCCCCAGATTTTTTAGCATAACGAACCTTCTTGCCGTCCTGCATCCTGTAACCTACGCGAGTAGCCTTGCCGCTCTGAGGGTCGATGAGGTTGAGGTTTGAAATGTGGATTGATGCTTCCTGCTTGATAATGCCGCCCTGAGGCTGCTTTGAGTTAGGTTTTGTGCTCTTGCTTACGAGGTTGATCCCCTCAACGATAGCACGATCCTTATCAGGGATGACGGAAAGAACCTTTCCTGTCTTGCCCTTGTCGTTACCGGCATTTACATACACGGTGTCACCTTTCTTAATATGTATCTTTTTCATAATGCTAATTAATTAAAGGACCTCCGGTGCCAGTGAAACGATTTTCATAAAGTTTTCGCGGAGCTCTCTGGCTACAGGGCCAAAGATACGTGTACCGCGAAGTTCACCTGCGTTGTTAAGGAGAACGCAAGCGTTATCATCGAAACGGATGTAAGAACCGTCCGGACGACGGATCTCTTTCTTGGTGCGAACCACAACAGCCTTAGAGACTGTGCCCTTCTTGGCCTCACCACCGGAAATGGCGCTCTTGACTGCGACTACGATCTGGTCGCCGACAGTAGCGTAACGGTGGTTGGTACCTCCAAGCACGCGGATACAAAGGACTTCCTTTGCTCCGCTGTTGTCAGCTACCTGTAAACGTGTTTCCTGCTGTATCATATTACTTAGCTTTTTCTACGATTTCAACTAATCTCCAGTTCTTTGTCTTGCTCAACGGACGTGTTTCCATGATGCGGACGGTATCACCCTCACCGCACTCGTTCTTCTCATCCTGGGCATAGAACTTTGTGGTCTTCTTGACGAATTTACCGTACAAAGGATGTTTCTCTTTACGTTCAACGGCAACGACGATGGTCTTGTCCATCTTGCTGCTGACCACTACTCCTGTTCTTTCCTTACGAAGATTTCTTTCCATAAGTCATCGAATTTTAGTTCTGTTTTTCTTTTTCAGCAAGGATAGTGATCATAAGAGCGATATCCCTTCTGGTCTTACAAATCTTTGAAGTATCCTCCAATGGAGAAATGGCGTGATTGATTTTCATTGTGTCAAGATTGTTTTTCTCGATCTGGATACGGTCGCGCAGGTCTGCTACAGACATTTCGCGTGCTTCTGATGCTTTCATTTTCTTTTCTCCATTAAATTATTCAACGTAATCTCTACGTACTACGAACTTGGTAGCGATAGGGAGCTTGTTTGATCCGAGACGCATAGCTTCCTTTGCTACAGCGAGAGATACACCCTCAGCCTCGAAAAGGATACGGCCAGGAGTGATAGGTGCAACGAATCCATAAGGATCACCTTTACCTTTACCCATACGGGTATCGAGAGGTTTCTTAGTCACCGGCTTGACAGGGAAGACTCTGATCCAAATCTGGCCCTCACGGTTCATATAACGTGAGATGGCCTGACGGGCAGCCTCAATCTGCTGTGCGGTGAGCCAGCAATTCTCAAGGGTCTTGATACCGAATGAACCGAAAGCAAGCTGGTTTCCTCTCTGGGAGTTACCCTTCATGCGGTTCTTCTGTTCCCTTCTAAATTTTGTTCTCTTTGGTTGTAACATTGTAATATTACTTTAAAATATTGTTTCTTATTTAACCCATTGACTATCAATCGAATACATCGCATTGAGCCAAATTTTGGGACTGCAAATTTACAAAAAATTCCGCAATCCGCAAGTTTTTTCACTTAAAATTTGCACATTTTCGACACGGAATCCGTTATGTCAACTTTCGATTTTTCAAGCAGTTATATTTTGTGTCAAAATTTTTTCGGCGTCCTTTTCGACGCGGAATAATTAGCATCATTTTTGTTATATTTGCGGTATCAATCCGGAGCGATGAAAAAGATTCTCAGAGCAGCCGCCCTATCCGTGCTTTTAGCAGTTTTCGCCATGCCGGAGTGCGGTGCACAGATCAGGGCGGGAGATTTCCTCCCTTATGAAGTGGTCGGGGAAGACACTGTCTTCTTTGACGTGCTGGACGCATCCAGAATCATGAGAAAAGGGAAAGGAAAGAAAAACAGGGACTGGCAGAAATATTACAGACTGGTTTACAATTTCAACAAAGTCTACCCTTACGCACTTGTAGGCAGGAAAATGATGGCCCAGGTGGACAGCACGATAGAGGCTGACGTCACCAAAAAGTCACAGCGCAACAGCTATATCAACAACGTCGAAAGAGAACTTCTGCGTCTGTTTGAAAAGGATATAAGGACAATGACCATATCCCAGGGGGCTGTCCTATTGAGGCTTGTCGACAGGGAATGCGGAATGAGCGGATTCGAAATCATCAAGGATTACGAGAGCGGTTTCGCGGCAAACTTCTGGCAGCTTATCGCCAAGATATTCTCGCATGACCTGAAAACCCGCTACGACCCCAAAGGGAAAGACATACAGATCGAGGAGCTCGTTGAAATCTGGGACAGCGGCCAGTGGGACAGTTTCTATTTTTCAGTCTTCGGTGAATTCCCCCAGAAGACTGTCATCAAGACCGACGTGCTTAAGAGTGAAGTGAAAAAGCGTTAGACGCTGCGTCATACTCCGCGTGAGGCTGCGAACCGTCCATCCAGTCCTTCAGGACGACGAATCTTGCTCCAGACGGCATTATCATATCGACTTCATCGTGGAAATGTCCGAAAATGAAATAGTCGGGCTGTTTCTCCATCCCCGCCGCAAATTTGTACAGAGGCTCCTCCTCCCTCTTGAAATGATACGGACTGTGCGAACGCCTGCTGCTGTTCGACCAGCCGAGGCCGAAGCGGAAAGCGACCCACGGATGCAGCTGGCTGAAAAGGAACCTTGCCAGACGGTTGTGGAAAACGGACAGCATTATCCTGTATCCTGTCTTTGCTCCGCCCAGGCCGTCACCGTGGCCGAGGCAGAAGGTCTTTCCTCCGATTGTGGCAGTAAAGGGCTGCTGAAGCTTCTTCATCCCGAGGCTCTCAAAAAACGAGAATGTCCACATGTCGTGATTGCCCTCAAAGAAATAAACCTCTATGCCTTCATCCATCAGCTGAACCAGTTCGGACACGACTCTGGCCCCTTCCTTAGGTACAACGTCCCTGTACTCATACCAGAAGTCCCAGATGTCTCCGAGAAGGTACAGGGCCCGGGTATCCGGTTTCCTGATGCTTTTCAGGAAAGACACGAACCTGTTCTCGCGGTCTGCAGGATCTTTCAGATTCAGACCGAGATGGACATCAGCCACAAAATATACCTTGGTTCTCTCCATATCAGAATATCCTGGACAGTATCACTGCCAATCCAACTAGAGCACAGTACAGGGCGAACCACTGCAGTTTCGCTTTCTTGACGAGCGCAATCATCACCTTGCATGCGAACAGCCCCGATATGAACGCAGCGGCAAATCCGACTGCCAGCGGCAGTGCGCCTACGGATGCCGATGACATCTCACCTCCGACAATGTCCAGGAATGATTCTCCAAGGATAGGTACCAGAACCATCAGGAATGAGAACTGGGCCACAACTTCCCTTTTTACTCCGCACAGCAGTCCGGTTGAAATTGTGGTTCCGGAACGTGACAGGCCCGGCACGACGGCAACGGCCTGACCGAGGCCGACAATAAAGGCCTGTTTGTATGAAATCCCGTTACGCTCTCCGCTTTCTGTCCGGACTGAGCGTTTTCTGTCTGAGAAGAACAGAAGGACCGCAGTGACAATCAATGCTATGCCGACAACTGTCAGCGATGAGAACAACCCCTCGACGAAATCCTTGAAAAACATTCCGACAACAAATACCGGAATCATTGAAACACATATCTTCAGGATGTAGTCAGTCTCATCATTGTACTTGAACTTGAAAAGACCCTTCAGAAGATTCCATATCTGCCTGCGGAAAACCACTATGGTGCTCAGGACTGTCGCAGCATGGACTGCAGTCTCGAAAACAAGGTCTTCCGGTGCATCAATCCCGAGAAGTTCCCTTCCTATCATGAGATGTCCGCTGCTGCTGACCGGCAGGAACTCGGTAAGTCCCTGCAGCAAGCCGAGAATCAATGCCTGGAACCATTCCATCCTATTCGGCGTCAGAAGGTTTGCGCATTATGGCCACTACCATCACCACTATCCCGGCAACTATGACAACCGGCGCAGCGACAAGCCTGCGGAAATCAAACATCGAATAATTGAAAACCTGAGGATCCTTCACTCCGCCGCCGGCAAGAAGAATGATACCGGCCACCATCACCAGAAGTCCCACAATAAGAAGTCTCAGCCCTTTCGGGGTCATCGCCATATTTTCCATAAATCAATTAAATATACAATTCGTCCTTGCTCATTGAAACGAGCCTGTTAACTACAAAATACGTGCTGACCACGCAGATAAGCACACCGCTGGCAATCACCACAAACGCTCCGAGCAGCAGGATATCCGACTTGAAAATCTCGAAAAGCTGCGCGAATGACTTCTTCACGAAAAGAAGCATCCCGGACAGGATGAATATCGCAACAGCCGCAGAAATGAGCCCCTGATATACTGCCTTTACCATAAAAGGCTTGCGTATGAACGCCTTCGTCGCCCCGACAAGTTTCATCGTATGTATGGTGAACCTGCGGGAGAAAACATTCAGCCGGACGGTATTGTTGATCAGCACAAACGATATGAACAGCATCAGCGCGATGAACACCGCGAGAATCAGCGATATCTTTGAAAGATTGGCATTCAGGGCCTCGATCAGTGACTGCTGGCAACTCACTTCGTCGACCAGCGGAGACTCGGAGATTGCAGCTATGACCATGTCAAGACTGTCCGCAGAAACATAATCAGCCTTGAGCGTGATATCTATGGAAATAGGAATGGGAGAGGACTCGAATACGCTGAGGAAATCCTCCCCCAGCATCGCTTTCATTTCCTCGGTGCCTTCCTCCTTGGATACCAGACGGGTGGAATTGATAAAAGGAAGGGTCTGAAGCGACTGCTCGTATTTTTCCGCCTTGCTGTCCGAAACCTCCTGCTTCAGGAGAACTGAAATCTGCATGTTCTCCTTAAAATAATCCGCCACACCCCGCGCATTCAGGATAAGCAGAGATGCCACTCCGACGAGCAGAAGCACGAGACTTATGCTTATTACGCTGGATAAGTATGCGTTAGCCAGCCTCTTCCGAACGATTTTATTCTCCTCTCTGGACATTTTAGCTACGAAAATACAAAAAATTTCTTATCTTTGTGCAAATGGCGGAAAATGCACATAGAGTACTGTTCGTGAATTCGGAGATATTTCCTTACCTCCCCGAATCTGACATTGCCAATGTCGGACGCTTTCTTCCGCAGGGTATCCAGGAGCGCAGGAAAGAAATCCGTTCCTTCATGCCAAGATACGGTTGCATCAACGAAAGGAAAAACCAGCTTCACGAGGTCATCAGACTTTCCGGCATGAACATCATAATCGGAGATGTCGACAGACCGCTGATAATCAAGGTCGCTTCAATTTCCGCCGCCAGAATCCAGGTCTATTTCATCGACAATGAAGATTATTTCCGCCGCAAGCAGACTTTCTTCGATGCTGACGGAAATTTCTTTGAAGATAATGACGAGAGGGCCATCTTCTTTGCCCGCGGCATTCTTGAAACCGTCAAGAAACTCCGTTGGGCTCCGGATATCATCCATTGTCAGGGATGGATTTCACAATTGCTGCCCGTATATCTGAAAAAAGCATACAAGGACGACCCAATCTTCTCGTCCAGCAAAGTTGTCCTTTCTCTTTATAACGACACACCTAAGGACAAATTCTCAAGCAATTTCGCACAGAAGGTTCCTTTCGGAGGAGTGTCAGGGGAAGACGTAAAATTGCTAGAAGATCCTACTGGCATCAATCTTGCGAAGACTGCCGTTCAGTTCTCGGACGGTATTATCCTCGGGTCGGAAGACGTTGATACGGAAATCCTGGATTTCTGCAAATCACGCAACCTTCCTGTTCTTCCTTTCAACGGAAAGAGTTTCGAGGACGGAAGTTATATTGATGACTACAATGCTTTTTACGACAATCTGTAAAATAAGGTCCGGAGTCGCAGCTCTCGCAGCTGCTGTCCTTTGTTGTGCATCCTGCGTCACTGTAGACAACACATTGGGCGGGAACCTTGTGCCTATAGACAAGCAGTATGACATTTTCTCGGCCGAGATTCCCCTTGACGAGATTTATATGTGCACTGCCGACAGCCTTGATGCCAGGTCGATGACAAGAATCAACATCGGTGCGATACGCGACGAAGAAGGTCAGCTGACGACAAGAGGATGCGCCATGACCCTTGTCCCTGTAAATGACTCCATCGATTTCGGAGAATCACCTGTATTCAAGAGCTTCGTTTTCGACGCCATTCTGGATTCTGTATCCGTGGCGGATGAGAATCAGAAGAATATAATTCAGAACGTCAAGGTCTATGAACTCAGCGAACCGATGGATCCGCTTTCCGAGTATAACTGCAACGCTCCGATAGATCATAAGGGTGTTTCGATTGTAAAAGGCACACCGACCATCAACGGATCTGAGAATCTGTCTTTCTCCTTTACCAAGGAATTCGGTCAGAAATTCCTCGACAACCTCACCCAGGCCGATCTGGAGAATTTTGACAGTTATGTCAAGAAATTCCCGGGAATAT
Organism: Bacteroidales bacterium; assembly: GCA_024402095.1. Classification (GTDB taxonomy): domain Bacteria; phylum Bacteroidota; class Bacteroidia; order Bacteroidales; family UBA932; genus Cryptobacteroides. The sequence goes on along the minus strand of JAKSJU010000006.1, from coordinate 27,261 downwards.
ACATTGAAACGGACAATCCTATCGGCCGCGGAGGAAGATTCAATATGTTTGAGCTCCAGTTGGGATGGGATGCCGGAAATTCCTACCTGATGGGCAGTGTCGCAAGCCTGACTGTCACAACCAAATACAAGGGATGGCAAAATGCGAAGGACACCTCTTTCCTTTTCTACTTCGGTGCCACAGACTTTGTAAATGTCGATTCTCTTATCAGTTCGGTATCGAGAGGCAGCTATCCTGAAGTTTGTTTCAACGTCACCGGAGGCGGCAAAAAGGAAAGCCGCAAGGCTGAGGACTATATCTACATAGAAGGCGGCGGCGGATTCAAGCCCGTCATCAAAGCTTCAACACTGTCAAAGATGGTTTCTGAAGTTGTGTCTGCTCACGGAGGGAAACCGGAAACGGTATTCATTAACAAGGCCTCGATTGTGCTGCCTTACGTTTATGACCCTGAGAAATATGAGCAGATGTATAAGTATCCGCAAATGCTGAGCCCTACCGCCAGGATACGATATACCGATACTACCGGCAGAAGCATGGTCAATTTCAACGGACTCACGGACTCCAGCGCAAGTGAAGAGGACCCGGGAGACATCGACAGGTCCAATCTCAAATATGCACCGGACATAACATATCACATGCAGTCCATACTCAAGAAGAGTGCGACAGATCCTGAAGCTCTCGAAAAAGGAGACTACGATGTCTGGCTGTTGGTCATGGCTTACGAAACCTCCACGACAACCAATGTATCATCGAACAACATGGATGATTACTACCAGTATCTCGCATACCAGAGCTACTATAATAATATGTATGGAGGATATGGTGGATACGGTGGTTATGGATACGGCGGATATGGCGGGTACGGGTACAACAACTATTACTCGAACTACTACAGTTATATGATGGCATCAATGTATGCCAACAATAACAATACGACGACAACCACCGAGCTGCAGCTTGACAAGGACAGGTATTACCGCGGCGTGCTGTACGGTCCGACAAACAAGGAATGCCACCCTACTCTCAAACTGACATTCTCTGTCCCTCGCGACCGCGATTAAGACGAACATAATGGAAAAATAATTAAGGCTGCCTTTCGGGCAGCCTTAATATTTTGTTTTCTCGTCTTCTAGAGCTTCTCGACTACTTTGTCGATAGCATCCTGAACAGTTGCGATTGTGCTGGTCTCCTCATCAGGAATCTTGATTCCGAAGACCTTCTCAAACTCCATAAGAAGCTCAACTGTATCAAGTGAATCAGCGCCAAGATCATTTGTGAAGTTGGCAGCCTCTGTTACCTCTGAAGGTTCAACGCCGAGCTTGTCAACTATGATAGCCTTGACTTTCTTTACGATTTCCTCGTGCTCCATAATGTTAGATTTTAGTTAATATTTTGTCTTTTTTACTATCGAAACAGTCCCGCTAATTTATGAATTATTTTTCATTTCTGCAAACCCGCTTCCGGCCTGCTAATATTCAGCCATATCCTCAATCCGTTGATCGAATTGATGAGATAGAAGCTGTATTTGATTACATAAATGATTGCAAATGAACTGTCTCCGCTTTTCAATGAAACTGACCACATCGCTATCGAGAAGATATTTACGCCTATCCAGAACAGCCATTGTTCCATATATGCGGTACTCATCAGAAGCTGGCCGAAAATATTGCAGATCAAAGGGAGCACGTCGAGCACAACCGCAACCTTTATATAAGAATCAGCTGCCGACTTGTCAAACTTCGCAAGTATGAAATATGCGACTATTGAACTAACTACAAACAGAGACGTGAACAGCACTCTCTTTTTTGTAGAAAGTCTCCTTGCCTTCAGCTTGTCAGAGGAGTCTGTGCCTCTTTTCTTCCATTGCCAGAAGCCTATGAACTGCATAGGGACAAAATAAAGCATATGCAATATGGCATTCCCGAGCCCCGATCCTCCCTGCTTCCAATTTATGAAGCACATGATACCATAGATAGATACGTCCAGAAGACCGAAGAAAAAAGTCCATATTTTTGCATTGGCCGAGAAAATGGAACTCAATATCCCCATCAGGGATCCGAAAGCCGAAATCACCAGCAGCGTCTTTCCTGTCTGGGTACCGCCCAATTTGAATGCGGTGGTAATGATCAATGCGACAGCCATCCCCAGCAGGATGAAAGCATTGAACCACTTGTTAAATGTCTCTTCCTTCATTTAGTGTAGTTTTTATGGTTTTGGCCAGTTTCGGGCCAACCAGTTTTGCAATATCCGATTCCTGCGCCGACGCAATCCTTGCCACGGAGCCGTAATGCATCAGCAGCCTCTGCTCCGTCTGCTCCCCCACTCCTTTTATCTGGGTAAGAGCAGACTTGATCTGGGCCTTGCTCCTGAGATTCCTGTGGAAGGTGATACCGAACCTGTGAGCCTCATCCCTGATTCTCTGCAGTACTTTCAGTGCCTGCGAATTCCTGTCCAGGAAAAGAGGATACGGGTCTGACACCCTTATCACCTCCTCAAGTCTCTTTGCAAGTCCGACCACGGTAAGCCTGTTTTCTATTCCGAGCTCGCACAGTGCCTGCCAGGCGAACTCCAACTGTCCCTTTCCGCCATCGATGACAACCAATTGTGGCAGATCATCAGGGCACTCCTGAAGCATTCTGGAATACCTCCTGTTGACTACTTCCTTCATCGAGGCATAGTCGTTGGCACCGACTACGGTCTTTATTTTGAACTTCCTGTAGTCCTTCTTGGACGGTTCAGCATTCCTGAAGACCACACAGGATGCAACAGGATTGGTTCCCTGAATGTTAGAGTTGTCGAAACATTCCATATGTACAGGGAGTTCCTTCATCCCCAGGGCCTTTTGCAACTCCTCAAGAACGGCGGTACGGAATTCGTCAGGATTCGTATGTTCCTTTTGCTTTATTGAATTGAAGCGGAATTCATGAGCGTTCTTGGCGCTCAATTCAAGAAGTGCGAGTTTCTCTCCCCTGACGGGAATCCTGAATTCCACTCCGTCGATGCTGACGTCGGGAAGGAAAGGGACTATAACCTCTTTCGACAACTGTCCGAACTTGGACTCTATTTCAGCGATGAAAGTACTTAGGACAGTGCTCTGATCCTCTTCAATACCGGACTTGAAACCCAGATTGAGGGACTGGATAATGGAGCCGTTCCTGACTCTCAGGAAGTTTCCGAAGCTTTCCGACTCTTCGTAGACAAGGGAGAAGACATCGGCATTGATGTCCCGGGCTTCAGTTATTATCGACTTGGCATAATGTTTCTGGAGCAGGTCTATTTTGTTTTTATAGACCTGTGCCGCTTCGAAGTCCAATGCATCCGAAGCATTCTGCATCGCCTCCCTGTACTGTCTGATGATGTCGTTGACCCCACCGGAAAGAAGTTTGACGATCTCTTCTATGAAGGCGGAGTATTCCTCCTGAGAGATAGCCCCCACACAGCATCCTCTGCATTTGCCAAGGTGCATATCCAGACAAGGTCTGAACTTCCCCCTGAGTACAGCATCGGAGGTGATGTTATAGTTGCAGGAACGCAGCGGGTATGTGTTTCTGAAAAACTCCAGCAGCGCTTTTGCATGCGTGACCGAACTGTACGGTCCGAAATACCTTGAACCGTTCTTCACCACCCTCCTTGTCAGGAATACTTTCGGGAACGGATCCGCCGTCACACATATCCAGGGATAAGTCTTGGAATCCTTGAGCAGGATATTGTATCTAGGCTTGTACTGCTTGATAAGATTGTTCTCAAGCAACAGGGCATCCGCCTCCGTATCCACTACGGAATACTGCAGGTCGGCAATCTTCGATACCAGTATCCTGGTTTTCGTGTTCAGCCTGTCAGGCGGGACAAAATACTGGTGGACCCTTTTGAAAAGGTCCTTTGCCTTGCCTACATATATCACATTTCCCTCGGAGTTATAGTATCTATAGACCCCGGGGGAATGTGGCAATAATGCTATTTTTTCTCTAACGTCCAAGCGCGTCCTTCACGGCTGCCTCGATAGCTGCTCCTCTGAGGTCCTTCTTGAGAATAGTTCCGTCAGGGCCGAAAAGAATGATATGAGGAATGCCTTCTATCCCATATGCGTCTGTAGGGACCTTCTGGGCATTGATAATCTGATTCCATACGATACCGAGCTTTTCTGCGGCAGCAATTGTATCTTCAGGCTTGTCCCATACGGCAACGCTGAGCACGTCGAAATCATCTCCTGCATACTTCTCATACACAGAAGCGATATTAGGAAGCTCCTGCTTGCACGGACCGCACCAGCTTGCCCAGAAATCAACAAGCACATACTTGCCCCTGCCGACAAAATCGGAGAATTTCACGCTGTCAACTTCGAAATCAATGAAAGGCTGTCCTTCTTCTGCTGCTTTCTTCGCAGAGATAAGAGACTTGAGACTTACTATAAATTCATCTTCCTGGTTTTCTTTTCCGAGAGAATTGATTGTGGACTCAAGCTCTACAGGATCAAGTACGGAGTATATCTGCTTGAGGGCCTCGACTGCAAGGCTGTTGTTCCTGTTCGCCTTGATTGTCTTCTTGGAAAGAGTCAGGACTTTGTCCCAGGCTGCATTGTACATTGAATCGATAGTCGCCTCAGTGGCTCCGCTGTTTTCAGCATCCCTCAACTCTCCAAGGTACTTGGAAGTGATTTCCTCAACTGTTTTGTCGAACAGTTCTGTCTTTTCCTCCACAGATTTGCATGACACTGCCACTGCAAGAGGAAGAACCATTAGAATAAATAATTTTTTCATATTGAACTTATGTTGAAAAGCAAACAACCGGTCCCGCTGAGGGAACCGGTTGTAAATATAGTAATTTCTAATGAATTACTTCTGGTTGTCTCTGCGTGGACGACGGTCACGACGGTCACCACGATCGCGGCGGTCTCCGCGGTCACGGCGGTCTCCGCCACGGCCCTGTCCTGCTGCCTGTGAGTTAGCTGCTGCGAGAGCGGCAGGAGTAAGATCCTGACGTCCGTACTTCTCACCGTTGCAGATCCAAACCTTGATACCAAGGCAACCAACCTTTGTATGAGCTTCTGCAAGTGCGTAGTCGATATCTGCACGGAATGTATGGAGAGGTGTACGACCTTCCTTGAACATTTCTGAGCGAGCCATTTCAGCGCCGCCTACACGACCGCTGATCTGAATCTTGATACCTTCTGCACCAACTCTCATAGTGTTGGCAACTGCCATCTTGATGGCCCTACGATAGCTGACGCGACCTTCGATCTGACGAGCGATAGAGTCTGCTACGATATTGGCATCAACCTCAGGACGCTTAACCTCATAAATGTTGATCTGAACGTCCTTCTTGGTGACTTTCTTAAGCTCTTCCTTAAGTTTGTCAACTTCTGCACCACCCTTGCCGATAATGAAACCGGGACGGGCTGCATAGATAGTGACAGTGATGAGCTTCAGAGTTCTTTCAATGACAATCCTGCTAAGGCTGGCCTTAGAAAGACGGTTTGTCAAATACTTGCGAATCTCGTAGTCTTCTGCGATCTTCTCTGCATAGTTACCACCACACCAGTTAGAGTCCCAACCACGGGTGATACCGATTCTGTTGCTGATAGGATTTGTTTTCTGTCCCATATTACTTGTTCTCTACTGGTTGTTTTACATCGAGGATAATAGTAACGTGGTTTGAACGCTTACGGATGCGGCCGGCTCTTCCCTGAGGGCAAGGACGGATACGCTTGAGGGTACGACCCTCGTCAACCATAATTGTCTTGACATATACGTTGCCATTCTCCAATTCTTTACTCTTGTCCTGATTCTTTGCCTCCCAGTTTGCGATAGCGCTGCGGAGAAGTTTCTCAAGACGTATGGATGCCTCTCTCTTTGAGAATTTCAAAAGATCGAGTGCGCGGTTTACCTCAACACCTCTCACTGTGTCAGCAACAAGACGCATCTTGCGTGGAGATGTTGGAACATCATTAAGCTTTGCGATAGCTGTGACCTTCTTAGCTTCCTTGAGCTTTTCGGCCATAAGTCTTTTACGAGCTCCCATTTTATTATCTCCTTATTACTTGTTGTTGCCTGAGTGGCCTTTGAATGTACGTGTTGGCGCAAATTCGCCGAGTTTGTGACCGACCATCTGCTCAGTTACATATACAGGAATAAACTTATTTCCGTTATGAACTGCGATCGTGTGGCCGATGAAGTCAGGTGAAATCATGCTGGCGCGTGACCAGGTCTTGACCACCTCTTTTTTCTTGCTACCATCATTCATAGCAAGAACCTTCTTTTCCAGTGCTTCCTGGATGTATGGACCTTTTCTTAATGAACGACTCATAATCTCTAAAGTTTATTTCCTGTTATTTCTTTCTTCTCTCAATAATGAACTTGTTTGAAGAAGCCTTAGGATTACGTGTCTTGTATCCCTTAGCTGGCATACCCTTGCGTGAACGTGGATGTCCACCGGATGCGCGACCTTCACCACCACCCATTGGGTGATCTACTGGGTTCATTACAACACCACGGTTGTGAGGACGTCTGCCAAGCCATCTGCGGCGGCCTGCCTTTCCGTCAGACTCAAGGTTGTGGTCTGGATTTGATACTGTGCCCACAGTTGCGCGGCAAGATACGAGAACCATACGGGTCTCACCTGAAGGCAGGCGGAGAACAGCGTGGTTTCCTTCACGTGCTGCAAGCTGAGCGAATGTTCCGGCTGAACGTGCCATTGCAGCACCCTGACCAGGACGGAGCTCGATATTGTGAACGAGAGTACCTACTGGAATTTCACTAAGAGGAAGAGCGTTACCAACTTCAGGAGCTACACCCTTACCGGATGCGATAACCTGTCCGACCTTGATTCCGTCAGGAGCAATGATATATCTCTTCTCACCATCTTCGTACTGAACGAGGGCAATACGTGCGCTGCGGTTAGGATCGTACTCGATAGTAAGAACCTTAGCCGTGCACTCGTCCTTGTCGCGACGGAAGTCGATGATACGGTACATTCTCTTGTGCCCGCCACCGATGTAACGAACGGTCATCTGACCTGTGTTGTTACGTCCGCCAGTACTCTTAAGAGGCTCCAACAATGATTTCTGTGGTTTGTTGGTGGTAATCTCAGCAAATGCGCTGATCACCTTGTTTCTTTGACCCGGGGTTGCCGGTTTGAATTTTTTAACAGCCATTGTCTAACCCTCCTTAAATATTAGCGTAGAAATCAATCTTATCCTCACCTGCAAGGCTTACGTAAGCCTTCTTGAAGTGATTCATACGGCCACGGAGAAGACCAGCCTTTGTATAGCGGGACTTTCTCTTTCCGAAATAATTGACTGTATTGACAGCTGCAACAGAGACACCATACATCTTCTCTATTGCTTCCTTTATCTGAAGTTTATTGGCATCACGGTCTACGATGAAGCCATAACGGTTCAACTTTTCGCCCTGATCCGTCAACTTCTCTGTTACTATTGGCTTAATAATAATTCCCATCTTCTTGACTTTTTAGCGCTGGCATCTCTCTGAAAGAATGTCCTGAACACCGTCGACGAGAACCATTGAATTTGAATTCATGATGGCGTAAGTGTTGATTTCGTCAACTGTGATGACATTAACCTCAGGAAGGTTGCGTGATGAAAGATAGATATTGTCTGAATTCTCCGGAAGAACGAAGAGGACCTTGCGTGAACCTGCCTTGATGTTGGTGAGGATCTTTGCAAACTCCTTGGTCTTAGGAGCATCCATTGTGAACGGCTCTACAAGGACGATTGCATTCTCCTGTGCCTTGTATGAAAGGGCTGAGATGCGTGCGAGCTTCTTGAGCTTCTTGTTCAACTTGTGATGGTAGAAACGTGGAACCGGTCCGAATACGCGGCCACCGCCTACGAAGATATTGGCCTTGAGCGAGCCGTGACGTGCACCGCCGCCGCCCTTCTGACGGCCAAGCTTCTTTGTGCTGTGTGCAATCTCGCTGCGGTCCTTTGTCTTGGAGTTACCATGACGCTGGTTAGCAAGATACTGAACTACGTCAAGATAGATAGCATGGTCATTTGGCTGTACGCCGAAGACGTTTGCATCAAGAGTTACTTTCTTTCCGGAATCTGTTCCGTCGATTTTCAAAACTGATAACTGTTTCATAACTCTATGCCTCCACTAATACATAAGAACCTCTGGCTCCTGGAACGGAACCCTTGACAACTAGAATATTATTCTCAGGGATAACCTTTACGACGCGAAGGTTGAATACCTTAACGCGCTCATTTCCCATATGACCGCCCATGCGCATGCCAGGCATAACGCGTGAAGGCCATGATGATGCACCCATTGAACCAGGGTGACGAAGGCGGTTGTGCTGACCGTGGGTCTTTCCGCCGACTCCGGCGAAACCGTAACGGTGAACAACGCCCTGGAAACCCTTACCCTTTGAAGTACCGACTACGTCAACGAACTCAGTCTGAGTCTTGAGGATCTCTTCGACTGTGATGACGTCGCCTAAATTCAGCTCTCTGCCAAAGTCTGCCGGAAATTCGACAAGCTTTTTGTGAGGAGTGGTTCCTGCCTTTTTGAAATGCCCCATCAGAGGCGCGCTGGCGTGCTTTTCTGTCGTTTCGTCATAGGCAAGCTGTACAGCGGCATAACCATCTTTCTCTACTGTACGCAACTGCGTAACAACGCACGGACCAGCCTCGATAACGGTGCATGGTATGTTCTTACCATCGGCACCGAAAACGGAAGTCATTCCGATTTTCTTTCCAATTAATCCAGGCATTGGTTTAAATAATTAATTGTTAATCAATACTTTATTAGTATCTCCGCAATTTTGCGGGCTGCAAATGTACGAATTATTTCGCAAATTACAAAATGTTGATTTACAATATTTTTCTACGCTCACGTCTCCCCGTGCGTGCATTAAGAATTTATAAGTATATTTGCAGGATATGCTTTTGAATATGTTCGGATTTCTCAACTTGTCGTTCATCGACCTCCTGGATATACTGATGGTTGCGGCCATCCTGTTCGTGATTTTCAGATGGATTAGAGGCTCTTCTGCGATGAACATCTTCATTGCCATCATCTTTCTGCTCATCATCAGAGTGGTCGCAGTGGCTTTGAACATGAAGATGATGTCGGTGCTTATGAGTACAGTGCTGGACGTCGGAGTGATTGCCCTGATTGTGATATTCCAGCCTGAGATACGCAGATTCCTCAACAATTTCGGCCACAATGCCCGCATCGAGAAAGGCAGGAACTTCATCCTTGAGAAAATACTCAACCGCAAGTCTTCCAATATGGGAAACGAAGCCATCAATGAGATAGCCGAAGCGTGCAGGGAAATGTCCGAGCAGAAGACCGGCGCGCTTATAGTCATCAGACATCATGACAGCATAGAAGAAATCATATCCACCGGCGACGTGATAGACGCTGTGGTCAGCAAGCGTCTGATAATGAATATTTTCTTTAAGAATTCCCCTCTCCACGACGGAGCGATGATAATTGACAATGACAGGATAATCTCTGCAAGATGCACTCTTCCGATAACTTCCAGGGCAGACATCCCTGCATCATACGGAATGAGGCACAAGGCAGCCATAGGACTGTCCGAGACCTGCGATGCGGACATTATCGTGGTGAGCGAGCAGACAGGAAGGATTTCATTCGTGCATGAAAACAATGTCACCAATGTCAAGAGTACAAACGTGCTGAAACTCCTGATCGGAGGCACAGAAGAAGAGGACAACAAGTAATAGTGGAAGAGAACAGAATAGACAGAAGACTCGAGAGCAAGCTGGGGTTCGACAAGATCCGGGAGACCATTTCGAACCGCTGCATGACCGACTATGCCGCAGAGCGCGTAGCCGGAGAAGTCTTCTCTACTGATGAGATAGTCATCAGGACGAGGCTGCTTCTCACTGACGAGATGAGGCTCATCCTGATGTTTGAAGACAATTTTCCGACTACCGGGTACATTGACGCCATTCCTTTCCTTGAGCCTCTCCTGCAGGAAGGATACAGCATGGACGTACTCTCCCTGGCTAAGTTGAAAACCCTGATGGACACCACCAGAAGGGTTGTCAATTTCTTCGCCGGTATAAAGGACGGAGTCTATCCGAACCTTAAGAAACTTTCTTCGCCGGTATCAACTTTCCCGGAAATCCTGCGGAGGATTGAAACGATTCTGGACAAATACGGAGACATCAAGGATTCAGCCTCCGATGAGCTATTCAATATCAGACGTTCTCTGCACGATAAGGAGAACGCCATCTCCAAGCGCGCGGGAGCCATCCTGAAGAAAGCCCAGGAGGACGGCATCGTGGATGACGGGGCTTCCGTGACCATCCGCGACGGCAAGTTCCTTATCCCTGTAAGCTCCGCAAGCAAGCGCAGGCTTTCCGGATTTGTATATGACGAATCCGCAACCGGGAAAACCACCTTCATCGAGCCGGCCGAAATAATTGAACTTGAGAATGACATAGCGGAGCTGCATTTCGCGGAAAACCGTGAGATCGCCAGAATCCTTTTCGAATTCAGCGAGTTCCTCCGCCCCTATGTCCCGGACCTGATGGAGTGTGCACAGTTTCTGGGGGAGATTGATTTCCTGATGGCCAAGGCGCAGACGGCGCTGGATTTCATCGCCGGCATGCCTGTTACGTCCAAGGACGGAAGAATGGACTTGAGAAAAGCCCGCCATCCGTTGCTCGAGAAGGCCCTTAAAAGGGAGGGCAAGGAAATCTGTCCTCTGACTGTGACGCTTACTCCTCAGAAGAGAATATTGCTCATCTCCGGACCGAATGCGGGAGGAAAATCCGTCTGTCTCAAGACCGTGGGTCTTCTTCAGTATATGTTCCAGTGGGGCATGCTGATTCCTACTTCTGAAAGTTCGGAGCTCCCGGTGTTCAAGAGGATAGTGGTCAGCATCGGCGACGACCAGTCCCTGGAGAACGACCTGAGTACATACAGCTCGTTCCTTTCAGACATGAGAGAAATGCTTAGCTGCGCCGACGGGGAATCTCTGGTCCTCATTGATGAGTTCGGCGCAGGCACGGAGCCTGCTGCCGGGGGAGCGATAGCCGAGGCAATACTCAGCGAAATAGATAGGAGAGGCGTTTACGGGGTAATCACCACCCACTACACAAATCTGAAACTGTACGCCGCCTCAGGGGACACGTCCGTCATCAACGGCGCCATGCTGTACGACTCTTCCAGAATCGAGCCTCTGTTCCAGTTGCAGATAGGGCTTCCCGGCAACTCGTTCGCATTCGAGCTGGCAAGGAAGATGAGGCTGCCCGAATCCATTGTCAAAGATGCAGAGGCCAGGGCCGGTGAAGAATTCGTGGGCATAGAGAAGAACCTGCGCAGGATTGCCAGGAACCGCCGTGCCCTTGACGAGAGACTGCAGAAGGTCAAGCACGCCGACAAGAACTTGGAAGGGCTCACACAGAAATACGAGCAGGAGCTGGAAGACATAAAGAACCGCAAGAAAGAGATTCTGGATGAAGCCAGAAAGCAGGCAGAAGACATTGTGAAGGGTGCGGGAAGCCAGGTCGAAAAGACTATCAAAGTCATCAGGGAATCCCAGGCGGACAAGACGAAGACGAAACAGGCCAGAGCCGAACTCCAGGGCTTTCTTTCTGCGATTGAGCAGAAGAAGACCCGCCAGCAGGCCATCCAGGATGAATACATTGACCGCAAGATAGCCCAGCTTCAGAAAAAGAAGAAGCCTGACGGACCAGTCGAACAGCACAAGCCGGCCCAGCTGCAGGTCGGAGAGAAAGTCAGAATCAAGGACAACGGTCTGGTCGGAGAGGTATCAAAGGTGTCCTCGAAGTCAGTGACTATCATCGTCGGGAACATAAGCAGCACCATGTCTCCCGGCAGAGTCGAGAGGATTTCATCGAATGAGTTCAGAGAGACTTCCAGAAAAGTATTCAAACCTGTGCTTCAGCGCATCGACCACTCGATTGCGGAACGGAAATTGAAGTTCTCCCCGGAGCTTGACATACGCGGAGAAAGGCTCTCCGATGCGCTTGACATAGTGACTCATTTCGTCGATGACGCCATAATGCTGAACGTGAATACCGTAAGGATTATCCACGGAAAAGGCACGGGAGTGCTGCACGAAGAGATACAGAAATACCTGAGAACCATTCCTGGAGTCGTTTCCGTAAAGGACGAAGACATCAGGAACGGCGGCTCGGGAGTAACGATAGTGAATTTTTGATGGGAAAAGAAAGACAGAAGGTAGGCAGAAGAGGTGAGGATGAGGCCTGTCTGTATTTGATTGGAGAAGGACATACGATTGTGGAGAGAAACTGGAGGAGAGGACATCGCGAAACGGATATCATTTCCCTCAAGGGGAACGAACTCCATTTCGTGGAAGTGAAAAGCAGGACAGAGCCCACGGTGGCTGATCCTGAGGTGAATGTCAACAGGGTAAAGATAAGGAACATGGTTTCCTGCGCCCTCGCCTTCCTCAACGGAAGCGGCAGACGGCAGTTGCCCGATGACCTTGAAATATGCCTTGACGTCCTGACTGTGGTTTTCCACTCGGACGGAGAGGTCAGTAAAATGGAATATTATCCTAAAGCATTTATACCGATATATGATTAATCATAACTATTGTGTAATCCTTGCAGGTGGCGGAGGCTCAAGATTCTGGCCTGTCAGCAGAGAGAACAGGCCCAAGCAGTTCCTTGACCTCACCACATCAGGCAAATCACTGCTGCGGATGACTTATGACAGAATGTCCAGAATCATCCCTGCCGAGAATATTCTTGTCGTAACCATCGATAAGTACGCAGACCTGATAAGGAAGGAAATCCCCGAACTTGAAGACAGAAACCTCCTGCTTGAACCATTCGGGAAGCACACGGCCCCTTCCATTGCGTTTGCTTCATACAAACTGCTGCGCAGGGACCCCGAAGCCGTGATGATTTCCACCCCGGCCGACCATGTCATAGAGAATGTGCACCTGTTCGAACAGACTATCGAAAATGCCCTCGACTATGCCGCCGACAAGAATGTCCTTATCACTCTGGGCATCGTTCCTACAAGTGCGGAAGCCAATTTCGGCTACATCCAGATGGCTGACAGCGAGATCAGGATGGGTGAACCGGTGAAAGTCAAGACCTTCACTGAGAAGCCTGATGCTGAGCTGGCAGATGTATTTTTCAAGAGCGGAGAATTTCTCTGGAACTCAGGTATCTTCATCTGGAAGGTCGAGGCCATAAAGAATGCGCTTGAGACTCTGGCTCCCGAGGTAACCTGCCTCTGGAAGGGCTGGGACCGCATATTGAATACTGAAGGAGAACGGAAATTCCTTGAAAAGATTTATTCCGACAGCCCTACACTGTCCATAGATTATGCAGTGATGGAGAAGTCTGATAATGTGTGGGTATATCCGGCCAGTTTCAAGTGGGCGGACATTATCAACTGGGATTCCTTCTGCGAATATGCCTCAAAGGCCGACAAGGATGGCAATGTCCTGAAGATAAATGGAAAGCAAATCATCAAGAAGACCGGCGACACCATCGTATATTCCGGGGGGAAAGACAAGCTCATAGCGATAAAAGGCCTCAAGGACTTTATCGTAATCGACACTGATGACGTGCTGATGATATGCCCTAAGGATGACAAGTCATTCAGCGACTTCAATTCCGAACTTGCGATGCCGGAATTCGAGAAATACAGATAAGTATGAAAGTTCTGAAGTTTGGAGGTTCTTCCGTTGCTGATGCAACCAACATGTCCAGGGTGATCGACATCGTCACTTCCGAGGCGGCTGCCGACCGTGTCATTCTGGTCAGCTCAGCCATCAGCGGCTGCACTGACAGACTTCTGGAGATAGGGGAAGGCCGCGTTGAACTGATCGACGGCCTGCAGCAGAGGCACAATGAAATAATCAAAAGACTCTTCACGGGCAAGGAAAGGGAAGAGGCGATGGAGGAATGCGCCTCAGTCTTTTCCCTGATCAGAGGCTGCAGACACTGCATCGAATCGTACGGAGAGATTCTCTCCACCAAGATATTGGCCAGAAAACTCTCCTGCGACGGATACTCGGCCAGGTGGGTTGACTCAAGGGAGCTCATAATCAAGGATAACCCCGGGCAGACTTACGCGAACATCTCAAAGTGCATCAATGCCTGCGATGAAAGGATTATCGTGGCTCCGGGCTTCATCGCCTCCGATGCCGAAGGCAACATCACCACTCTGGGAAGAGGCGGGTCCGACTTCAGTGCAGCACTCTTCGCTGCGGCTGTCGGGGCTTCGATACTGGAAATATGGACGGACGTGCCCGGAATAATGACTGCCAATCCTAAGGATGTCCAGAAAGCCGAGACCATCCCGTTCCTGTCATACGAAGCGGCGTGGAGGCTGGCCGAGCACGGTGCCAAAGTCCTTTATCCGCCTACCGTAGAACCGGCCAAATCCTCCGGAATAGGCATAAATGTCAAGAACACCTTTGACAGCAAGAATCCGGGCACTCTCATCGAGGACAAGGCTTCACCGTCCGTCTGGACGGGAATCACAGGCTCGGGAGACACTCTCTGCCTGGTTGCCGACCATCCCTTCGACACCACCGAAACGGACAGCAAGATACAGGCTGCTCTTCAGCATTGCTGCATCGACGAGCCTGAGATCGCGCACGGCGAGGGTTTCGTGACAGTGAAAGTGCCTGACGGAATGGGGAAAGAGGCGCTCAAAGCCCTCCACAAGGAGTTTTTCGAAATAGAAGAAAGCAATACCAGAAACCTCTATATCGCGGGAAAGGGAGCCGTGGGCACAGCCCTCAGGGAAATGATTGAAAAGACCGCCGTTTCCATCAAGGCAGGGAGCGGAAAGGTTCTGCGCATTATCGAGCAGGTGGACAGCAAGAGTCCTGATTTCTGTGAAAAAATCATCAAGGCAGCTCCGAAGAATGCAATATTCGTGGATGTCACCGACAGCGAGGACATCTACAGATGGTACAAACCTCTGCTTGAAGCGGGAATAAGCATAGTTTCATCCAACAGAAGGTCACTCTCCGTACCATACTGCGAATATGCCGAAATGAAGAAGGCGGCACTGCTGAGCGGCTGTTTCCTCAGATATGAGACGACCGTGGGTGCTGCCCTCCCCATCCTCGAAAGCATAGCTCTCAGCGCAAACAGCAACGATGAAATAACAAGCATAGAGGCTGTCGTGTCCTGCACGCTGAACTATATTCTGAGTTCGGGACTTCCTTTTGCGGATGCATTGCAGAAAGCGCAGTCCATCGGACTGACGGAAAAGGACCCGAGCCAGGACCTTGAGGGCCGCGACGCTCTCCGCAAACTGCTGATACTTGCCCGCGAGGCCGGTGTTCATCTGGACGAAAAGGACGTGGACATCGAACCTGTCAAGGATTTCGAAAGCATCAGGCCCGACCAGAGATTTGTCGCATCCCTGGTCAAAGATGAGACAAAAGCTCTCGGATACAGGGCATCCATCAGGATGCAGACCGTGGATGAACGTCACCCGGCCTACTGGCTCCAGGGGACGGATAATGCAATTATTGTCAGAAGTGCCTACCATCCTTCACCGCTCGTAATACAGGGTGCGGGAGAAGGTGCACGGCAGGCGGCTTCCAGCGTACTAAATGATATACTGAAATGAAAGTAGCGGTTGTCGGTGCCACCGGACTGGTAGGCACAAGAATGCTTCAGGTGCTCGAAGAGCACAGATTCCCGGTCACAGAACTCATACCTGTGGCTTCTGAGAAATCCATAGGCAGGAAAGTAAGTTTCAACGGCAGGGAATGGACAGTGGTCAGTGCAGAGGACGCCATTGCCGCAAAACCCGCCCTGGCCCTTTTCAGCGCCGGCGGAGGTACTTCCGAGGAACTGGCTCCCCGGTTCGCGGCAGCGGGATGCAGGGTTGTCGACAACTCTTCTTTCTGGAGAATGGACCCGACCAAGAAACTCGTGGTGCCAGAGATTAACTCAGACGTAATCACGCGGGACGATATGATTATCGCGAACCCGAACTGCTCGACCATACAGATGGTCCTTCCTCTTGCCCCGCTGCACAAGGCTTTCCGCATCAGGAGAATCGTCGTCAGCACATATCAGAGCGTCACGGGAGCGGGATACAAAGCCATCAACCAGATGAACGCGGAGCGGAAAGGAGAGACGGAGTATGAGATGAAGTTCCCTTACAGGATAGACCAGAACGTTCTTCCCCATATCGACAGTTTCCTTGACAACGGGTACACCAAGGAAGAAATGAAGATGGTCAACGAAACCAGAAAGATTCTGGGGGACGAGAGCATAGCCATCACCGCGACTACCGTACGCGTTCCGGTACAGGGAGGACATTCGGAGTCTGTCAATCTGGAGTTTGAAAAGCCGTTTACGGTTGAGGAGGCAAGAAAGCTGATGTCCGGAATGCCGGGAGTGACCGTGCAGGACGACCCGGCTCACAATATTTATCCTATGCCTCTGGAAGCCTGGGGCAAGGATGACGTTTTCGTCGGGAGAATCAGAAGGGACGAATCCATCGCCAACGGTCTGAATCTCTGGTGCGTCAGCGACAATATACGCAAGGGAGCGGCCACCAACGCAGTACAGATTGCCGAAGTCCTGCTCAAGAAAGGTTTTATCGGATAGACTGTCATGAAAGTAGTAATCAGCGGTTATGGCAAGATGGGCCATATGATTGAAGATGTACTCAAGCGAAGGGGCATTGAGATAGCGGCTGCGTCCGAGGACGTCTGCTCCACTGATCCGGCTCTCGCTTCGCAGTGCGTCTGCATCGATTTCACCACTCCGGATGCATTCAGGGCAAACTATGAATTCCTGGCCAGGAATTTCAAGGCCGTCGTGGTCGGGACCACGGGTTGGAATGACATTGCCGACAAAGTCATCAGATGCTTCGAAGATGCCGGCACGACAATGATATACTCATCCAACTATTCAATCGGTGTCAATGCCGTGTTCGCCGCAGTTGAAAGACTCGGAACCGTCCTGAAAGGCTACGGATACACCCCTCACGTGGATGAGACTCACCATATCCACAAGCTTGACGCCCCGAGCGGCACAGCCAGGACCCTCGGCTGCATAGTTGAAGAAAGCCTCGGTGCAAAACCTGAAATCACATCGCATAGGATAGGGGAAGTGCCGGGAACCCATGTGGTGGAGTTCGGCTCCGACGTGGACAGAATCACTGTCTCACATGAAGCGTTCTCACGCGAAGGATTCGCCCAGGGCGCAGTGGTGGCTGCACTCATGGCAGAAGACATCAAAGGTGTTCACAATTTTAACGAATTGATACTCAAATGATTGAACTTAAAGGCTGTGGAACTGCACTGGTCACTCCGTTCAAGGACGGTGAAGTGGATTATGAATCATACGCAGAGCTGATTGACCGGCAGGTGGATGCCGGAGTGGATTTTCTCGTGCCGCTCGCTACGACTGGTGAGACTCCCGCATTGAGCTCCGAAGAGAAGATTGCCCTTCTGAAACTGACTCAGGGTCATGCGGCCGGCAAACCGCTGCTTGTCGGGTGCGGTTCGAACAGCGTGCCTGGCACACTCGCCAATATGAAACTTCTTGAAGACTGCGGCGCAGATGCATGGCTGGTAGTGGTTCCTTTCTACAACAAACCTACCCAGGAAGGCCAGTATCTGTACTTCAAGGCAGTTGCCTCCTCAACTGACAAACCTATTATTATATATAATGTCCCGGGACGCACCGGTGCGAATATGGCTGCACAGACCTGCATCAGGCTCGCCAAGGAAGTACCGAACATCATAGGCATCAAAGAAGCGTCAGGAAAACTGGATCAGGTTTATGAGATTCTCGACGGTGCACCTGAAGGGTTCAGCGTGCTGAGCGGCGACGATGATCTGACTCTCGAAATGATGAAGCACGGAGCGAAGGGTGTTATCTCCGTGGCGTCCAACATTGTCCCTGCCGCCGTCAAGGAAATGACGGGAGCCGCGCTGGAAGGCCGGTTCGACGAAGCCGAAGCCGTCGATGCCAAGCTTCAGCCTCTGTTCAAAAACTGTTTTGTGGAAAGCAATCCTATCCCTGTGAAGTCAGCGCTGTCGATTATGGGCCTGATGTCTGCAGAGGTCAGACTGCCTCTTTCCGAAGCAAGTTCACAGACCGAGTCCACAATGAGAAAGACACTTGAGGACCTTTCCCTTATCTAGACTATACTTCCTATTATCTCTTCCCTGTCTCCGGAAAGATAATCGATAACCGGAATCTCAATCATTGTATAGCATCCCGGCTTCTGTCTGACAGCTGCGCGGGCTGCCATCACAAGCACCTGACCTGTAAGGGCCGGGTTGTTGATGCGCATGTTGAACCCGGCTTTCTGCCCGGAAGTGCATCCTGAGATACCTTCTCTCTCCAGTTCGACACCGTGTCCGTGCGTGTCCAGGGCATCAACGTCAGGCACGAGCTTCACTTCGGTAGGGTCATTCACGAAATAAGGATCCTCCTTTATTGCCTTCTCGGCTGCAGCGAAATCAGCCCCTTCCTCGAGCTCGATGAAGACTTCCCTCTTGTGTCTGCCTTTCCCGGCAGGAAGGGTCATACTCAGAGCCTTCACGACTCCGGGTTTAGAAGCCGCAGCAAGGGAGTGGCCCATGGATCTTCCCGGGCCGAACGTTGTAAAGGTCTCGCCTTCCGGCATCATGCCGAGCAACAGTGCCCTGATCATCGAGTCGGTACCGGGGTCCCATCCGGCTGCAATCACGCTCACTGCAGAATGCTCCTTCGCAGCGTTTCCGAGGGATGACCTCAGATGTCTGATTTCACTGTGAATATCGAAGCAGTCCACGGTACTGATGCCCATTGAAAGATACTCCAGGGCATATTCCTCAACCTTTCTGGTAGGAGTAGCCAGTATGGCCACATCAACTTTGCCCAGCTCTCTTATGTCAGAAGTGACCTTCATACCCTGAAGCTCCGGTATGCCGTCGGCGCTTCCGCTGCGGCGGACTATTCCGACACACTCCATATCAGGAGCCGCTTTCACCGCCTCGAGCGCATATCTGCCGATATTTCCGTATCCTACAATTGCAACCTTTACCATATTCACTGAATTTTGAATATTAATTTTCTGCATTTTTTGTCCGCAAGGGCCGAGATTTTCCGCAGGACCGACAAGGAAAGTCCCTTCCGCATTATGCTCCACTGCCAAATCGGATATGCGCGCATGCACCGTAGTCGTGAATGTCTCCCGATTGCTTTGGTTTGCAACCACAGCTGAAGCCACGGCTCCGGTCCCGCAGGCCAGAGTCTCACGCTCCACGCCCTTCTCGAAAGTCCTGACCTGAATGGATCCGTCCGGCATTATCCGGACAAAATTGACGTTCACACCTTCCGGGGCAAAGTCTTCCGACCATCGGATGCTCCTGCCCGTCCGCTCCACATCGACTGCCTCGACATCATCCACAAACTGGACGAAATGGCGAGTGCCGGTGTCAATGAACCATCCTCCCCCGACTTCCCTCAATCCCTTTGCCTCCGCCATCCTGAGGCGCACGGTACAACGCAGCCCGTCTCCGTCCGTTATCCAGGCATCGTGAAGACCGTCTGAGGCTTCGAAAACATATCCGTCACCGGATGAAGGACTTATCCCCAGATAACGGGCAAAAGCGACAATGCAGCGGCCTCCGTTGCCGCACATCATGCCCGTAGAACCGTCGGGGTTGAAGAATTCCATAAGGAAATCCGCCCTGTCCGACAAGGACAGAATCATCAGTCCGTCAGTGCCTTCGGCGGCACAAACCGACTGTACCGTCTCCGGTAGCCTGTATCGGGACACATCCCCCGTGCGTCCGTCAAGGACGGCGAACGTGTTGCCGGCTCCGGAATACCTGTACATTATTTTCTCGGTTTGATGTTGAGTTTTACAGGCTTGATCATATTCTCCGGCTTGAGGATCTCATCAAGTTCCTCCTTGCTCAGGATGCCCTCCTCGAGGACCAGATCATATACTCCGCGACCCGTTTCCTTGGCTTTCTTCGCAATCTTGGTGGAATGCTTGTAGCCGATGATCGGGTTGAGGGCAGTGACGATGCCTATGCTGTTCTTTATGTATGCCTCGCATTTGTCAGCATTGGCCGTGATGCCGTCCACGCAGTTGACGCGAAGAGTGTCAAAACCGTTCATAAGTATCTCTGCGCTCTCGAAGCAGCACTGGATCATCACCGGCTCCATTGCGTTGAGTTCCATCTGGGCAGCCTCGCCCGACATGGTGACGCAGACGTCGTTGCCCATGACCTTGTAGCATATCTGGGTCATTACCTCAGGAATTACAGGATTGACCTTGCCCGGCATTATTGAAGAACCCGGCTGCTTTTCGGGAAGATTGATTTCCCCGAGGCCGCAGCGTGGGCCCGAAGCCAGAAGCCTCAGGTCATTGCTTATCTTGGATGCCTTCACGGCAAGTCTCTTCATTGCTGCCGAATAACCTACAAGGCAGGAAGTGTCCGATGTCGCTCCCACGAGGTCGGCGGACAGCTTAACGTCCCAACCTGTGATGTCAGCAATCGCCTTTGTACAGAGCTCGGCATAACCCGGCTCGGAGCAGATGCCTGTACCTATGGCAGTAGCTCCCATATTGATGGTCAGGAAATCTGCAGCCGCCTCATCGAGATGCTTGATTTCATCTTCGAGAATAGAAGCGAATCCTCCGAAAGTCTGCCCAAGTGACATAGGCACTGCGTCCTCCAGCTGGGTACGGCCCATCTTCAGGATGCCTGCAAACTCCCTGCTCTTGGCACGGAAACTCTTAATCAGCTCCTCAAGATGCTTCTTGAGCTCCAGATGGGTGAAATAAAGCCCGAGGTGAGCTGCGGTAGGATATGCGTCATTCGTGGACTGGCTGCGGTTAACATCGTCGTTTGGCCAGCAGTGCTTGAAGTCACCGAGTTCGTAGCCCATAATCTGAAGTGCCCTGTTGGCGATGACCTCATTGGCGTTCATATTCGTGGATGTACCGGCGCCTCCCTGTATCATATCGATAGGGAAAGCCTCCGCAAGCTTGCCTTCACATATTTCCCTGCAGGCCTGCATGATGGCGCTGTAAACCTCATCAGTGATGAGTCCCTGCTTGTGGTTGGCCTCGGCTGCTCCCATCTTGGTGATGGCCAGGCCTTTTAGATAATCAGGATATTCGTTGAGATGGAAATGTGAGATGTTGAAATTCTCCAGACATCTGAGTGTCTGTACGTCATAAAGAGCGTCAGCCGGGATCTGCTTTTCACCGATCAGGTCGCTTCCGATTCTATATTTTGTCATTTTGTCTATTTTGGTTATTGTCTGGTTATTTTCGCTCCAAGGGCATTCAGTCGGCCCTCAATGTCTTCATATCCGCGGTCTATCTGCTCGATATTGTCTATCTCGGACACGCCATTGGCAGACATTGCGGCAAGAAGCATCGCTATGCCGGCACGGATATCAGGGGACGTCATTCTGCCGGCCCTGAGCTGGAACTTGTTGTCATGGCCTATCACAACCGCCCTGTGCGGGTCGCAGAGAATTATCTGAGCGCCCATATCGATAAGCTTGTCCACGAAGAACAGTCTGCTCTCGAACATCTTCTGATGGATGAGTACGCTGCCCTTGCACTGTGTCGCCACTACGAGCATCACAGAGAGCAGGTCAGGAGTCAGTCCCGGCCAGGTGGCATCAGCAAGTGTCATTATCGACCCGTCAAGGAAAGACTCTATCTCATAGCTTTCCTGCGCCGGGACGAAGATATCATCCCCGCGCTGCTCGATTTTCACTCCAAGTCTGCGGAATGAGTCCGGGATGATACCCAGATTCCTGTAGGATACGTCCTTGATGGTGAGGGAGCTGCGTGTGATGGCTGCAAGGCCTATGAAAGACCCGACTTCTATCATATCGGGGAGCACTCTGTGAGAAGTGCCATGCAGGGAATCCACGCCTGTCACCGTTATGAGGTTCGAACCGACTCCGTCAATCTTTGCGCCCATGGAGATGAGCATGCGGCAAAGCTGCTGGACATAAGGTTCGCAGGCTGCGTTGTATATCGTGGTGGTCCCTTCCGCCAGAACGGCTGCCATTATGATGTTGGCCGTACCGGTGACAGAAGCCTCGTCAAGCAGCATATAAGCTCCCTTGAGTCTGTCGGCGCTAAGGCAGAAAGCCTTGTGGGGATCCGTAGCATCAAGCTTCGCACCCAGTTTGATGAAGCCGTCGATATGGGTGTCAACTCTTCTGCGCCCGATTTTGTCCCCGCCCGGTTTAGGGAAATAAGCTTTCTTGAAACGTGAGAGAAGCGGGCCTACGACCATCACGGAGCCGCGCATGAAAGCGCATTTCTTTACGAAGTCGTCACTCTGAACATATTCGTGGTCGATGTCCACGGCCTGGAAACTGTAATCCCCCTTGCCGTTGCGGGTGACTTTCACTCCCATCTGTTTCAGGAGATTGATAAGGTTCTGCGTGTCAAGAATCTCAGGAATATTGGATATCCTGACCTCCTCGGACGTCAGAAGTACGGCGCTTATCACTTCCAGCGCTTCGTTCTTGGCTCCCTGCGGAACTATGCTTCCGCTGAGGGTGTGTCCTCCTTCAATTATGAATTTTCCCATATTCTATATGTGCTCCACTTCCGGATGGAGTTCCACTCCGAATTTGTTTTTTACTGCTTCGATAATCCTGTTCTCAAGTGAGATTATCTCTTCTGGAGTCGCAGCGCCCGTTGCATTGACCAGCACGAGAGGCTGCTTTTCGTACACCGCCGCATTGCCTTCCCTGTGGCCTTTGAATCCGCACTGCTCTATCATCCAGGCTGCCGGCACCTTTACAAATCCTCCCTCTACAATGTAGTGAGGCACGGTGTCGTAGCCCTGTGCAACACTTGCAAACTGCGCGCCGCTGAGCACCGGATTCTTGAAAAAACTTCCTGCGCTGCCGATTTCCGACGGGTCGGGCAGTTTTTCTTTTCTTATGCTGATGACAGCCTCGCGGATTTCCGAAGGAGTAAGGTTTTCCTTTTCTGCGAACAATCCGGCCAGGCCTTTGTATTCCAGTTTGGGCGAGTATTTGCGTGTCAGACGGAACAGCACGCTGGTCACGATGTAGCGGCCTTTCTCCCGCTTGAACATTGAGTCACGGTAGGCATAGGCACACTCCGGAGTCTTGAATATCACTTTCTTACGCTCCTGCAGGTCGAAACAGACCACTCCGGCTATCACGTCCTTTACCTCAACCCCATAGGCGCCGACATTCTGCACGGCGGCAGCACCGACCTCACCGGGTATGGAAGACAGGTTCTCGAGGCCCCAGAGACCGTAACCGCAGGTCTCCTTCACCAGCTCGTCGAGGATTACCCCCGCCCCCACTGTAAGCAGGACCTCTTCGAGGCCCATATCCACATACTTTACGTACTTTATGGCAGAGTGGAAAACCGTTCCCTTGAAATCTCCGGTGAACAGAAGGTTGCTCCCTCCGCCGATATGCAGCCAGGGCTTCGGGAAACTGTCAAAATCAAGTGACTGCAGCTCCTGCGAAGACGAATATTCCACATAGGTGTCACAGGACACCTTCATGCCGAAAGTGTTCAGGGCGCTGAGATCGAAATTATGCTCCACTGTCACCATAACTCACAAATTTACTAATAATCCTGCGAGATTCCGATATTATATATGGCTTGAGTGGCTTCGTCAAAAGCATCTGAGCTGTCGCGCCCGACTGATGACAAGGCCAGATATGCAGCGGCTGCCAGTATCACAGCCAGCAAAGGAATCAGCCAGCGACGGTGCGTGTTTGTCACAGCTTTCCTGACTTGGGCTGCAGACTGATATCTCTTTGACGGCTGGCGTCTGAGGCATCTTGCCGCAATATGTGAATACCATTTTCCCGCAACTTCCGAAATTATGACGCCTAGCGAATAGATGTCGCTGCGCGCATCAAGGGTCTGTCCGTTCAGCTGCTCCGGGGAAGCATAGACCCTGGTCCCGGCCGGAGCCTTGTGGATATAGTAGTCATCAGTGTCGGACAGACCGAAATCTATAATCTTGACATTGTTTCCGTTGTGCGTGATGATGATGTTCTCGGGCTTCAGGTCTCTGTGGATAATCTGCTTGTGATGCATATAGTCGAGAGCATCGCAGGTCTCGAGGATAATCTTGCGGCAAAGGTCTTTGTTGAGGGGACCTCCGGATGCTATCTCCCGCAGAGTGCTCCCGTCCACCCATTCCATTTCTATGCAGCTGCCGAGTTCTTCATCCTGCTGATAGGCTATTATGCTGCAGATATTGGGATGGTCCAACCCGTACCCTATTTCGAATTCCTTGCGCAGAAGGCTTTCGAATCTGGGGTTTCCGCGATACTCCGGTTTCAATGCCTTATAGATGCGGAACTTGCCATCCTTGCTGCGGCGGTATATCTCGCTGAATCCGAGTACTGAAGAATATACCGGACTGTCTGACGAGGCAAAAAAGACTGAAGGAGCACCCATACCCGTCAAAGGTAAGTATTTTTTGTGTACCTTAGCGCCCCGGTGAAACTCCTTACACTCATACTTTCCACTCTCTTGCTGGTCGAAGCGCCCCAGCAGGACGCCCGTTCTTTCTGGGATAGGGTGCTTGACAAGTATGAGGCTCTGTGCGAGGCCTGCCTCAGCCACAGATCCACCAGAGAAGTCAATTCCCTGACCAGGGAGTTCAATGAACTTCTGAAATCCCCTGTCGGGAAAATGGATGAAGAACAGACCAGGCGCTTTGTCAGCATCCAGAACAGGTACAAGGGCATCATCTCCGTGGCGGACATCCCCGCACAGCCTGAAAAGGGAAATCTTATCAAGGTTGACACCGTACGCAGGGTTGAACACATCCAGGTGGTCGATACGGCTTTCATCAAGGAGATCCTGGGCCAGGTGGAGATTCTTCAGACCTCGATCAACAAAGATACCATAGTCCATATCATCCAGTATAAGGAGAAGGATATGCCTGCCGTGGAAGTGACAGAGCAGCCTGTTTTTGTAACGGCAGTACAACCTTCCGACGATGTCTCCTGCTTCATCCTCGCTTCCGTCGGACTGGCCCCGGATTTTTCCTATGGCGCCACGCTGGGCACTCTGGTAGGCAGATGGGGAGGCTATGTGAAATTCCGCAGCAACTATAACTTCAAGACAAAGGACTATGACTGTCATTCTGACGGGAAGACAGCCACAGGTGTAATCTGGACAAACGGGCAGTCTTCTGTATCCAGGCTCACTGCAACTATCGGTGCCACATTCGGCGCCACGCCCTGGCTCATAACCTACGCAGGCGCGGGATATGGTATTTCTGATCTGTTCTGGCAGGATTATGCGGACAAATGGGCCCGTGTGACGGAAGCCTCAGCTACAGGAATATCTCTTGACTTAGGAGCTGCAGCCCATTTCGGAAAGCTGGCCATAAGTGCCGGCGTAAACTGTACCGGGTTCAAATATTTTGACTTTGAACTCGGAGTCGGTGTCTTTTTCTAAAAGATTATTCTACGGAGACCATAGTAAGTCCGTCATTGCTTCCTGCAACGTAGGAGGATGTATATTCCCCTGACCTCAGGATTCTCGGGATATAGAGGGGATAGCCCAGGATGAAGCTCATTGTCTCGAATTCATCCCCTTCCAGAAGCTGAGAATTCTCAGACTTCAAGACTCTGAACCTGCACCTGCCAAGATATCGAAGGGTCACGACACGGTTGGGATTCCAGCCGATTATGACAGTGTCTCCCTCTTTGATGTCTGAGGTGGTGACGTATTTTGCGCTGATGAAACTTGACTCGTATGCCGGAGATTTCTTTATGGTCTCCCGGAAATCGCGGAAATCTTTATACCCGACAAAACGGCTGAGAATATCAAGAGTTGAAATGCGAGGGACAGGATTGCTCGAAACATATCCCCACATCCTCTTCAGAGTGGATGATGAAAGCATTTCGTTGATTTCGTGCTCAATCACCACTGACAGGGCTTCGAAATCAGTCGAGGTGGAAATAGTGCGTCCATATCTCTTTTCAACCTCTGAAAGCAGGTAGCTCAGCTCGGGGATAGTCTTGCTCATTTTCTGGTTCATACGGGTTCGCTTTGATGGGCAAAAGTACCTATCTGCGCGAGCCGAATCAAGTCCATATTAGTCCATTTTATGCTTGATTTCCAATTCTCCTGTCCCGTTCTTTTCGATATAGAGGCTGCTGATATCAACATTGTCATTCACCAGTATCTTTTTGAGTACCGGGCAGTTGTTCACATATATGCTATGCAGTTTCACGAGAGGGCTGAGGTCAAAGACCTCCATATTCGGCATATCGCTCGCCCAGATACTGTCCATCTTCAGATTGGCCGACAGGTCAATCCTGTCGAGAGGATATTCACTGATATTTGCACCGAACAGTTCCGGCCATTGAGCCAGATAATCGGGTCTGTCAATATACTTTGCTCCCCCGGTCCCTCCAAGATGGAGACTTTGTAAAAAATGACAGTTGGAGAGATCCGGCAGGCAGGAGAGTCCCAAGCCGTTGCCGTGGTATTCCCAGAGTTTAGGATTGTTCGTGACATCAACCGAGGAGATTCCTTCATTGACACTGACATTGAAGGTCGCAAGCAGAGGAAGCATCGTCACGTCAATCGAAGAAATATGGTTCCAGCTTAAGTTCAGATCAATGAGCTCAGTATTGTGCGACAGATCCACCTCCCGCAGCAAATTGTCCTCACAGTCGATGACCCTCAGATTCGGATTCTCACTGACATTGAGAGTCTTCAGTTGTCCTCTTTGTATCCATTCTCCATCCTTCATTCCGCCCCTGGCATGAAGTTCCTGAAGATTCGGAAAGAACTCTATTCCCTTTACTGATGATATGCTGTCGGTACAGACATTTATTATCGCCACACGTTCTGCCTCGGACACAGATATCTTGCCGTCTGAGTTGAGGTCAAAATTTGCCAGACAGTATTTTTTGAACACCGGATCGGGAATCACGGCAGCAGGACTGTCCTCAGTAACGGTGAATGTATTAGGATCAGACGATATTTCGTTTTTACCGTTGGCGGCAAACGCCGTCACTGTATATTGAGCAGGAGCATCGAGCCCTGTGATTTGAGCTTTGAGCAGGCCGTTTTCAGGCACAAGCCTGATTTCTTTTAATCTTTCGCCGGACCTGCCGTATCTGAAGCCGAAAGTCTCACCTTCCCGGACGTTCAGCACCGGGCAGCTCACAGTCGCCTTATACTCATCGACATCCACTTCTATTTCTCCGAACTCAGGTGCGGCATAGTCTCCCGCTTCCGGCCTTTCGACGCAGGAGCAGAGCGACAG
>JAKSJU010000059.1 GCA_024402095.1 Bacteroidales bacterium | reverse complement strand
AATATTGAATGTATATGAAAATCAGGATTATTGTTGGTGACATTACCAAACTGGAGGTTGATGCAATCGTGAATGCCGCAAACCGTTCGTTGCTGGGCGGTGGGGGTGTGGATGGTGCCATCCATCATGCAGCCGGCATTGAACTGCTTAAGGAATGCATGACCTTGAACGGATGTGAGACAGGTCAGAGCAAGATAACCGGTGCATACAAACTGCCTTGCAAGTATGTCATCCATACTGTAGGCCCTGTATATCGCTATTACAGCAAGCAGGAGGCCGCTGAGTTACTGGCTTCATGTTACAGTACATCGCTGGCTATTGCAAAAGAAAAGAACATCAGGAGCATTGCTTTCCCCTGCATCAGCTGCGGAGTATATGGTTATCCAAAGGCCGAGGCAGCCAAGATAGCCCTGGCTGCAATAAATGAAAGCGGCTATGATGGAGAAGTCATCATCTGCTGCTTCTGCGAGGCCGATGCGGAATATTACCATTGAAGAGAACTACCTTTGTGTTCAGAATTGAAAAGCAGTTAATGATATGATAGACAAAACAAACAGCGCCAATGACAATTGTCTCTGCTACAGGTGTCCGGAAATCAAGGAGATTCCCATGATGTGGCAGGGTGTTCTCTGTCAGAGCAAAGGGAACGACTCCATGGGTGAATATGATTTCGGAGATGGTGGCTTCAGCGAAGAATAGAAATTAACAAGAGAAAAGATAACAGCAATATGAGAAGATTATATAATTCAACGATATACATTACAGCAGCTCTTGTGATTGCGACATCATGCAGCAAGGTAGAGGATAAACCAACTTCCTCTGAAGTGAACGGCAGGACCGTAATCACTGCCGTGGCTGAAGCTGTTGGAGGAGGGACCAAGGCTCACAACCAGTACAGCTATGATGTGCTGTGGGACAAAGGTGACCAGATATATGTTACAGACGGAGGAAAATCCAACACATTCACGGTTTCCGACGAAAGTGCCGGTACCAATAAGGGCAAGTTTACTGAAGATACCCCATCTTATGGCATAACCGGTGACATTGAAGCTTTTTACCCTGTAAGTCTCAAGAGTGGAAACGATTATGTCTGGCCCGCCGTTCAGACCAATAATCCGGCCGTCCCGATGTATGCCAGGCAGAAAATATCCGGTACAGGTGCGGAAACAGTCAGCTTTTCCAGTCTGGGAGCAATGCTGCAGATTGTCTTCAACTCCACAACTCCTGATATTACTGTGACCTCAGTCACCATCAAGGATGCCACCAAACCTTTGAGCGGCAAATTTATCGTAGACGAAAACGG
Organism: Bacteroidales bacterium; assembly: GCA_024402095.1. GTDB lineage: Bacteria > Bacteroidota > Bacteroidia > Bacteroidales > UBA932 > Cryptobacteroides. The sequence goes on along the minus strand of JAKSJU010000059.1, from coordinate 3,155 downwards.
TCAGGCTATAATTGATAAAGACGCGGAGAACGTTGGAATCACGCTGGATCTCGGAACGGGAGTTAAAATGGGCAAGTCCTCCAAATACTTTTACATTTCCATTCCTGCCGGCGAATATGAAGGAGACGTGATTACACTCACATTCACAGATTCAAACAGCGGTGCGGAATGCGTGTTGAAATCAAGCACCTTACCGAACGTAGCCCGTAACACCGTAGGAAGAATTACACTCTCCGGTTCTTTCAAGGGAAAAGTTCCCGTTGGAGCCCTTCCAGGGAAGTTCACGGTCAATATGGAAGGGAAGCAGGTTTACTTCTCAAAGGGGAACCTGCAGGCAACCTATCATTCTTCAACGGGTAGTTACTCGTGGTCCTTTGCAACCAACCAATATGACTTTGTGGGCGACGCTCCTGGCAACACAACACTCGGTGAAGGTCAGACTGATGGCGCTGTTGTTTCTCTATTCGGTTGGAGTACACCGGCCACGTACTTCGGCATCGCCACATCAAATAACAGATATGAATACCCTGGTGATTTCATAGATTGGGGTACAGTGTATTGCAATTCTTCCGACATCTCGCCCGATGATACCTGGCGTACATTGTCTAAAAATGAGTGGGATTACCTGCTCGAGCACAACAAACACGGTTGGGCTACGGTAAACGGTATAGCGGGTCTGGTCATAGCCCCTGATGGCTTTGAAGGCAGCATCAACGAAATCTATGACCCATACCACCTGTCAGAGTTCAAGCTTGTCTTCCTTCCGGCGGAAAGTTCGCGTGAAAGTTTAAAGGTAGTGGCTGGTGTAGGAAGTTTCGGCCATTACTATTCGGGGACCAAGGTAACCGGATATAGTGCATTCAGTCTGTACTTTTACAATGGATACTCTAAATGCAACAATTTCGAAAACAGGCATTTCGGTTGCAGCGTACGTCTTGTAACGGATGTCAACTATATTCCTGCGGCGCAACGCCGTTATACAGTTTTCTTCTATCCCTCACATGATGTCACTCTTGACCCCGTTATGGTCTCAGCCGGAGCAACCATTACCAAACCGGATGATCCTACGACACCGGACTATGAATTCAAGGGCTGGTACAAGGATTTCAATGGAGATGATGCATGGGATTTCAACAATGACAGGGTAAACAAGGATATTGTCCTGTTTCCAAAATGGGAGAGGATTCCAACTAATAAACTCAGTTTCTACGCTACCGGATGTTCCACCGTTCCTGAACAGATTACAGGTATTCCAAAGAATTCCTTATAGACACCATAATGAACCAAACTATTTTTCGGTGTTACCTATCGGATTCTTTCTTGGACCTTTTCATGCTCCGAATCGGCTTTTTTCCTGACAACTTCGGCGGAAATTTTTCCGGCATGCATCAGGAGTTCGCGATTGCTCAGTCGCAGGAAGTCATCTGGTCAATGGTCAGCCAGACAGTTCCGTCCTTGAACTGAACTTCAATTTACTCTAAACTCCAATGCCTTTTCCTTCCTCCTCCTGATCTCCTCCTGCCACTCTTCTCTTCGCTCGCGTCGTTCAGCCTGCTCTGCAAGCCAGGACTCACGGTTCGCTTCAAGTTTTTCCCTCACAGAAGCCATAGTGACATCAAGACAGTCAATAATATTTTGCCGATTAACAAAATATCTATACATTTGCAATGTAACTAACGAAATACAGTTAGTTAATGTTAAATTAATTATTTACTTACGCAATACCGCAAGTTATGGCAGACATGTACGAATATTCGGCTACTGAGTTGATCAGGCTGCTCGGAACGAGGTTCAGGGAGTACCGTCTGAGAAGCAACATGACCCAAAAGGAGGTAGCCGAGAGGACCGGGCTGGGAATCACAACCATCACCACATTTGAGAACGGGGCAGCCGGGAATGTCTCGCTGGCCACATTCATACTGCTGCTCAAGGCGGTAGGCCAGGTCAATTCCATCGATTGTCTGCTGCCGGAGTTGCCGGAGTCTCCTTATCTCCAACGCAGCGGAAACAGGAAGGTTCAACGCATAAGGCACAAGAACAATGAATAGTTCAATCAAGGTAATGCTGTGGGACGAGGAAATAGGCCGTCTCTCTTGGGACAACAGTCGAAAGACCTCGTACTTCACATACAATCCGGAATACGTCTCAAAAGGGCTGGAACTTGCTCCTCTGACCGCTCCCATCAAGAGCGGCAACACCCTTATGCCCGTTTGGGGTGAAAGCGGCAGAATCTACCAGAAGCTTCCTGCTTTTCTGGCAGACTCATTGCCTGATTCATGGGGCAACCAACTGTTCGACCTTTGGGCCAAGGAGCAGCACCTTGCGGGGCCTGACATCACACCACTGGAGAAACTTTCCTTTATCGGACGCCGGGGTATGGGTGCCCTGGAGTTCATCCCGGAGGTAAAGTTTGGGATGGGCAGGGGAAAGGTTGATGTCAAGTCATTGATAGAACTTGCGCAACGCATATTCAAGGATCGAGAGGAAGCAGTCATTCGTCCGGATGAGTCCATCACCATGCAGGCTTTGATCGCAGTAGGAACGTCAGCGGGAGGAAGGCAGCCGAAAGCAATCCTGGCTGTCAACCGCGAGACAGGCGAGATAACGTCGGGACAGATTGCCGGGCGGGAGAACTGCGATTACTGCATCCTGAAATTCGGCGACGCTTCACGAAGCTCAGCCGAGCTTGAAATGGCCTACTACAAGATGGCCATTGCCTCAGGCATCACCATGATGCATTCAGAACTCAAAGAAGTTGGCGGATACAGACATTTCCTCACGATGCGTTATGATCGTGACGGCTCGAAGAAACTTCATACCCAGTCTCTGGCTGCTATCTCGCCAGAGGATGACAGCTATGAGAGCCTGCTGACTACCTGCCGTAAGCTACACCTCCCAGAAAGCGACTGCCAGGAGATATTCCGCCGGATGGTGTTCAACCATCTGGCGAACAATACCGATGACCACAACAAGAACTTCACGTTCATAATGACCCCCGACGGCCAATGGAAGCTGTCGCCGGCATACGATATGACATTCATATTCGACCTTGGCGGCTACCTTCCAAACAGGGATCACTGCATCTTTGCCCGGGGCAAACTCTCAGACCTGACACTGCAGGACGCGATTGATTTTGCGAAGGATAACGGCATCCG
>JAKSJU010000058.1 GCA_024402095.1 Bacteroidales bacterium | reverse complement strand
CTCCAGTACGGTTTTGTCAACGATTCATTCAAAATATTGGCTGACATATACGGCAATATGAGAGTATGGGATTTTTCACATACTCCAAATAGACCAGAGGCAATCGGTACCACAAAGAGAACCGATCTTGGTGGAAAAGTACAGATGATAGGCGGAAGCGATAAATTCCTTCACCGGCTTGTCGCTTCAGGCTCAATGAAGAGCACTGACGGAATCGAATATGTCCAGGTGTTCAACAAAGATTACGATGTTCAGGCATACGAGACCGTGGCTAAGAATGTCAAAAGCAAGTATTCACATATCGAAGCGGCGCTTTCCTATGACCTTATAAGGAAAGGCCACGACAGTTACAATTGGGCGGTCGGAGCCGAAGCGGATTTCTATTCCAGAAATGACAGGTATCTCATTCCCGAGTCTCGCTTCAACTGTGCGCATATGTATGCTGAAATTCACGGAAGGAAGCAGTTCTTCCTTAAAAGTATTTCAATGATACTGGGCGCAAACGCCGGCTATTGCCTGGGACTGGATTCAGAATACCAATATCAGGGAACATCGGCTGGTACTCCTATTGTTACCGACTACTTCCCTCATGAACTCGCATACCAGAGTGCCAGTTATTTCTGTGCCGGGCTGAACTATGAGATTTCATTCCGGATTTCGGAAAAAAACACCCTTTTCGCCAGGGCAAAGGCGAAAATGCTCAGGACTGACAACGAGCTGATGAAAAGCAGGAACATAGCCGACTTTACGGTTGGCTTCATTTTCTAAATATTAAATATGAAGTTTTTATCTAAGACAATATTCATTGCAGCCACCATTCTGCTGGCTGCATCCTGTGACGGATACAAGTACGAATCCGTTTCCGGAGATCCGCTTGGTACAAGAATCTACACTCTGGACAACGGACTTAAAGTATATATGATAGTAAACAAGGATGTTCCTAGAATTGATGCCCAGATAGCAGTCAGGGTCGGTTCCAAGAATGATCCGAGAGAAACGACAGGTCTTGCCCACTACTTCGAGCATCTTATGTTCAAGGGCACCGACAAGTTCGGAACCCAGAACTATGAGATGGAGAAGCCTATGCTGGATCAGATAGAGGCGCTTTTCGAAGAGTATCGCAAGACAGAAGACGAAGCCTCCCGCGCTGCAATCTATCACGTGATTGATTCCATTTCGTATGAGGCTTCCAAGCTTGCGATTCCCAACGAATATGACAAGCTTATGTCTTCACTGGGCTCGACCGGAACCAATGCATATACCAACTATGACGTAACCTGTTATGTTGAGAATATTCCGTCAAATCAGGTGGATGCATGGGCGAAGATCCAGGCGGAACGTTTCCAGAATGTTGTTCTGCGCGGCTTCCACACTGAACTTGAGACAATTTATGAGGAATACAACATGCACGTCGTGTCCGATCAGAACAAAGCGCTGAGTGCTCTGAATGACGGGCTGTTCGAGCATCATCCGTATAAGGTGGACATCATCGGTCTTCCCGAGCACCTTAAGAATCCGTCGATTACAAACGTCAAGAGATATCATGACCAATGGTATGTCCCGAACAATATGGCCATTGTACTTGTAGGAGACCTCAATCCATCTAAGACCATCAGGATTATTGACAAGTATTTCTCTGCACTCAAACCGAATGAAGAGCTCAAGCCTCAGGAGTATGAACCTGAAAAACCTATTGAGGCTCATATCACTAAGGATGTCTATGGCAACGAGGCTCCGAATGTGATGATCGGGTGGCGTTTCCCAGGTGCTGCATTTGAGGATCTTGCTGTTTTGGATGTATTCAGCAATATGGTTTACAACGGTACGGCCGGAATTATCGATATTGACTTGAATCAGCAGCAGAAGGCTCTCTATGCCTATGCTTCTCTCAATAAAAGGACGGACTATAATATGTTCTACCTTCTGGGCGGTGCAAAAGCCGGCCAGTCGCTTGACGAAGTCAGCGACATGCTCCTTGCCGAGATTGAAAAAATCAAAAGAGGGGAGTTCGACGATGACCTGCTTTCATCAACCATTACTGAAATGAAATTGCGCCGTGCCCTGAGGCTTGATATGCCGACAGCCGTAGCACACGCTGCAGTCGAGTCATTCGTCAACAACACCCCTTGGGAGGATTTCGTGAAGGAACCGGAAAAAATGTCTGCTGTAACGCGGGAAGATATCATCCGTTTTGCCAATGAGTATTTCCAGGACAATTATGTACGCGTCAACAAGTATCAGGGCAAGGATCCTTTCGAGAAGAAGATCAACAAACCTGCCATTACTCCAATCTTTACCAATCGCGATACCAGCAGCGCATTCCTGAGAACTATGCAGGCTGAAATTGCAGCAGTGGACCCGATTGAACCGGTATTCGTGGATTTTGACAAGGATATGTCGGTTTTGAAAGCCAAGAGCGGGATAGAGATTCTTTACAAACAGAACATGACCAGCGACCTCTATGAATTCACCATTTCATTAGAGACAGGAAGTTTTGCAGATAAGATTCTTCCGTTTGCCTGCAAATATCTGAACTATGTCGGGACATCAACAATGAGTTCCGATCAGATAGTGGCGGAGTTCTATAAGGACGGAGTGAAATTCATGATAGGCTGCGACGAAGAGAATACCGCAGTAATGATGGTCGGGCTCGGGGAGTATATGAAGAATGCAATCCGGACAATGGAGTCTCTCATTGCAGATGCCCAGGCCAACCCTGAGGCTCTTGATCTGATGAAGGCTGACGAATTCAATGACAGAATCAATGCCAAGACCAATCAGACAAGCTGCGCAAACCGCCTTCTTTCCTATGGACGCTACGGATCATCCAATCCTGAAAACAATGTCCTGAGCAACGAGGAAATTTCAGCCATTACTGATCAGGAACTTCTGGATGTTATCCACAAACTCTTCTCAAAGGAGCATAGGATAGTGTACTATGGGCCGATGGGAGCGGATGATTTTGTAGAACTTATAAACGAAGTCCACAATTGTCCGGAGGAGCTTGAACCTGTTGTCAAGGGCAACCCTTACAAGTATGTGGTTCCTGAGGAGAACGAGGTTTTTGTAGTTCCTTTCGATGCAAACCAGGTTGTCCTTTATTCGATTTCCAATGCCGGGGAATTCTATGATCCGGCGATGGTACCTGCAGCCAGAATGTACAACGAGTACTTCGGTGGAAGCATGAATGCCATTGTGTTCCAGGAGATGAGAGAGGCGCGTGGCCTCGCGTACAGCGCATCCGCACGATATATCCTTCCTTCTGACTCTGATCATAATTGTCTCTTCCAGGCTGCCATCAAAACTCAGAACGATAAGGTCATTGACGCCATGACCGCTTTCGACGAGATTATCAACGATATGCCTGTTTCCGAGAATTCGTTCAAGATTGCCAAGGAAGCTCTGATTTCCACCTACCGCACGGAACGCACAACCAAGAGTGCAGTGCTGGAAGCATACGAGAAGGCAGAAAAGCTTGGCTTGGACTACGATATCAACAGGGATGTTTATGCCAAGGTAAAGAACTATACCATAGACGATGTCGTTAAATTCCAGCAGGAAGTGATAAAGGGCCGCAAATTCAGGACCGTGATTCTCGGGCGCGAAAGTGACATTGATATGAAGGCTCTGGAGAAGTTCGGCAAGGTCACTGTCGTTCCTGTAGAAGAACTGTTCGGATACTAGTGGCAGATTGATTTATCATGAAAGTTATTCTTGAAATAGTATGGGCCATTGTTGGTCTGGCAACCGGATTCCTCAGAAATGCGCCTGATTATGAGTCCGGGCTGGATACCCAGTTGCTGATGGGCGCAGTCGTGCAGATTGACAGCACTGACAGGTACTGGCATCACGTGACGGCATTCGAACCGGCTTACAAAGGTTGGATAAATGACCTTCAATTGGTAAAAATGGATGACAGGCAGCTGGCTGACTATCTTGTTGCACCGAAATACATTTGTACGGCAGGGATTGCGAATGTCTATTCAAAACCCTCCGAGTCCTCTCAGAGAATCTGCGATCTGGTTATGGGGGATATATTGCGAAAGACTGCGAACCGGTCGGGGAAATGGGTTCAGGTGCTTCTTCCTTCCGGACAGGAAGGCTGGGTCAGGGCAACGGAAGTCCAGGATATGGAAAAATGGGCTTCCAGCAGAACCTGGACTCCTGAGAGTATAATCTCTCTTGCCTATAAGTTCCTCGGGAGCACATATATGTGGGGTGGTACTTCGTTCAAGGGCGTTGATTGCAGCGGACTCACGCGCAACGTTTATTTTATGCACGGCATACTTCTTCCAAGGGATGCGAATCAGCAGGTACGTGCCGGCTTTGAGGTCTCCCTCGACATGGAAGACTGGCAGCCGGGTGACCTTGTGTTCTTCGGCACTCCTCAGACGGAAGATACTCCTTTGAAGGCCGGTCATGTCGCCTTGTACATAGGCGGAGGACGGATTATTCATTCATCCCAGCTCGTAAGGGTCAGCTCGCTGGTGGAAGGAGAGCCGGACTTCTATGAAAGGAAACCTATTGCGGTGAGACGTGTGCTTGGGCATGTGGGAGAGAATAACGGGATAAGCGATATACGTACAAACAGTTGGTATTTCATACAATAGAAAAATTGCGTATATTTGCCGGACTGAAAATCAAACAAACACAATATTATGAATCTCAGAGATATTAAGAAAGACATCGAGTATGTTCTGAGCGCATTTGTAGAGGATTGCTCTATTTTTGCCACAGTTAATTCAAATGCTTCAGAGGATAGCATAGCAAAACTTCTTGACCAGGCTGTCGCTACCTACAACGAGTTCAAGGCTAAAGTGAATGCTAAGAATATCGAAGGGTCAAAGAAGATATATTTCCTTAACCTCCGCAAAGAACTTCTCCAAAAGACAGATGCACTGTATGAGCAGCTCAGCCAGGCAGTGAAGTCTGCAAGCAAGGAAGAAGCTCCTGCAGAGAAGAAGCCGGCTGCAAAGAAACCTGCAGCTAAGAAGACTGCTGAGGCAAAGCCTGCAGCCGAGAAGAAACCTGCAGC
>JAKSJU010000057.1 GCA_024402095.1 Bacteroidales bacterium | reverse complement strand
ACCACCACCGCGGAGAGAGGGAAACTCAAAATACGGAGAGCTTTTTTCATATTCTTTTTCATTTTCTGACAGAATTATCGACGGACAGGCTTGATGTCCTCCACTTCCTTTCCGGACTTGATAATGGACATAATACCGGAGAAGTGGTAGGAAAGCGTCTTTCCAACGACTTCCTCCGGGAAATCTTCCGGATGCTTTACACACAAGGCCGCTATGCCGCAGGCAACAGGCCACATCTGACGGAAGAGCATTTCGGATTGTTCCGAGGTCAGACCATAACCCTGCTTGACCGCCCCCAGGCACTCCCTTGCAATGCTTTCAGCGATTTCAGGACGGGCGTCCTTCCCAAGAAAAAGCATCTGGAAGACATTTGAGTCCTCTTTGGCAAAGGCTACAAGCCGCAGTCCGAATTCCTTGAATGCAGGGAAATACTCAGTGACACCTTCCATCCGGGCAATAAATGTCTCTTCCGCTGCAGTACGTATGGCATTTATCACCTCGTTCATATCCTTGAACATAGTGAACATCGGACTGGATGAGGTGCCGAGTTCCTTTCCCAAAGCCCTGGCGCTGATTGCCTCAAATCCGCTGGCCCTAACTATCCTGAGTCCTGCGGCAACAATATCTTCCCTGGAAAATTTCGGCTGTCTTGGCATAAATCTAACAAACGTTATGTAACAGTGTGCAAAGATATAACAATAATCCAGAGGAAAAAAGTTGGACATACGCGAATGATTTGCGTATGTACGAAACAGATGTAAGATAACACGTGTTAGGTTATTAATTTTTTTACTACTTTTGCGTCAAATTACCATATTGTAGCAGACTGCTGCAGCGTAAATGATTGATAGACGAAAAATGAGAAGAAAGATTTTATTGTTTTTGATGGCGGCATTGCTGCCTGTGCGTGCATTTGCAGCCGGAGATTGGAAAGGGAAAGTGGTTGATGAAAAAGGCGAGCCTGTCCCGTTTGCCAATGTGGTGATTCTTTCAGAGGTTGATTCCTCTGTGGTATCCGGGGCAACAACTGCCGAGGACGGCACGTTCAATATAGTGACGGATGGGAAGAATCAACTGCTGATGGTGTCGATGATAGGATACAAGACCTGTTATGTGAAACCTTCAGACAACATTACAATTACTCTCTCTGATGATACACAGTATCTTGAAGGCGCAACCGTGTCCGCCGTCATCCCGAAAACCACACTTACCGGCGACGGCTTGCAAACCTCGGTGCGCGGGACGGTACTGGAAACCGTAGGCACCGCCAATGACGTTCTCTCCCGTACTCCCGGAATGATTAAGAGCCAGGATGGCCTGCAGGTCGTGGGCAAAGGGGCGCCCCTTGTATATATCAACGGCAGGAAAGTCTCGGATATGACCGAACTGGACCGCCTGCAGAGCAATGAAATCCAGAGTGTGGAAGTAATCACGAACCCGGGTGCACAGTATAGTGCAAGTGTGCGCAGCGTAGTACGCATACGTACCGTCAAGCATCAGGGAGACGGCTTCGGGCTCAATGCCGGTCTTACTGACGAGCAATCCCTCCGTAACGGTTACAATGATCCGTTCGGCTACCTGAATGTAAACTACCGACATAACGGACTGGATATCTTTGCCGGAGTGAATGCCTTGAAATTCACCTCCCGCCAGGAGAGTGATATGCTCCAGCAGACGTTCGGAACCCCGGGGTTCAAGCAGGAGGGGACGTTGGATTTTGTCCAGAAAATGACTAACGCCGGAGCGAATGGCGGATTGAACTGGCAGATATCTGAAAATCATTCCCTCGGCTTCCGGGTAGAGGCGGAAATGAAACCCAATGTGGATGTTCATCAGCTGATTGACGAGGATATTTTCGAGGGAGGCAGCCTTACTGACCACCTTCTCGCCGAAGGCAACCACCATAATGACAATATGCCTTTCGGGATATCTGCCAATGCCTACTATAACGGGCAGGTTGGCAAACTGGGAATTGACTTCAATGCGGATTACTACGGAATGAAGACCTCGCAGGATGCTCATACCGTGGAAAAGAGCGCAATGGGCCAGGACGATGACATCAACTACCTGTCCCACAGCGGCAGCCGTATGTATGCAGCAAAACTTGTGCTTTCGTATCCGATATGGCAGGGTATGCTTCAGGCCGGTACAGAAGACGTGTTTTCGCGCAGGGATGATGATTACACCATCAACAGTGCTGCTGTACCTTCGTCGGCATCGAAAGTCAACGAAGACAATATCGCTCTCTTTGCAAGCTACGGATTCAATATTCAAAAAATCGGACAGTTCAGTGCCGGAGTCCGTTATGAGCACGTGGACTACGTCTATGAAGATCTGATAGGCTCCGATGACCTGAGCAGGAAATATGACAATGTATTTCCGACACTTTCCTATGCCAACTCATTCGGACCGGTCCAGATTCAGTTGAGTTACAGTGCCAAGACCCATAGGCCGAATTTCGAGTCACTCAGCAGTGCGGTCAGGTATCACAGCCGCTACATATACCAGAGCGGCAACGCAAAGCTTCAGCCGCAGACCAACCATGACCTTGGATTAAGCGCAAATTGGAAATGGCTCACAATGGTGACGCAGTACTCCCGAATAAGCGATGCGATTTCACAATGGTCAGAACTTTACAATGACAAAGGTGTCGTTTTCGTGTATCCGACTAATCTCGAAAGGCCAGTTAGAACTCTTGAGTGGTTCGTGAACGCTTCTCCTACTATCGGCATCTGGACGCTGAATTGGACTGCCGGAGTACAGCAGCAATGGCTCACGCTCAATATGCCGGATCCCCGCGATATCAGCATCCGCCGGGAAGTCTCCTTCAGCGACAAGCCGATGTTCATCGCGCAGTTGTTCAACACTCTTAGATTCAAGAATGACTGGCAGATAGAATTGGGAGGGGAATTCCATAGCAAGGCCTATTCCCAGAATGCATTGATTACCAACAATTTTCTTGACATCTCTGCCGCCATCCAGAAATCACTCCTTGACAATACTCTCGTTCTGAGGCTGGAAGGATCCGACCTTGCAGGTCTTGGCAGATATGACGTGATGTCCGACTGTGGAAGCCATATCATCAGGCAGACCAACCTGATGGACAACCAGAGGATTAAGTTTTCCATCCGGTACAATTTCAACACCGCCCAGAGCAAGTACAAGGGAACCGGTGCCGGGGCTGACGTGAAGAGCAGAATGAAATAACGCTTTGATTGACGGTAAATAAAAACTGAGGAACGACTATGAAAAAGGTATTTAACATCTTAAAGAACATTTTTGCAGTTATCGGCCTGGTCTTTTCGATTCTTCTGATATATGTGCTGTGCAGTGGCAGGTATATTCATCTTGTCCCGAAAGGCTTCAAGCCATTCGGCATCAATGATGCGGACATCGTGACAAGTGACGCCGGACAATTCTGGGCTGCACCTGGTAAATCTGCTGATCTACTTCTTGCAGACTTCGATTATTTCTTCCAGGCTTTCGAGCAGACACATCCAGACCCTTATTCCGCCTTTGGTGGGGAAAGGAAATTCCACAAAAAGGTTAAGATGCTCCGACGTACGTTAAGCCGCGCCGAAGGACTGGATGCAGGCCGCCTGCAGTCTGAGATTGGCCGCTTTCTTGTACCTCTGCACGACGGTCATACATATTGCGGACAGATGAACTATTCTTACGATTCCGAAGTCCGATCCCTTCCGCTTAACCTGCGGACCATGACAGACGGATTCTTCGTGTGGAGCGCGCTTGAAGATTTCAAAGGTCTGCTTGGAGCGAAAGTTCTGAGTATCGGAGGCAAGCCGCTGGACAAACTTATGGACAGGCTTGCGGAATATGTCTCTTCCGAGAATGTCTATGGCCTGTATAGTGCCGTCAGCGGCTGGAAGATGAACAGCGCCACTCTTTCGCTGATACTCGATGATTTTGACGGCGAGAAAGTGGAGATGGGCTTCAGAACCGTTTCCGGTGCCGACTCCACGGTGGTTCTTCCTTTGCTCTCTGATGCCGAGATGCAGACTGCCGTCTTCAGTTCAATGCCGACAGACCAGCGTTTCCCATCGTCAAATTTCGAGTACAAATGGGCGGATAAAGATAAGGGCGTAATGACTTTCAGATGCAGCCATATAGTCTCCCGCGACTGCCTCCAGTATATTCTCGACCACGGAATGGGTGAATACGAGGCTATCAAGAACTGGGCATTCCCGGACACTCCTTTCGAAGAAATCCCGTCCATTGCCGAACGCTTCGGGAGTATGCTCTCAGAGATGAAGGAAGCGGGCGCTCAGCATCTCATCATTGACCTTCGCGGCAACGGAGGAGGATGGAGCCCGATAGTATATCCTGTACTTTATCAACTCTATGGCGATGAGTACCTTACCACAGACCTGGGATGCCGCTATGAGACAAGGCTCTCGGAGCTTTATCTGCAGAAAAACAATGTAACCCTGGAAGGATTCAACGAATGGCAGGGAACCTCCTACAAAATCGGCGACCTGATGCAGGGAAATTATGATACTGCACCGGATACGGTTGATGAAAGCTATAGAAACGCTATTATTGATAGTTATATGTGTCTGGATAAAAATCTTCTCCGTACCCAGAACGGTGAACCTCTTTACAGACCTGAGCACGTCTATGTGGTAACCAATGAAGGCACGTTCAGCGCAGCGTTCCATTTTACATATATGCTCTGGAAGATGGGTGCCACGATTGTGGGGGTACCAAGTTCGCAGGCTCCCAACACGTATATGGAATCCACTCCGTTCACCCTGCCGAACACAGGCATCCAATGCTCCGTTTCCAATGCCATCCAGCGGTTTTTCCCTGCCGATGACCCTCGCGCAAAGGTTTTCCGTCCGGACTGGGCTCCTTCTTGGGAAGATTACAAGCGCCTTGGTTTCGACTCCCGTGCCGACCTTCTGTATATCCTCGAGAAGATTAACAGATAAGTCCTTTCTATATGAGAAAGAATTGGATTGACAACCTGAGGTGGCTTACGGTGCTGCTGTTCCTGCTTGCAGGTATCAGCGCCAGGTATTCGCTGGAAAAGCACCTGTGCCTTTTCCGCAAAGCAATAAA
>JAKSJU010000056.1 GCA_024402095.1 Bacteroidales bacterium | reverse complement strand
AATCCATCAGCGATGCCGGATGGTCAAGTCTTGTCGCAATGATAGTGTACAAAGCAGAGATGAACGACAAGACAGTCGTCAAGGTGGACCGCTACTATCCGAGCAGCAAGACCTGCAGTGTCTGCGGCTGGAAGAACGAATCTCTGTCGCTTGCGGATCGAAGCTGGACTTGCCCGGAGTGCGGTACAAAGCATGACCGCGACGTGAATGCCGCGGTCAATATCTTAAGCGAAGGTCTTCGTGTATTGAGTAGTAAATCATCGGCGGGAACCGTCGATTACACTGGTGGAGGCAGTGTAAGACCTACTTCGGTAGGCAGCCGCCTGTGAAGCCAGAAGCCCAAAAGTCTTTAGCTTTTGGGTAGTTCACTCAGTTATTGCCAAATTTAGTAAACTCTCGGCAAACATAGAGGGTTTGAGGTTTGTTTTTGTCTGAGTATTGTGCTGGATGGGCAGTTTCAGTCACCGAAACACTATCGGCAATAGGCAAGGTGGAAACGCATTTGATAAACGACCAAGCCATATCTATCGTTTGCTCTCGATCATGGATTGAATAAGAAGCAAGTCCTCCCAGAAATGGTTCGAGATTCGGAGGTGGTAGCCTACTACAGAGGAAAAATCGAGAGATTTTCCTTTTGTTATTTCTTTGATTTTGTAACCACTTGATATATAACGAATTAGTGTGAGTGCTCCGTTTCCGTTAGTGGTTCGATAATTACTCCCTCGGGAAATACCAAATTCTGCAAATCTTGACGAGCCTGGAAATTTCCATTTCCCCATAAAGTCGCTATGCTACAAGTAGTTAGGATGACCTTGTTGATGTCCTTATGCTGGTTCGAGGAATGCGTTTCAGGCCTTTCCCGAAACGCATCATAACGTCATCCCTCTCCTTGGCCTAGAACCTGTTCTTGACCGAGTCACCCGCACCCGTGCCCTTGTACTTGCTGACCATGGTGTTGAAATGGTAGGAGACGCGGAGCAATATGGCGGGATTCCTGTGGTCGTTGTTCTGGTCGACATAGAAATTGCCGTAATCGACCACAACGTGTTCCTGAGAACGGTTGAGAACATCGGTGGCACTCAGCCTGACGGTCAGCGATCTGTCTTTGAAGAAGGACTTCTGCACGCTGAAATCAAGTACGTTAGTCCTGCTCAGGATTTCTGCGGATCCGTAACTCATCCTGCTCTGGAACCTGTAGTCGGCCGAAAGCTCCCAGTCATTCCTGAAACGGAAAGCGTTGTTGAACTGCAGCATGAACATGGGCGTATCATATTTCACATTCCTGTATCCTGAAGGTTCACGACCATCGGCTACGTCAATGTTAAAGAACTGCTTCCTGACCCCTGCAGTATACTGAGGACTCCAGCATCCTATGGTAGGAGAGGCAGTCACATATGCGCTGTATATGTTTATGGGTGACTTCATGTTCTCGTAGGTCAGCAGAGTAATGCCGTCGTCACCATACGGGTGTCCCACCTGGTTTATTGCGTCCTTGATATTCTCGAAAGTTGTACTGAATGTCAGCCATTTCCAGTTTGCGTTGATGGCGGCGTCTATATACTTCTCGTTCTTCAGTGTAGGATCGCCTGTCTGATAGGTGAAGCGGCTGTGATACTGCATCTCGTTCGAAAGCTTCCAGAAACCGGGACGCTGGGTCTTGCCGGAAATGCTTGCACTCAATGCTACCTTGCCAATCTTTGTGGAGAACGAAGCTGAAGGGAACCAGTTATCCTGCCTGCGTTCCAAATCGCCTGTTCCGGTAATGTCATCGTACTCATAATCAACATGTTCATAACGTACACCTGCACTCAACTGCCCTATCTTCAAGGGAAGAAAGTACTCGGCAAAACCAGCTATGTTGTTCTCCCTGAGTTCGGACTCGGATGGGGCGATCTCCTCGAATGTAATCCTGTGCTGCTGCCTGGTCTTCACATACGACTCCTCTGCACCAGCCTGAATCTGGCCCTTCCATACAGGGTACTTGAAAACTATTTTGCTCGCCACAATGCCGTATCGGTTGTCAACGCTGCTGTCGATGCTGCGGGGATTTACCGTGCTGGACTCGTCAATCCTGCTCTCATTGCATTCTGCATTGGTTTGAAAGTCTGTATTGAACTCTATCTCAAGCTTATCCGCCTTTCCGCTATAGTAGAGATTGCCCAGCCATCCGCCGTTTGTAACCATATTGGTATTGTTTTCCGACACCAGATTGTCGATAAGGGCCTTGTTCATGAACACATCTTCATTGACCACTTCCTTATAGCTGCCGAAGAGAAGGCCGTTGTACTGCAGCTGCAATCCCACGGAATGGTTCTCGTTTATCTGCCAGTTCACACCGAATATCGAATTCGTGCCGCCTGCATGCTGCCTCACGGCAAGCCTGCCCGACTGATCAAAGAGGTTGCCTGCTGAAATTGAGGTCTCTGCGATGTCGGCATACTGATACCCGTAATTGTCCCAGTAGAGCAATTTGCCTATGAAGTCAAGGTTGCCTTTCCTGTAGTTCAGGTCAAGTACTGACCACGACGGCTCGAAGTCCTTGCAGGTAAGGTGCTGCTTTGCCTGACTAGTGAGGGCAAAGCCGAAGCCTTCTCCCTGCCGCCTTATGGTCTTGATCCGCACCACGGACTTGATTTCCGCGCCATATGCTGCACCGGGGTTGTTCACCACCTCGATTGCGCGGACTTCCTCCGACATGAGACTGCGGAGTTCATCAGGGTCAAGCACACGGCGGCCGTTGATGTAATAGACAGGCTCTCCCCTGCCTATGACCTCGCTCTTGCCATCGCGCTGGATCATTCCCGGAATCTTCGCCATAAGGTCCTGGGCAGTTCCTGCGTGCTCGAGAACCGATCCTGAGATGTTGGTCACCACCGCATCACCCTTGAGCTCGGTTCTTGGCAGCTGCGCCTCCACCACGGCCTCTCCGAGCATATACTGGTCCTGGACAAGCGCTATCCTGCCAGCGTCACAGTTCTGAGAAAGGTCTACAGGGGCGACATGGCCCTTGTATCCGATAAGGGCGACCGAAAGAATGTATTTGCCCGGCTGGGCCTTTATCTCAAAGTGACCCTGCTCGTCCGTCATGGCTCCTGCGACCACTGTGGAATCGCCTTTCGCTAGTACCACAGTAGCGAATTCCAGGACCTCACCTGTGGTTCCGTCCTTCACATTTCCAACTAAAGTACTCGTTGCCTGCCCGAAGCAGACTCCACCCAGTGCGAGCCAGAGGCTGCACATGGCCATCAATACCTTTCTCATATTGTAATTCATCAGATTAATTTCGGGTAATACACAACAAAGAAGCAGTCATAGGTCGCATTCTATGACTGCTCCCGTTTCTTAGACGAAAATCTGTCTGAATTGTTAATCAGCAGACATCACGAAGTCTGATTTTCGAGTTCATTGTTAATGAAAAATTATTCCCACGCAATCATGCGTGGGAGCACGTTGAAGTTATTTGTCTATCTGCAAAATCCGTCATTTGCTCTTGATCATGGACTGAATATGAAGTAAGTCCTCCCAGAAATGGTTCGAGATTCGGAGGTGGTAGCCTACTAGAAAAGGTCCTGAAGCATTGCTTCGGGACCTTTTCTAGTAGCTAACCTCTCAACCCTCTGTCGCTGCGCGACATCTCCCTGTCAGGGAGAATGCGGCTCCACTCTGTTCCGCCGGTGCCTGCGCTGCTTCGACTTTCATAGAAAGTCTCGCTGACGCTCCGGCACGGCCGCCGATGCGGCCTTCGCCCCTGCGGGGCTCCAATCCTCCGTTTTGAGGGGGGGCCTGATAGCGGGGGCTATTAATTCCTCCTTATCAACTTGATTTGTCCGCTAAGTCTATGAGTTTCACTCAATAAAGGAATCCAAACATCCAAATGGGTATTGATTGCCCGGAAGCATATTCAAGGTTGTCTTTTATCAGATAGCCTTTTTCTGCATTTTTGATTTGCGAGCCGTTCTTATTCTTACCACCGACTTCGAATGTAATTCCGTTAATTTCAAAATCAGAGATTTTGGAAGACGTAGGCGTGCATACCTGACTGGTCCACGCAAGAAAGTTTGTTTCACGCATGTTACCGTCATCGATAATCCCATTTTCAGACAGTGAAAAAGCGATATTGCTGTTCCCAAGATATAATTTCTCGATTCTTGCAAGCAGATTGTCGCTGTGCCCCGATTCCCTCAAGGCGTTGAAAAGTCCGGATGTTTCAAGGTATTCGATGTAATCGGGAATTGTATTACGACTGAGATTCAGGTCGCGACCGAGAGTGTCATTGCTTGGTTTGAATGGGACGCTCTTGGAAAGAATGTACATCAGTTTCTTGAGTTTGACAGTCGCGGCGACGGTCATTTCTGCATAGGCTGGAATATCATCCTCAACGGTCGCCAGAATTGCATTCTGCAGGCGAATCTCTGCATCGCCTTCTTGAAAGAACGGATAGAATCCTACCTTGCAATATTCTTTGTAGTATTTGAGCGGGCGGTGCTCACCGTATGGAAAGTCAACCTTCCCGTGAAGAATTTCTTCAAGAGTTGATGTCTTTAGATTCCAGCCGTTACGTATATTCAAAAACTCCCTGAAGGACAGTCCGGGCATTTCATAAGGGATGCTCCGACGGCTAAGGTCAGCCTTATTGCCCTTCTTGAGAGCAAGGAGGCAACTCCCGGAATAAATGATCTGAAGGGTCGGATAATCGTCATAGATATTCTTTATCTCCGTGGACCAGCCTTTATATTTGTGAATTTCATCAATGTAAAGATGCTTGCCTCCCTGTAGGAAGAAATTCCCGGCAAGTTCATATAGGGTATGTCCGGCAAAATACATATTATCGGCAGAAACATAAAGAGTTTCACTCAAATCGTTATGCTTCTTGATGTGCTGCAGCATCAATGTCGATTTACCTACACCTTTCTGACCCATGATACAAATGAGTCGGCTATCCCAGTTAATGATATCGTGAAAACTGCGGAAATAGCTCATTGGAGTCAGCGAGAGCTTGATTCGAAATGTATTGAAAAGACTTTCCATTTGCGTTTATTTTCGCAAATATAATAAATCGCACCGAAATTAGTGCATATTTTTAAATATTTTGCACAAAAATCAGTGCGAGTTTGCCGCGTCATTTACACAATTGACATGATGGCTAATTCAGTCAGCTTCAGTCAGTTTCATCTGTATAGATGGATGAAGCAACTTATATGTAAATGAACTAAGTTTTGCTTCATCCGTATGCGAAAAGGAATTCAATGGAACCCCCACGATGCTTGTTGCCGGGAACTCGAAGGAGGACCGGG
>JAKSJU010000055.1 GCA_024402095.1 Bacteroidales bacterium | reverse complement strand
AATTCCTTACTTGGAGACGCGCTCTGTACACAATGGCTCAGAGACTGTTCAAATAGTCTCTTTTATTGCTTTTTTGAAGTGGTAGCCGGCAGACTCGGCGGACTAGCGCCTGCTCACGCAGGAAACGCCTCCCTTGCCGGCCACCGCTTCCGGAAAGCACAACAAACTTAGCGACAGCTTACTCAGGAAGCATTTCCCTTGCCGGCCACCGCATAATATCAATCTATTAAGTATAAATGGAATATCGTAAACTAGGCAATACAGGACTGACTCTGTCGTCATTGGGCTTCGGGGCTTCAAGCCTCGGAGGAGTCTTTCACGAACTGAAGGAAGCCGAAGGAATCAAGGCCGTTCATACGGCAGTGGACAACGGCATCAATTTCATCGACGTATCTCCGTATTACGGGCATCTCAAGGCTGAGACCGTGCTCGGAAAGGCCCTGAGAGAAATCCCGCGCGACAAATACATCCTTTCGACAAAGGTGGGACGCTACGGACATGACGGCATCAACACCTGGGACTACAGTGGCAAACGCGCACATGACAGCGTGTTCGAAAGCATGGAAAGGCTCGGAGTCGATTACATTGACATCATCAATGTCCACGATATAGAATTCGCAGACCTTCATCAGGTGGCACAGGAGACACTCCCGGCACTTGTGGAACTGCGCGAAAAGGGTGTGGTCGGACACGTCGGCATTACTGACCTCCAGCTTGAAAACCTCAAATGGGTGGTGGACAATGTACCTGACGGCACAGTGGAGTCCGTACTCAATTTCTGCCATTATTGCCTTTGCGATGACAAACTTCTGGATTTTCTCGATTATTTCGAAAGCAAGGGCATAGGCGTCATCAACGCAAGTCCTCTTTCAATGGGTCTCCTCTCACGCAGAGGGGCACCGGACTGGCATCCTGCACCGGAAGGACTCAGGAAAGCCTGCCGCAAGGCAGTCGAGTTCTGCGATGCCCGGGGATATCAGATCGAGAAACTCGCGATGCAGTATTCTACGGGAAACTCCCGTATTGCATCCACACTGTTCTCCACGACCAATCCGGACAACGTGCTGAACAACCTTTCATTCATCAGCGAGCCTGCTCCTGAGGAACTCGTCAACGAGGTTCGCAGCAGAATAGGAGACGAGTTCCGTACCAGTTGGAAGAACTCGTGAAAATAATCGATGCACATTCCCATCTCTGGCTCAGCCAGGATGCTATAGTCAATGGCCACAGAATCAACGGCTTGCCTGACGGGCGCGCCATGTTCTTCGGGGAAGTCAGGCAGATGCTTCCTCCGTTCATGAGGGACGGGGTCAATTCTGCCGAGGTATTCCTCTCGAATATGAATTATGCCCAGGTGAGCGCCGCCGTTGTCGTGCAGGAAGTGATAGACGGCAATCAGAACAATTACCTTCTGGAGGTATCTCGCCGCTATCCTGACAGATTCCTGTGCTGCGGCATGCCTGATTTTGAAAAGCCGATGGCCAGCCAGGCTGGGGTCCTGTCCGATGCCGGATTCAGGGCCGTCGCCCTGCCTGCGCACAGAATGGAGGGAACACTGGACAGCGCTGACCGCATGGCTTTCTTCAAGGAGTTGGAGGAGAGGGGGATGATATTGTCCATCTGTCTTGCGGATGACCTGCAGCAGATAGGTCAGATGAGAAAAATAATTGCGGCCTGTCCGTCTCTCAAGGTTGCCGTGGGCCATTTCGGAATGGCAACAGGGCAGTGCTGGCGTGACCAGATACGCCTGGCGGAGGCCGCAAATGTGTATGTGGAGTCCGGTGGAATAACCTGGCTCTACAATTCGGAATTCTATCCGTATCCGACCGCGGTCAAGGCCATCAGAGAGGCAGCGGAAATGGTCGGAATGGAAAAACTTATGTGGGGCTCCGACTACCCGAGGACCATCTGCGCCATCACATACAGGATGTCGTACGATTTTATCCTCAAATCGGATGAATTGTCAGAAAGTGAAAAGGAACAGTTCCTGGGTGGAAATGCCGCAGGATTTTACGGCTTCGGCAAACTCGTGGAACTGCCCTATATCAAAAATATGTCAGAATAATGAAAGCGGTTATTATCCCATCCGCCGGCACTGTCAGCGTTACAGATATCCAGGAGCCGGTAATGGGTGCTGATGAAGTGCTGCTCAGACTTCAGTATGTGGGATTCTGCGGTAGCGATCTCAATACCTTCAGGGGCGGAAATGCTATGGCAAAGGCCAATGTAATACCCGGTCATGAGATTGGTGCCGTGATAGAGGCGGTGGGGGAGAAGGTCCCGTCCCATCTCAAGCCGGGAATGAAGGTGACGGTGAACCCGTACACAAGTTGCGGCGTATGCTCGTCCTGTCGCAACGGAAGGCCTAACGCCTGCCGCAGCAACGAGACCCTCGGAGTGCAGCGCGACGGAGCGATGCGTGAGTTCATTTCACTCCCTTGGACGAAGATTATCCCTGCTGACAAGCTCTCTCTCAAGGAGTGCGCTCTTGTAGAGCCAATGAGCGTCGGCTTCCACGCTGTCTCCCGCGCGGCGGTGACAGATACGGATACGGTGATGGTGATAGGATGCGGAATGGTGGGACTCGGAGCTATAGTGCGTGCAGTGCTGAGAGGTGCGACTGTCATAGCTGCCGACATAGATGATGAAAAACTCGCCATCGCAAAGTCGATGGGTGCAAATTATGCATTGAATACCTTGGGTACCGGATTCCACGACGAACTCCAGGCAATTACCGCAGGACAGGGTCCTGATGTCATAATCGAGGCAGTAGGCTCTCCCGCCACTTATCAGATGGCCGTAAATGAGGTTTCTTTCACCGGAAGGGTGACCTGTATAGGATACTCCAAATCAGACGTGACGTTCCAGACCAGGCTGTTCGTACAGAAGGAACTGGATATCAGAGGCTCCAGGAATGCCATGCCTATGGATTTTGAAGCTGTTATCAGGTATCTCGAGCGGGGCGACTGTCCTGTCGGGAAACTCATTTCCGACGTCATTAAGCCCGAAAATTCACAGAAGACCATGGAATACTGGTCCGCAAATCCGGGCAAGGTATTCAGAATACTTGTAGATTTCTCTTAACTATATGAAAAGACTGTTATTGTTTGCAGCTGCCGCTCTGGCATGCTTCGCTTCATGCTCGAGAGACTCTCTGAGCATAGAAACAAACGAAGGGACACTTGTGCTGACACCTCTGACGGACAACTCTGTCAGGGTGCGGATCAGTTCCGGTCTCCCTGTTCCCCAGCTCGAGGAGCTCGTTTATACGGAAAAAGTCAATGCCCCGCGCTACAGGGTGAAGAAGACCGATGAGTCCGTGACTCTTACTATGGATCGGCTCACAGTTGCATACGGCAAGGCGGACGGCATGCTTACGTTCTTCGACAAGGACGGCAACGTCATCCTGAAGGAGTCCTCCCGCTCACTGGTTACTTCCCAGGTGGAAGGGACGGCCTGCTATGACGTAAGCGAGACTTTCGGGACTCAGGCAGACGAGCACTTATATGGAACCGGCCAGTTCCAGGACGGCTATCTTGACATAAAGGGGCTTACACGCCGCCTTACCCAGGTCAACACTCAGATATCCATCCCGATGGTGCTTTCAAACAAGGGATATGCACTGCTGTGGAACAATTACGGCCTGACGGATTTCAATCCGGCATCTGATTTTGTCGCGCTGGAAGAACTGGATATCGAGACCGAAGGCAGCGCGGTAAATGCCACCGGTACCTCCGGAAACCGCCGCGAGATGCGTTTCGCTTCCTTCTTCAAGTCATCTATTGACATTCCGGAATCGGGCAGATATGCGCTTCTCCTTGACGTAGGCCAGTCAATGGCCCGCAGGCATCGCCTTACTGTAGATGACGATGTCCTTATTGATGTAAACAATACTTGGCTGCCTCCTACCTCATCGGTCATTGCCGATCTGGAAGCCGGGCACCATGACGTGAAGGTCATAGGAGTGCGCGGAGATGCCCCGAAGGTATATTGGAGAAAGGTCGACAATACCACGACCCTGCATTCTCCTGTAGCGACCGGTATAGACTATACTGTTTTTGCCGGTTCCGCCGATGAGTGCATTGCATCGTACAGGAAACTTACGGGCGAGGTGCCTGCTATGCAGGACTGGATGTTCGGATATATACATTGTCGCGAAAGATATACCTCATCTGACGATATACTCGAGAATGCCGGAGGTTTCAAGTCACGGAACATTCCTCTTGACGTTATAGTCCAGGACTGGCAGTGGTGGGGCAAGTACGGCTGGAATGCCCTCAGATTCGACGAGGACCATTATCCGGATCCTAAGGCACTTACCGATTCGCTTCATAAGGATGACGTGCACCTCATGCTGTCCGTATGGTCGAAAGTGGACAGGAATTCCGTAGTCGGCAGAACTCTGGATGAGCGCGGCTGCTACATCGACGGCACGGAGTGGATTGATTTCTTCAAGCCTGAAGCTGCGGACTTCTATTGCCGCAATTTCCTGGACAGCCTCGGACATCTCGGAATAGATGCCTGGTGGTTCGACGCCACGGAGCCGGAGAATGATGACCTCAAGGGTCGCAGGATAGGTCCGGACGCTCTTCCTGGCGAATTTTACCGCAACGTTTATCCTCTCAAGGTCAACAAGACCATGTACAACGGGTTGAAGACTGTATCTGACGGTGAGCCTGTGATTCTTACCAGAAGTGCTTTCACCGGTATCCAGAGGTACGGAGTAGTGACCTGGTCAGGAGATGTTGGAAATGATTTCGGCACTCTCAAGCGCCAGATTGCGGGCGGACTCGGCCAGATGGCTGCAGGACTCCCTTGGTGGACTTTCGACGCAGGCGGATTCTTCCGTCCGTTCGACCAGTATTCCGATGCAGAGTACCAGGAAAGGATGCTCAGATGGCTGGAAGTGTCAGTTTTCCTTCCGTTTATGCGTGTGCATGGCTATATGAGCCAGACTGAACCTTGGCGCTACAGTCCCGAAACCGAGGAGGCCTTCAAGAAGAACATTGAACTCAGAAAGTCTCTCCAGCCTTATGTAATCGAGTGCGCGAAGAGGGTTTCCGAAGAAGGATATACAATGATGAGACCGCTCGTGTTTGATTTCCCTGATGACCAGGAGGCTCTCTCACAGGAAAGCGAGTATATGTTCGGACCTGATTACCTTGTCTGCCCTGTACTCGAGGCCGGTGTCGGGAGCGTTTCTGCTTATCTTCCTGAGACCGAAGGTGGATGGACTGAAATCAATACCGGAGCAAGCTATGAAGGAGGGCAGTATGTGACTGTCCCTGTTACACTTGATGCAATCCCTGTTTTCAAAAGACAGTAACAATGAAAAAGCAGATAATAGTATTGATTGCAGCTGCTGTGGCTGTATGCGCCTGCACAAAAGACACAATTGTCTCTCCGCAGGGTGATATCTCGGTCAGGATGGCTGAGAATTCGA
>JAKSJU010000054.1 GCA_024402095.1 Bacteroidales bacterium | reverse complement strand
AAAGCCACCCGAACGGATGGCTTGAAACATTTATTCTGTGTCGCCAGAATCTATGTATTCCCGGTCCCACGGGCATGCGGCATCATGCACCCAAGAGGATCCATTGAACCAGTACTCTCTGGCCGGGTACTCCAACTTTGGATGACGCCACGAACTCCCGTCATAATAGTACTCTGTGGCAGGATACTGAAGATCGTCAGCATACGGGAACTCAGGGTTCTTGAACTCACCATCGCGGCACATGTTCCAGCAGAAAATGCCGTACTTTATTCTTGCCCACATCGGGAAAGGCAGTGTCCGGCACTTTTCATAGTCCACATAATACCCCTTCCGGCTCAGAGGCTGCCCATCCACAAGAATGTCAGGTATTGTATACGCATTGGGTACAACGACGATGTATCCCTCCGGGCGGCCGTCTTTCTTGTCCCTCTGATAGTATGGTACACCAAGAGGGAAACCGGCAGAACCGACCCACTGCTTGTAATACCTGGAATTGAATCCGCGATATCTCACGAACTGAGGGATAGCGGAGAAATAATTCCCCTGGAAATCGTATCCGGCCAAGTTCTCCAGCTCACCGAACTCTTCCGGAATGGTTCCCTCGAATTCGCAACCTGCAATATAAAAGTCCTCAAGATGGGTAAGGCGGGCAATTTTGCTTGACAGCACCCCACCGATCCTGGTGGATCCGATATCGAACGACTTCAAGTTGACAAGCTCGTAAAAGCTGTCCGGGAGAGTGCCACCGAGATCCATATTATGATCCAGAAGAAGGACGGCAAGAGAGGATAACGAACCCAGGTTCTGAGGCAAAGTCCCGGATATGCCGCATTCCCTGAGATTGAGCTCCCTCAGATACCTGCATGACGTAATACCGGCAGGAATGCCGGACACCTTGCAAGCCTGCAGCGAGAGAGACTGAATATTGGTGGCCTGTGCGATGGATGTCAGAGAAACATTCATGAAAGACATGGACAAATCAACAGAGAGCAGATTCTCGTTCCACACATAATCCGGGAACGAAGAATCAGGCAGATACTCATTGCAGATACGGATTGACTCGAAACACCCGCAAGCCTTCCAGAAAGCATCCGGAATACGACCTCGCATATTATTGCCGGCAAGATCCATAGTCCACCTGTCATCCGTACCGAAATAAGCAAAACCATCATCTCCAAAAATAGCCTTGCTCACTACGCTACCCGCTTTGATGCCATACCACTCAAACAAAGGCGCATCCGTGCACCAATTGTCGTGGCGGTTCCAAGAAGAGCCATTCAGCGCTGAATAGAACGTCTCGAGTCCCTTACGAAGAGATCCGTCCGCAGCGGAACCAATCTGATTGAGAGAGACGGAGAGTTCATGCGGATTACCTTCCTTGGATATGACCACACGAGCCTCCCTGGACACAGTACCGACATTCTCTGAAAGAAGGAAGCAGACAGTGGTTTTATCAGCTCCGTCCACGTTGACCGTACTGATGGTAGCCTTCAGCCAGGATGCGCATTCGGAAGGTACCACGACATGAACAGCAGTATCCGACTTATGCATTCCGATCTCGAAATAGCGCTCATACTCACGGAAGGCGAAGGACTTTTCTACAGTACCATCGGCGAACTTGAAATCCTCTCTCACCAACGGAACCGAGAAAAAACGGACCCGTTTACCATTGCTCACCTCCACCGTTGCCTCCGTTTTGAAGTATGCCGGTGATTTGGGCGAGAAGATGATGGCCCCTTTTCTTCCATCCTGTGATAATTCCGTCCTCGCTTCAACCCAACTCTCACAGCCCCTCACGGAAACGCTCAGCGTCGTCGGATATGCATCCTTTACTTCAATGGAAATGGTCTCAGGATTTCCCTTCTCATCGAAAGATATTTCCTTTCTATCCATCTCTACGCTCAGCCAAGCACCATACGGGAGGCTTGCAGTCTTCCCATCCTTGAATTCAATATCTATGAATCTCTCCCCGTCATTTACGTTTTTCACATCACTTTTCTTCAGCGTAACTTCCGGGATTCCTTCCGGATGGTCTTCTTTCACTGTTACAGGTATCGGATTCTCGAAGGTGAAAACATATTTTGAATCATCCTCTGCCATGGTGTCAACCGTGTATATCTTCTCTACCGCGAGAATTATGTCCTCCGCAGTTTCCTTGTCGGCAGGCTTGACCGGTTCCAGATTATCCGGATTACACGAGAACAGGATTGCCGTTAAAGCAAACAGATATAATGTTCTTTTCATAAAAGTTGTCATTTAAATTGTTCGTAAACTATCTTGGATATGTCGTAATGAATATGTCCCTTGACACTCTCAGTATGAGAGCTATCATTACAACAAGCAGTATCCCGGCGGCTTTGACCGTGAATTTTGTTACGGCCCAACCAGCCTTCGCCATTATTGGGATTCCGGCACCTAGTGCCCTCACAATCCCTGTCATTATCGCTTTCATTTTCTGTTCATTCTTTTTCTCTCTCGCTTGCGTCCTCTGAACTTGATGTAAAGCGTAATCCGCTTAATTGTTTCCTGACTTACGTAAAGCCTTTGCAAAGATAATTCATAATAGTAAAATAATAGTGTTATTATAGATATTTATATTTGTCTATTCTGGCGATTTCTTGAGAAGAAGTCCATAATGAGGCCGTCTTCAATCTGCACTCCCCAATGGTCTGGATTCTTGCTGATTGTCTTTCCGTATGGGGAGCTCTTCCCCTTGTGACAGGCATTAAGGTCCACCATCGGTGTAGTAAGCATAGCGGAAGTCTTGCTTCTCAGCAGACACGCTACCTCCGGGCTCTTTTCATTCAGGACCTCGAAGGATTCGGCACACGCGTTGTCATCATTGAGTGAGCCCCTCTTGTAAGCTCTAGGAAATACAGGGCCGTACTTCCAGGCTTGAGGATGTTCGATCTCAAGACGGCTTCCGGTATGGGCCAGGTGGGAACCATAGATGCAATAGAGGATTATCTGGGCTCTGGATGACGTTATCTGCTGTCCTTCGCGACGGGCGATGTGAGATATGGAGTTTATCATCTCCACGCTGTCCAGCTTGGCAAGTTCTGCCGCACGTGCAGCTTCTGCTTCCATTCTCTCTTTCTCCGCACGCTCCCTGGATTCCTGCATCGTTTTTCTGAACAGGTCTGCCGCCTCAGGGCCGCAGATATTCTCGATTGTGGGAAGATTAGTCATTGTTGACTGGAGGTGCGGCCTGGCGCCGAAAGGATTCAGTTCCCTGTACCTGCGTCGGTATCCCACAGCCATGGAATCAATCATTTCCCGAACTTCTTTCTCGGCAATGTCCGTTTGCGCCCCATTTATCCATTTGAGGGCTTCTGAGAATCTCTCAGGTGTTATTATTACCGGTTCCATACTCATTTTGATTATGTCAAAATACTATTTCCCCTTCCGCTATCCGGGAAGGCTTTGCGCCAGAAAAGTTGGCCAGCGCTTGACAAAGACAAGGAGCGCAGCGACATTGGCGTGTCAAGACGGCCGATAACTTTGCGCAAGGACTTCCAGAGTAGCGGAAGTGAAATAAAAAAAAGACCGCAGGGATTTCTCCGAGCGGTCTCTTATCAATTGTTGGTCGTGTTAGTTCTTGAAGAATTTATCAAGTTTCCCTTCGTTAAGGTCTGATAGAATATCCTGAGTTGCTCCTTTCAAAGCCGGGAGGTCTTCCTTTATGGTTTTGAAGATAGCCTCGTCATCTACATCTGCATATTCGTGAACGAGGAAATTCCTCATACCGAAGACGGACTTCCATGGAACCTGTTTGTAAGGTGCAAAGAATGATTCTGTAGCTATGTTGCGAATCTTGATGAAGTTCTCGGTAATGTACTGGAGGCTCATGCTGCATGCACGGAAAATCGTCATGCCCGTGATATCAAGACCGAACTCATTCGGTTCTTGTATCGGTGCTGCCATCTGTTCAATCAACTCGATTTCCTTGATTGATGTCTGCAGGTACGTTGCCACTCTCTGTTTATCGCTATACATATATCAGATCTTTTGAAATTTCCTTGTCGAATCCTTCCCTCTTCCTCGCCTTTGAAGATACCAGATCAACGCTGCGTTTCAGAACCGATTCAAGCGCAGCCTGTATTTCTGCATAGAGGAACAATGATGGGGCTTTCAGTGTAATGAGAACATCCACGTCGCTTTCATCATTCTGTTCTCCACGGGAAAAACTGCCGAAAAGAGCAAGGCTCTCTATTCCATATTTTTCGGCATTGTATTTCTTGAAATTTCCAAGTGTATCAAGGATCCTCTGTCTTTCCCCGTCAGGAGTCTCATATCGGTCAACCACCTTCACCTCGATGGCGTATCCCATTGCTTCAATAAGACGGTCAACAGTCTCAGGACTTCCCAAAACACCTTTTTCCATTCTGGATATCTGCGATTTGGTCATTCCTGAGAGTACACCAAGCTGTTCCTGAGTAAGATTTCGGCTCTTACGCAGGTTCTTGATCATATTTGATGTATCCGCCTTCATTTCAATGCAAATATATGAAAAGTTTAAGAACTATTAAACTTTTGGGGGAATTTTATACTAAATTCGCTTCAGATGGCATCCTGCTTCCGGCGATTTCTCTTGAGCCTTCCTCAGAAGTCGCATGGCTTCGTCTTCATAGGGTGTACTGCCGTACTGGAAAAGGCGGCTCCCTTCCCTGTTGAAAATGGCCCACATGGGAGTATCATTATTCGTAGTCGACATCTTCTATTTCAGTTTCCTTTTCAAGGTTCAAATCCATGTCGCTAATGAGCGTTCCGCAGAAATTGACTGTTATCCCCTGTCTTTCTACGATAGTGACAGGTGTAGCCATATCCCCGTCATCGTTATGACGTGTCTGGTACCATATCTTTCCCTTCGGTATGGAGTTAAGGTTGATTCGCATACCATCGAAGAATTCTCCGGTAATGGACCTGCCATCAGTAAGAGTGATGGTCATCTTCTGCGCATCTTTTGGGTTGTATTTGTACAGCATATTCGTGATTTGTTTTTGAAAAGGGCTCCGGATTGACTCCGAAGCCCTCCGGGGTTAAACATTACCAGCCTGCCTGCTGGTTTTGAGCAGAGAAGTCCGGCATGTCGCCAGGGTATCTCTGCTGAGATTGATATCCTCCCTGAGGAGCGGGATTCGGTCTGTAGCCTCCTGTGTGAGCCGCCTGCTGAGGTCTCTGCTGATAGCCTCCCTGAGGTGCAGGCGCTCCCTGCTGCTGACGGCCCTGGGCGGTCTGTCCCGGAACCCTTGTGAAGAGGTTTCCGACAATCTTGAGGGAATCGACGGCTTCGTTGCTCATCTGGAAGCGTTCCCTGTTGGCCTTGCCGACATTGAGCTTGATGAAGTGTGAGCTTCCGCTCTTGCTGTTCTGGGTCTCCCTGATAAGGATGTCCAGATCGACGGTCACTGCACCGGTCTGCTGGTTCTGCCCGATGTACAGGCTGGGGTTCTGGTCGTAAGGGATGAAGCATCCGCGTACACCGTTCTTCTGTGTGTCCTCAAATCCGTTGAGTT
>JAKSJU010000053.1 GCA_024402095.1 Bacteroidales bacterium | reverse complement strand
CCTCCGGGTTATGAGCCCGACGAGCTACCAACTGCTCTACCCCGCGGTATTGGACTGCAAAGATATGCAGAATTATGAGAAATACAAAATTATCTATAACCTGTCCAAATGACAGAGAAGCAATTCGCGCTTTTCACCCCTCAAATGCATCCCTCCTCCTTCGCAGAATCTCCACCATTTACAATTACCGCATTTGCCTGTTTTTGCCCAGCTCCTATCACGGTATGGTTGGAACCGGTTCTCCCATACATCTATGAAATTATCCCTGTAGATGTTTCCCTGGTGAAAATCCGATCTTATGCTTCCACAGGCCGAAATACTGCCGTCTGCCAGAACAGATGCTACCGTAAGTCCGGCCTGACAAGTGAAAATGTTGTCTCTGACCTTTCCCTCGTATGGGCCGAGGAATCCTTCGCAACCATAATTTGTGTGAATGTCTCCCTCCTTCCTGCTTCTACATATGAAATCCATCAGAAGTCTGAATTCATCCGAAGTCAGTTGGAGCATAGGGTCATTTGCAGCTCTCCCGACGGGAAAAACAGTGAACAGTCTCCATTGTTTCACTCCCAGGCTCAAAAGGTAATCCTTGATCCAGCTTAGTTGGCTGATGTTCCTGCGATTGACGCAAGTTACGACATCAAATCCTATTTCTGGTTCGGCGGCGAGTATCCTGATAGCTTGCGAAGCATGTTCAAAACTGTTCTCGTGGCCTCTCATCCAGTCATGTTCCTCCTTTAACCCATCCAGACTTATTGTGGCTCCGTGCAGTCCGGCTCCGAGAAGTTCTTCTATCCTGGATGGAGTCATCAGCCAGCCGTTGGATACCAGTCCCCAGGGGAACTCCATATCGTAAATCTCTCTGGCGCACTTGGCAAGGTCCGGACGCATAAGAGGCTCTCCTCCGCTCAGAGTGATAGTGATTTTGTGGCTGTCATAATGTTCTTTGACCGATTCGAGAACCCTTCTGAAATCAGCGAAAGGCATGTCCGGCAGTGCTGAACTTGATTTGCAGTCGCTTCCGCAATGTCTGCAATTCATATTGCACCGTAAAGTACATTCCCAAAACAACTGGCGCAATGGATGTGTTTTCTGTGCATCCTGCACCAGTTGTCTGTTCAATTCAAGTTGCAATCTCTGTTTGAAAGTCACATTACTCTGCATCCTGCTTCTCTATTTCCAGAATAGCATCATTGGCTTCAAACGCGCCGTTATACCAGTGACCGTTCCCTTTTTTTACCTGACTCAATTTAATGACTGCTTGAGCACTTTTATAATTCCCGTCCTTCAACGGATCTATGTCAGTGATTTCCACTTCGAAATTTTCTGCCGGGAAAGCGTTGCCACAGATTTCGAAACATCCGTTTGCATCAGTCGTATCAGTCTGTCTGCCCCACCTTTCGTGGGACACTTCAATACCCGGAACGCCGGCACCGGTTTCAGAATCTACAACTTTCCCCTTAACCGAGTAATCCATATTCGGCTGCCCGTATTCGACACGCATAATACCAAGGGGGTCACCGCATGAAGCTATGGAGGCGCTTATCCCCAAAGCTCCCAACAGCCATTGACAGACTTTAATCCACTTGCATTTCATATTGGTTAGATGCTTTACTGTGTAAAAATGTTGCAAGCTTGAAATCTACCGCTTGCGGATAAGGATTGATTTCAATTTGATGGAAACGATATGGGTAGGGGACTCAAAGACTTTACCGCTGATGGTCCTGCCTGATTTCAACAGGTCAACCAGTTTACCGAAGGTCTCCTCACTCAGGACTGCCTCCTCCATCAGCCGCCAAAGCAGATATTCCCAATGTTTGAACTTCTTCAACTCCGTTACACTGACCGCTCCGTTTACAATGACTCTTTCTTTGGCTTGTGCATAATAATCCTCCGCGATGTCATCCACCTGGCTGAAATGCTCCATATCTCTGCGCAGAGTCCTGAGGAAAGAAGGGTTTATCTGAGCGAAAACGGGAAATACCTCATTCCGTATCTTATTGCGTTTGAACGTATTTTCATTATTGCTGCTGTCTTCTCTCCACGGATAGCCGTGAGTTGCCATCCAGTCCTTGATTTCAGTACGTGAGATCTCCAGCATCGGGCGGAGAATTCTTTCGGAAGACATACCCCTGAGACCTCTCGAACCTGTCCCCCTCAAAAGATTAAGGATGAGGGTTTCGGCATTGTCGTTCGCATTGTGCGCAACAGCCAGGGCATCAAATCCGTAGTCCCGGCACAAATCCCTGAACCAGGAATATCTCAACTCTCTGGCTGCCATTTCAATGCTGACACCATGCGCTGAAGCATATTCCTCTGTGTTGAAATCATTGACAAAAAGCTCGATATCGTGCTCAGTGCACCACTGCCGGACAAAAGCTTCGTCTCCGTCAGATTCCTTGCCCCTCAGGTGAAAATTACAGTGTGCAACAGCAAAAGAGGCTCCGGGGAAAAACTCCGGAGCCCTGTATGCCAGGTACATCGAATCGATGCCGCCGCTCACTGCAAGAAGGATACGCATCCGTTATTTCTTATTGCTGAAAGTGTAGGAGATGCTGAATGCCAAGAACTCCTTGAACTGGACTTTCTGTATCCCGTCAGGATGAACGCTGTCCTTGATCAGGACAAGCGGATCATATATGAGCCAGGTATTGAGGCCGACCTTGAATATTTTGCTGACCTGCCACTCAATCTTGTTGTCCCAGTTTATTCGGTTGCTGACAAAAGGCTTGTTGAGGTAGTCAGTGAAAAGAACTACCTGGGTCTCGAAATTGAACTTGTCATTGATAACCCATTTGGCATTCGCCTTTATCTGTGCACCAAACTGGAAAAGCACGGAATTGAAGGCTCCTTCAGTGGTTTTGTCCGGCTGCATACCATATTGCTGACGGAGCAGCGGATTTGTCACGACCGTAAGGCCTCCAGTGACAGGAGAGAGCATTACATTGAACCATGGAGCTGGATTCCACTCCATACCGAGCGCCAGGTTGGTGTATGCTGGTGAAAGCCATCCGGACTTGAGAGTTCCCGTCCAATCGGTCATAGGGTCGGTAGGGTTCACTGCTACATAATCGCTGTAACTGTCAGTGAATTGCGAACGGAAATCAAGGCCTGCCGTGTAGTTCCATTTAGAATCCACTCCGGTCTTGAAAGACAATTTGCTTTCCAGATATATGCGGTCATTGCTTTTCTGGAGAAGATTCTTCTTGTCGGCGGACCAGAGGAATCCATAATTGAGCTGAAGACGGTTTGTCCAGCTGGTAAGTTCCTTTGCGTAGTCAGCCTTCGCATCAAGACCAGTGCTGAGAGTCAGAGTATTGTATCCTCCGGCAGCCCAGGAGAAAAGTCCTGTCTGGTTGAATCCAAGGTCAATGGAAATGGAATTGGTCCAGTAGTTCGGCTTTGCCGCTTCCTGCTCGACCTGCCCGGCATTGGCAATAGCTGCTGCAGCGGCTGAGGCTGCATCCTGAACGTTCTGCGCAGACAATGAAAGTCCCGCCAGTAAAATAACTCCTGTAAATATAATTTTTCTCATAGTGACTAATATGCGATTGCGAATACGACTCTTCTGTGAGAAGGCTTCCCTGAATATATATCCTTCCCTTCCTCCTCGCATACATAACTGTCCACCGGAATACATCTGATTGTGGCTTTTGTCTCGTCTTTGATCTTCTGCTCGGTCTCGGCGGTGCCGTCCCAATGGCAGAGAAGGAATTTGCCGGTCTGGATCTTTTCCTTGAACTCCTCCCAGCTGTCGCATTTCTCGACGTGGTCATCCCTGAACTTGACAGCCTTGTCATATATGCCTTTCTGAATATCGACAAGGAGGTTGTCAATGTATGTCTCCACACCTTCGATATTTACAGTTTCCTTTTCAAGGGTATCGCGGCGGGCAATCTCTACAGTGCCGGCCTGAAGGTCTCGTGCTCCCATTGCAAGTCTGACAGGTACACCCTTGAGCTCCCATTCTGCAAACTTGAATCCCGGTCTGAGAGTATCCCTGTCATCAATCTTGACGCTATGGCCAAGAGCTTCAAGATCTTTCTTGATCTGCTCGAATTTTGCAATCACCGCTGCGTGTTCCTCATCGGTGCGGAAAATAGGTACCATCACAACCTGGATAGGAGCCAGTGCCGGAGGAAGAACCAGTCCGTTGTCATCGCCGTGAGCCATGATAAGAGCGCCCATGAGTCTTGTGCTGACTCCCCAGGAAGTTGCCCAGACATACTGCTGCTGGCCTTCCTTGTCAGTGTACTGAACGTCAAATGACTTCGCGAAGTTCTGTCCGAGGAAATGGGAAGTGCCGGCCTGAAGGGCTTTTCCGTCCTGCATCATTGCCTCGATGGTAAGAGTGTCGAGGGCTCCTGCGAATCTTTCATTCGGACTCTTGTGTCCGACGATTACAGGGAGGGCAAGGACGTTGCGGGCAAAGTCTGCGTATACGCGCACCATTTCATTTGCTTTGGCTTCAGCCTCTTCGGCAGTCGCATGGGCTGTATGTCCTTCCTGCCAGAGGAATTCGGCGGTACGGAGGAACGGACGTGTGCGCATCTCCCAACGTACTACATTGCACCACTGGTTGCAAAGGATTGGAAGGTCTCTCCAGGAAGTGATCCAGTTCTTGTATACACTCCAGATGATGGTCTCGGAAGTAGGTCTGACAATCAGTTCTTCTTCAAGTTTGGCTTCGGGATCCACGATGACGCCCTTCCCTTCAGGGTCATTCATCAGTCTGTGGTGAGTCACGACGGCGCACTCCTTGGCGAAACCGGCAACGTGTTCGGCCTCCCTGCTGAAAAAAGATTTTGGAATGAAAAGAGGGAAATAT
Source organism: Bacteroidales bacterium (assembly GCA_024402095.1). Classification (GTDB taxonomy): domain Bacteria; phylum Bacteroidota; class Bacteroidia; order Bacteroidales; family UBA932; genus Cryptobacteroides. The sequence continues at coordinate 774 of JAKSJU010000053.1, read as the reverse complement.
GCATTCTGCACGCCGGTCTTCTTGAACATACCGTCGAGTATGGACTGCATCTTTTCCCAGATGGCATAGCCGTACGGCTTGATGACCATACATCCTCTTACCGCTGACTGTTCGGCGAGATCCGCTTTTACAACCAGATCGCTGTACCACTGTGAATAATTCTCTGAACGAGATGTTACTTCCTTTGCCATAGTTTATCTTGTAATTCTGTGTTTTTTTTCGAAATTTGCATTAAACTATCCGGTATTGGCATCCGGCATAGTCTTTGCGAAGGCAAAGATAACAACTTTTATTAATAGGAAGGTAGATTATGAAACGTAGCGTCACACTTTTATTGCTTGCCATTCTGGCAGTGACATCGTGCGGTACTGCATCCCAGTTTGCCGCCGAGCAAAGTTTTTATGATGGCATATACTACAAGCCTGCAAAAGTCCGTAAGGTCAAGTTGAAGACTGACGAGGAGTTTGTCGAATTGGCCGCAGCCAACATACGTAACAAGGAAATGGATACGACAGTGCTGCTCGTAGTTCCGAAAGATAAGGTCAATGTCATTATCGGATTCGATCTCGGATGGGGTTTCGGGTGGAACCGATGGTTCGGACCGAGATTCGGATGGTACGGGAGCTGGGGCTGGGATCCATGGTATTATTCATGGTATGACCCTTGGTTCTATCCTTGGTACGACCCTTGGTATCGTCCGTGGGGACCGGGGCCGTGGGGACCATATCCTTGGTATGACCCATGGTGGGGCCCTGGACCATATGGGCCTATGCC
>JAKSJU010000052.1 GCA_024402095.1 Bacteroidales bacterium | reverse complement strand
GTAGCTGCCGCTTTTCGGAGGCCCGATTGAAGAAATTCAGTCGGGCCTCTTTTTTATATATATGTCAGCGTTTGTACATAAAAAAAGCTGAATCTTAAAATTCAGCTTTAATGTTATAGGAATTTCTTTCCGTGGACGTTCGTGATATCATCTCTCCGACAAATCCTGCAAGGAACATCATCGCGCCCAGGAGGACGGCAACTAGCGCAAGATAGAAAAGAGGCTGGTCAGTAACAGGTCTGAATAATGTTCCGTTAGCCTGGTGAATCAGCTTTGCAACAATGATCCATACAGTCATTACGAAGCCGACAATGAACATGAAGATTCCAGAATACCCGAAGAAATGCATAGGCTTCTTCCCGAAGGTGCTGAGGAACCATAGTGAGAGAAGATCAAGAAATCCGTTCACAAATCTGTTCATTCCGAATTTACTCTTTCCGTATTTCCTTTTCTCGTGGTGTACCGGTTTCTCCGTGATGTTGCTGTATCCGGCATTCTTGGCGAGATAAGGGATATATCTGTGCATCTCCCCATATACCTCAATGCTTTTGATCACTTCGTTCTTATATGCCTTGAGACCGCAGTTCATATCGTGTAGCTTGATGCCGGTAATCTTTCTTGCAGTAGCATTATACAGCTTTGACGGAAGATTCTTTGTCAACTTGTTGTCCTTGCGGTGCTGTTTCCATCCTGAAACCACGTCATAGCCATCTTCCTTAATCATTCTATAGAGCTCGGGAATCTCATCAGGGGAATCCTGAAGGTCTGCGTCCATAGTAATCACTACATCGCCTTTAGCTTTATCAAATCCGCAGAACAGGGCGGCTGACTTGCCATAGTTTCTTCTGAACGAAATTCCGTGTACAGAAGGGTATTCCTTTGACAACTTGTTTACTACCTTCCATGATCCGTCGTTGCTGCCGTCATCAATCATTATGATTTCGTGAGAGAAGTTGCCTGCGGCCATGACCTTTTCAATCCAGGAAACAAGTTCCGGGAGAGATTCGGCTTCATTGAAAAGAGGTACTACTACAGAAATATCCATTATTGTTCATCTATATTGTTTTCAAACGGATTCCTCGAAGGAATATTCCTTGAGAAAATAGCGGAAATCACCGTGCCGAACAGCCAGCAGTACAGCAAATTACTGAAAAATGAAATCACCGGCATCTTCGGAAGTATATTCTCCAGTTCGGAAAACATGTCCGGGTCGAGTGCGGAATTCTGAATAATCATATCGAATGCTGCCTGAAATGAGTCAGGCTGGATGAAAAGCACCCATGCAAGGTAAAATGCAGAATATATCAGACCGGAAAGCAGTGCGGTTGCCGACCCGAATCTGAAAGTGTCTGAGTTGGTGATCTGCTTGTCTGAAGCCGCATATTTTTTCATAAAGTACTTCATGAGCACTATGCAGCCGACAAATTTGGCAATCCAGAGACAGGTGTTGAGCAGGCTGATCAGCATAGCGACCATTTTGCTGTCCGTCCCGAGCTTGGCCGAAAACGATGTCACGGCAATATATGCCACACATACCGCCCCAAGAACAAGCCCTGCTTTTCCGGCGCTGTCCCATAATGATTTCTTGTCAGTCATAACAATTACAAAGATAGAAAAATTTCATATCTTTGTAGACTGATAAATACTGAAATGATATGTTGACAATCGCATTTACTGATGGCTCTATCCGTCCTTGGGACGATGCCGAAGCAAAGAAGATATTCTGGCACTCTTCCGCCCATCTTATGGCTGAAGCGCTGGAGGCCCTTTACCCGGGGGTGAAATTCGGAGTCGGACCGGCAGTTGAGACAGGCTTCTATTATGATGTAGACCTTGGAGAGACGCAGATTACAGAATCTGACCTTAAAGCTATAGAGGAAAAGATGATAGAACTTGCCAAGGCAAAGGAAACTTTCGAACGCACGGAAGTTTCAAAGGCTGATGCGATGAAGTATTTCGAGCAGAAAGGTGACCCTTACAAGTGTGAGTTGATTGCCGATCTCGAAGACGGCACTATCACTTTCTATAAGAACGGTAACTTCACCGATTTGTGCCGCGGACCTCATATCAAGCATACTGATGATATCAAAGCAGTGAAGCTGACTTCCATCGCCGGTGCATATTGGAAAGGAGACGAGCACCGTCAGCAGCTTACCCGAATCTACGGTGTGACCTTCCCTAAGAAGTCCATGCTGGAAGAGTATCTTGTGCTGCTTGAGGAAGCAAAAAAGCGCGACCACCGCAAGCTGGGAAAGGAAATGGAACTGTTCACCTTCTCTTCAAGAGTTGGTCTTGGACTCCCATTGTGGCTCCCTCGTGGTTCCCAGATGCGTTATACCCTTGAGCAGTTCCTCCGCAAAAAACAGGCGGAACTCGGGTATCTTCAGGTCGTGACACCGCATATCGGAAGCAAGGACCTTTATGTGACATCCGGACACTATGCAAAATACGGCAAGGATTCATTCCAGCCTATCCATACACCTCAGGAAGGGGAAGAATATATGCTGAAACCGATGAACTGTCCTCATCACTGTGAGATTTTCCGTTCATCTCCAAGGTCATATAAGGATCTTCCTCTCAGATTTGCGGAATTCGGAACTGTTTACCGCTACGAACAGAGCGGTGAGCTCCACGGACTTACCAGGGTACGTGGCTTCACACAGGATGATGCCCATCTTTTCTGCCGTCCTGACCAGCTCAAGGAAGAGTTCTGCAAGGTTATCGATCTCATTCTCTATGTGTTCAAAACATTGAAGATGACAGAGTTCAGCGCTCAGATATCACTGCGTCACCAGACAGACCATAGCAAATATATAGGCACGGAAGAGAATTGGGAGAAGGCTGAGAATGCCATCATTGAAGCAGCAAAGGAGAAGAACCTCCCTACAGTGGTAGAGTATGACGAGGCTGCATTCTACGGACCGAAGCTTGACTTCATGGTCAAGGATGCACTTGGACGCCAGTGGCAGCTCGGAACCATACAGGTTGACTACAATCTTCCTGAAAGATTCCAGCTTGAATATATTGATGCCGATGGCAGCAAGCAGCGCCCGGTGATGATTCACAGGGCACCGTTCGGATCCATCGAAAGATTCACCGCTGTCGTGCTCGAGCACACAGCCGGACATCTCCCTGTATGGCTCGCACCTGATCAGGTTAAAGTATTGCCTGTCAGCGAGAAATATGCAGATTATGCCGAAAAAGTTTGCAGTTTGCTCAAAAATTCCGATATTCGCGCTTCAATAGACGCCCGTAACGAGACCCTCGGAAAGAGAATCCGTGAGATTTCCCTTCTCAGAGTTCCTATCCTTGTGATAGTCGGAGAGAAGGAACAGGCTGACGGAACCGTCTCCATCCGTAGAGAGGGAGTCGATCAGGGCAGTATGACTATTGAAAAGTTTATTGAATATATTAACTCAGCGATAGCTGAAGAATTGTCTTAATGCCAGGACCTTACAGACCAAAGCCCGCCTTCAAGCCAGGAGGTCGCAGACCGGACCCGCGCCAGCAGAAGCGCGACGAGTTCGAAGTCAACATAAATGAGCAGATAACTGCTTCTCAGGTTCGCCTGGTCGGGGAGAATATCCCTGAGCAGGGAATCTATCCTATATCCAAGGCTTTGCAGATGGCTGATGCGTTGGAGCTGGACCTTGTGCAGATCAGCGATAAGGTTGATCCTCCTGTATGCAAGATACTTGACTATCAGAAGTACCTGTATCAGCAGCGCAAGAAGGCGAAGGAGATGAAGTCAAATTCGACAAAGGTCGTTATCAAGGAGATCAGATTCGGCCCGAATACTGACGAACATGATTTCCAGTTCAAGCTGAAGCATGCTCAGGAATTCCTGAACGAAGGTTCGAAAGTTAAGGCAACGATATTTTTCAGGGGACGTTCGATCATGTTCGCAGAGCAGGGAGAGAAACAGCTCCTCCGTTTTGCGGTAGAGCTTGAAGAGTTCGGAAAGGCAGAGAACATGCCGGTGCTCGAAGGAAAGAGAATGTCAATCATGATTGCCCCGAACAAAAAGAAATAGGTTTATCCTACAATATTTTTTATTATTAATTAAAACAACCAAACAATGGCAAAGCTTAAGACCAATTCCGGTGCCAAAAAGCGTTTCGCGCTTACCGGATCGGGAAAAATCAAGAGGAAGCATGCTTACCACAGCCACATCCTCACCAAGAAGACCAAAAAACAGAAACGTAACCTCGACCATTTCGCAATCCTCGAGAAAGCAAATCGTGTACAGGTAAATGAATTGTTGGTTCTCTAAAAAAGTAAAATTATGCCAAGATCAGTAAATTCAGTTGCTTCAAGAGCACGCCGCAAGAAGATTCTCAAGAGAACCCGCGGTAATTTCCTTTCAAGGAAGAACGTTTGGACGGTTGCGAAGAATACCTATGAGAAAGGTTTGACTTATGCATACCGTGACCGTAGAGCAAAGAAGCGCAATTTCCGCGCGCTTTGGATTCAGAGAATTAACGCTGCCGCACGTCAATACGGTATGTCTTATTCTCAGTTCATGGGCAAACTCGGTAAGGAGAATATCGGTCTCAACCGTAAAGTCCTCGCTGACCTCGCTATGAACAATCCGAAAGCATTCGAAGCTATCATCAAATCTGTAAAATAGTGTAAGGTGAGCCGTAAGAAGTGTTTTCGCACCAAGAGCAAATTCCTTAACTGGATATTGGACTGGGTAGATGCCATCCTATTTGCTGTTGTTGTTGTGACCATAATAAACACTTTTCTTATTCAGGCTTTTAAGATACCTTCATCCTCAATGGAGAGCAGCCTCTACACTGGAGACCATCTCTTCGTGAGCAAATTGACATATGGAGCGAGGATGCCGCAGACACCTCTGACGATTCCATTTACGCACAACACATTCCGCGGAAAGGAATCGTACTCAACCTCCTGGCAGACCAAGGGCAAACGCCTTCCGGGAATAAGGGAAGTCAGAAAAGGAGATTATGTGGTATTCAATTTCCCTAACGGGGACACAGTACTTCGCAGCGCGCCGGCACAGGACTATCACTCATTGGTAAGAGTGTACGGACGTGAAGCAGTACAGAAGATGGGACCATTGACTGTCAGACCGATGGACAAGAAGGACCATTACGTAAAGCGCTGTGTCGCTACGGCGGGAGATACCTTGCAGGTTATCGACGGGCTGGTATGGATCAACGGTGTGCAGCAGGAAGTTTATCCGGGCATCCAGTTATCCTATGAAGTCACCACTTCCAATGGAAGTTACACAGCTCTCCTCACAGCGGAAATGCTTGAGAAGACAAAGTCGTACAAAAGTGTGCAGACAGTGGAACCGATACTGGAAACAAGTCCTTGGGATTACAGGGAGATATTCCCTTTCACGGAGGACAGCGGGTGGACAAGAGATTTCTTCGGGCCGCTTTGGATACCTCAGAAAGGCGCTACGGTGCAGCTGACAAGTGAAAATCTGCCTCTATATGAGAGGGTGATCAGGGATTACGAACACGAGAGTGTGGAAACGGCTTTGCAAGCTGGAGAGTACACATTCAAGCAGAACTACTACTTTATGATGGGAGACAACAGGCATAACTCTCTTGACTCAAGATACTGGGGTTTCGTTCCCGAAGATCATATAGTCGGAAGACCGGTGCTCATCTGGCTCTCAACTGACAGCGGGGCTTCGTTCCCTAAGAATATAAGGTGGCGCAGATTCCTTAAATTTGTATAGACTTCTATTTGGAAATCAGAAAATTATAAGCGATATTTGCACCCCATTGTGAGAAATAAAATAAAATGAAATAATATGGCAAAGGTTTGTCAAATAACAGGACGAAAGAGAATGAAAGGCAACAATGTTGCCCATTCCAAGCTGCGCACAAAGCGCGACTTCTCTCTCAACCTCAAGAACAAGAGATTCTGGAGCGAGGAAGAGC
>JAKSJU010000051.1 GCA_024402095.1 Bacteroidales bacterium | reverse complement strand
AGTCCCGCCATCAGGTTTACCGTGAAGCCGGTCACAGACCTGTGCCTGGAATGCTCAATCTGTGCCATGTTCTTCAGCTCGTCGTTGATGGTCTCAATCAAAGCCCGCTTGCGCAGAAGGGCTCTGTCCGATATTGTCATGATCTGGCCCTTCATATTACTCTTAAGTTTGGTTACCAGTTGAATGCCGTCCACGAAGAGTTTGGAGAAGAGGTCCTTGCAGATATATCCCTTGTCTCCGACCAGTTTGCCGAAAATCTGTTCGATGAAGGATTTGTTACGCATGGGCTCGCGGTCATCGACATTGCCCGGCGTGAGCATGAAATTCAAGAGGTCGCCCTTCTCGTTGCAGATGAGATGCAGCTTGAAGCCGTAGAACCATCCCATCGAGCACTGGCCGCGCTGGGCAAGTCCGTTAATCTTGATGAATCTGTCATAAAGTCGGCAGAAATCATCCGCGATACAGAAAATTTCAGTAATTTTGTCATTGTCGATCGTCATAGCGAAAGGGTTTGTTTTGATTGTTTTGATTGTTTTGATTGTTTTGATTGTTTTGATTGTTTTGCTTTATCAATTTACAAAAACTTTCGCTATTTTCCTAATAATCAGTTAGTTAAATTTCGTCGAACTCACGTTAAACATATCAGTTCTGCTGGACAGAGTCGTAGAGTTCGGCGGAGGATTTATCAATGAACAATGTCAATCACTGCTTTGATAAGACCAGGTCAACATCGTCTTTGTTCAGTTCAAGAACGACCCCATCTGCTTTCTGTACACTGAACAGATAGTTCTGATCATCCTTGGACAAGACCAGCCGGTCTGCGACGTCATACCGGCATAAACCTCGTGCACCATACGTGAAAGCATATTCCATTGCACCCTCGGGGCATAATGTGGCCGCTTTTCCTGTCAGGGAAACTATTACGGTAGATCCGTCTCCATCGAAAGTCATTTTCCCGAGTTTTCCAGAGAACACACCGCTGAGCGGTTCCGGCTCAGGGCCGTTGCCTTTGGGCGGGCCATCGTGTGAAATGCCGCACGCGCACACAATAGCAGCCAGAAGCATGAATGCCAATATCTTACTTCTCATAGACCTTGCATTTCCTTGTAACGTGAGACTTGATGTAATCGACTACGAAGTCGAAGTCCTGGTCGAACGCATAAACCTGGTTCTTGCCGAGTTTCTCATTGACCTTTATGACGTTCCTCTTGCGGAATATCTCAATGCTCTTGACATGGCTGAATGATGAAACCATGCTGTTCTTTGCTCCAGCCAGCATTCCCTGTCCTACAGCACCCGGATTCTTCGTAGCCATTCCGGCAAGGATGAGCACAAGAGACACGGCCTGCGCCTTCTTGAACTGATGCGGCATCTGGGTATGCCTGACCCCATCCTCATCCATCTCGAACATCACACAGTACTTGAAGCCCTGCATTGCCGCATATAGGAAATATGAGATAGCCACGAGTGCTTCGACACCGACAAGAATGAGAAGGAATATCTTGGAGAAATCCAGGAAGTCCTTCGTGTTGAAATGGCCTTGAATTGAATTGATGATGCTGAGGAATGCCCACATCGCCACGAATATCCAAAAGAATATCTTCCAGAGGACGAACAGGATCGTGGGGTTCTTCATCAGCCTGAATTCATAGTACCAATGGTACTTCCCGTCGGTGCCAAGACGGATGTTCTCTGTAACCTTGCGCCCCTTCGTCTCATCCTCCGTCACCGGCTCCGGCTCTATCACTGGAGAAGAATCCAGAACTGAATCCTCTGCCACCACCGGCGCTCCGCATGCATCGCAGAACCTTGCATCATCGGGAAGCTGATTCCCGCAATTTGCACAGAACATATCTATAATCCTTTAATTGTTAGCCTATTGTCTTCAATGTGTCTCCAAGCCACTGTGAGAGCAGTTCCAATGTGAGGTTCTTCTGGGCGAGAATGGCCTCCGCCTCTCCCAATGTAAGCTGGTCAGCCCCAGTAGAGAAAAGCCTCGAACTGATCTCCATTCCATAGCGCATCTTCTCGGATATTTTGCTGACAGCCCCTTTTGTCTGGGCGGCCAGGTCACGTTCGTGCACATACCTGAACTGCTTGACCATCTGTCTCGTAGCCTCCTGTCTCTTTGACAGCGCCTGCTCCAGCATATCCAGACGGAGTCCACTATCCTCGAGAGTGTTGGCTTTCTTTATCATATCGTTGGTCTGCTCGAACCACTCCGTACTCTTGTAAGTCATTACCTTTCCAGTATGTTCGGCGTCGGTGAGTTTCTGGTCCCAGTCCTTGATTACAGGGTTCAGGTCATCCTCATAACTGACGCGAGAGCCCTTCTGAACGACAGACTGATCGTGCATCTGCGCCCATTCGCGTGCAGCCTTGTCGCTTGGTGCATCGATGCCGGTCGTACGCTTGTAGAACGCCTCTTCGTAAGCTTTCTGCGCAACCTCCTGAGGTACGTCCCCGCCATCAACGGTCTTGTAAGTAACGTCACGGTCGAAGGTGACCTTTTTGCCTTCGGCAAGATCAGCCTTGTTGGAACTCGTTGCAGCAAACGGCTTCTCATCCAGATCGTAGCCCTGCTTCTTCAGAATCTTGCGGACCTCGTCGTCCACGTCTTTGTAAACATTGTCCAGTTCTTTGTTGAAAACCGCTCTGGTGGAATTGCCGTCAGCAAGCTTGTTCATTTCATGCATGGCGAACTTGTCACGCTGAACCTCAAGAACCTTCTTCTTGTAAAGCTTTACGTTCTCCGGAGTAGGATTGTTTTCCATAAGCCACTGAGCGGCCTGCAGGTCGTCCACTTTGGCTTTTCCATGAGCTTGGCCGTTCTTATAGACCTGGTCGAGCTTCTTGTCAAGGTCGCTCATCTCCGGGTTTTTCCTGAAAGCATCAATGGCCTCGTCTGCCTGACTTGCGGCCTTGGATTTCACGCTCTTCGATTTATCAAGAATACCCTTGGTCTTCTTTCCAATGGTCTCGGAGAAGTAGTCGGATGCGACTTCCTTTGCCTGTTTCGTCACATTCTCCACGCTCTTGGCAGCAGCCTCGAACTGTTTCGGAGCGAGTTTCTTGCCGACGCCCTTCCATACATCGAAGTCAGTCAGGGCCTCCATGGCAGCCGCCTTCACGCCGACCACGAACACATCATATACACCTCCACCTTTCTCCACGGTAGCTTTCATGTCCCTCGTGACCTGCAGAGAGGTGAAGACAGCTTCAGACATTCCGAGCGTAGCCACGCCCACCGCCATACGCGTGAAGAACCCCATGGAATTCTCCACTTCCTCACTCGTCTGAAGGAAACTGTCAACGAACATCCTCATCTCATCCGCCAGCGTGACGCGCTTTGCTGTGGCGTTGGCACCGGCAAGTTCACCGCTGAGGAACCGGCTGTAAACGTCTTTCACGGTTTCCACCTGATGCTTGTCGTAGCCGTATGCGCCATCGTAGCCATCCAGCATCACGTCGATGAGTTTGTAGAGCGGGAAGAGACGGCTGTATTCGCCGTTGTTCCAGATGCTTGACTGGATATTGATAAGGCCGTCGCCTATGCGCTTGTCCTCGTCATACATCGCGGCCGTGACATTCTGCCGGACAGGCTGTGAAGCGATGAGAACCTCCTTGCTTACTGTCTCCACGCGGCCCTGTCCGCAATCCGCTGCTATGCTGATGGTTGCCTTGAAGCGCGTCGGTGCGTCCAGAATGCCCTTGCATGCGAATATTTCCAGCTGACGTCCGTTTTCTGTCGTTGTAGCTGTCGCTCGGCAGCAGATACCCAGCTTATCAAGATATCCCAGCTCCTTCTCGCCCTTAGCCGTAATCTTGAAATCAGTAGGAACAGGGAATATGGTGACAATATCATTCGTCTCAGGATCCCAATCGAACCAGGCCAACTGGGCATACGCCTTCGCCACTTCCGTATTCCCTGTCGCAGAGGTCTGAAGATAACATGGTATGGTGCTGTGGGGATCGAACTTCAGGCCAAGGTGGAAGCGATAGAGAGGAAGGGAATCCGCCAATTCCAACTTGCCGTCAGTGACCTTTATGCCAAGGCTGAACTGCTCCCAGGTGCCGGCTTCTTTCTTATCTTTTGCCTTTTCTTTGATAACTGCGTAGAAGAGGCCGTCTTTCTCGCCCGGCTCAATCTTGACATCGTACTTTTCAAGAGCGGAACTGCAGGATTCGACAGCGGCGTTCTTCGATGCGCCTTTGACCGCGAACGGCAGCCTCCAGACCTCGTCCGAGCATGCCGGAAGCGTAAGATTCTCCTGGAAGAATATGATCTCGCTCTTCGCGACCTTGAAATGCATCCTGTTGGTGAACGAGCCGCCACCACTTGACAGACGGAAGTTCACCACGGCCTCGTCAGGGATGCTGCCGCTCTGCGGAGCCTCCACGGAGGCGGACATATAACCTCCGGAGAGGTTCTGCCCGCTGACATTCAGGTAACTGTCTCCGGTGATGGATATTTTGGAGGTCAGGACAGAGTCTGTTGCCGCCTTTCCACCCTGCGGGATGCGGACAATGCGGGCGTACACTTTCTGTGCAGCACCTCCTGGCGTGAGCGTATCGCTGAAGTCCTTACGGATGCGCATCTCGTAGGTGGCTTTCTCGTCGTCGTCCTCATCCTGCCTGTCATCTTCGGACTTTTTCTTTTCATCCTTGGATGCTTTTTCCGGCTTCTTCGCTGCGGCTTTCTTCTTTTTGCGCCATTTCAGGGCAATTCCGCCTGCCCCCAAGGCTCCGGCTATTGCCGCAGGCACAACCCAGCCGTTCTCTCCGGAGTCACCTGCGTCAGAGTTTATCGTATGTTCCGCGGCATCACCCATGGCCAGTGTGAACTCTCTTCCCTGCTGAATCCAGCTTTTGTATCCGTCTGCCACTTTCTGCCTTATCTGGAGATGGATGTACAAATGGGAACCATTCGAAGGCACGGGTATCTTGAAGACAGCTTCGGAGCCTTTGGACAGATCTCTGGTCTCGCTCACCAAAGTTTCACCCAAGATTCCCTTTTTTACCCTGAAGAGCTTTTCAGCTTCTCCGGAATCAGTTGCGACTTCCCAGTTGTCAACCACGCCGAAATCCTCTTCGACTCTGACTTTCATTATTACGTAGTCCTTGCTATGGAAATACCCGTTAATCTCCGTATGTGGCGTATTCCCTCCTGAGGGGTAAAATGTCGTACCCCCGTCAAATGTCTCACCGCTGGCGACTGCGCCTTCGAACTCAACGGTATAGGTCAATGCCGGATTTCCGTTGCTCAGACTTACGGTGAATGGGCCTGTTACCTGAGACAACTTGTTCTGTGCGCTCAGAGCCGAAGGCAGAGCGAGAAGCATTGCCAGTACCAGCAGCCCTTTCTTCAGCAGCTTCATGAACGCGGTCTGCGCCGCGTCCGGCTTGCAGCTGACCTCGCCGGGAGTCGCTGATGCGTTGATATCGCGGTCCTTGAGAGCCGCCAGAATCTGCTTGGCTCCGGCTTTCGCCATATCCACAGCCATATCCTTTATCTCGCTTTTGACAGCCGTTTTGTCCGCCGGTGCCTTAGCCGTCCGATCCGTACTGACAGTAGGCTTGTTAACGGACTCGGCAGACAAAGCCGGCTTCACCTTTGGCACAGGCTGACCACAGGCTTGACAGAATTTCGCCCCCTCGCGCAGTTTTGTGCCACATTTCGTGCAATACATACAGGAACAATTAGCGTTAACCATCACAAATATAACTATTTTCCTCATCTTTCAGCCAAGAGCCCTCATACGTATACCGTATGTCAATTGTTAGGGAGTCTGATGATTTTGTTGTTTTGAAGCCTTACATCCGGGATGCTGAAGATGCCTGCCGGCATTCTCTGGCCGATTACGAGGCCGGCCGGGTTCCGGTCTCCGACCTTCTCCAGACGGAGCTCGCCAGTCGCACTGCCGTAAGCATCCGACGAAATGCATATTGCAGCTCGGCTCACGCCGGGCTACCT
>JAKSJU010000050.1 GCA_024402095.1 Bacteroidales bacterium | reverse complement strand
AAAAAGAAACAAAACTTAAAAAATATAGACACTATGGCAACAAAGACATTGAAGGGACAGATAGGAGTAACGACTGAAAACATATTCCCTGTCATCAAACAATTCCTCTACTCAGACCACGAAATCTTCCTGAGAGAGCTCGTCGCAAACGCCGTCGACGCCAGCCAGAAACTCAAGGCGCTGGCAAGCAGCGGAGATTTCAAAGGAGAACTCGGAGACCTCAAAGTCGAAGTTGAACTCGACGAGAAGAAGAAAGTACTCAAAATCACCGACCACGGAATCGGCATGACAGAAGAGGAAGTCGACAAATATATCAACCAGATAGCCTTCTCAAGCGCTGGCGAATTCCTCGAGAAATACAAAGACCAGATGGCCAGCATAATCGGCCACTTCGGCCTCGGGTTCTATTCCGCCTTCATGGTAGCCAAAAAGGTCACAATAGATACATTGAGCTGGAAAGAAGGTGCCAAAGCCGTAAAATGGACTTGCGACGGCTCTCCTGAATACTCAATGACCTCAGGAAAGAAAGAAGACCGTGGAACAGTCATCACCCTTGAACTCGATGACGACGCAGAAGAATTCGCAGCAAAGGGAAAAATCAGCCAGCTGCTGAACAAATACTGCAAATTCATGCCAGTCCCTGTCGTGTTCGGCAAAAAGACTGAATGGAAAGACGGCAAGAACGTCGATACAGACGAAGACAACGTCATCAACTCCATTGAGCCTATCTGGACACGCACTCCTTCAGAACTCAAGGATGAGGATTACCTCAAATTCTACCGGGAACTCTATCCTATGGACGAAGAGCCGATGTTCTGGATCCACCTCAACGTCGATTATCCTTTCAATCTCACAGGTGTACTCTACTTCCCTAAGATCAAAGAAAGGATGGCCATCGACAAGAACAAGATTCAGCTCTACTGCAACCAGATGTTCGTCACAGACCACGTTGACAATATCGTCCCGGACTTCCTGACGCTACTCCACGGAGTCATCGACTCTCCGGATATCCCTCTGAACGTCAGCAGAAGCTACCTACAGTCAGATTCCAACGTAAAGAAAATCAGCACCTACATCACCAAGAAGGTCGCTGACAGACTGGAAGAAATTTTCAAGGAACAGAGAGAGAAGTATGAGGAGAAATGGGACAACCTTAAGCTCTTCATCGAATACGGCATGCTCACCGACGAAAAGTTCGCCGAGAGAGCCATGAACTTTGCACTGTTTAAGAATACCGAGAACAAATATTTCAGCTTTGAGGACTATCGCAAAGCCATCGAGGGAAGCCAGACCGACAAGGACAAGAAAGTCGTTTACCTCTACGCCACCGACACTGAGGTCCAGTACAGTCAGATCGAGGCTGCAAAGAACAAGGGCTACGACGTGCTCCTGATGGACTGCGAACTTGATTCACACTTCGTAAACCTGCTTGAGACCAAGCTCAAGGACAGCAGGTTCGCCCGCGTGGACAGCGACGCCGTGGACAACCTCATCCCTACAGGGGAAAAGGCAAAGCCTGAAATGTCGGATGACGACAAGAAATTCCTCGACGAACTGTTCAAGTCAGTGCTCCCTGAAGGTAACGACTATATCATTGAAGCAGAAAACCTCGGAGAAAGCGCTGCGCCCGTGCTCATCACCCAGAGCGAATTCATGCGCAGATACCGCGAAATGTCAGCTCTCGGCGGTGGAATGAATTTCTACGGAGAGATGCCTGCAGGATACAACATCAAGGTCAATATGGAGAACCCTCTTATCGCAAAGATATGGGGAGACCGTGAAGGCACAAAAGAACTCCTGCACCAGGTTGTGGATCTGGCGCTTCTGAGCAACGGAATGCTGAAGGGAAAGGCACTGGCAGAATTTATCGCCAGAAGCCAGGAACTTATCAAATAATCAGGCCTCCTTCTGAGAATCCAGGTAATCCACAACATCCTGGACAGTCTCGAAATTGGCAAGCTTTTCATCGGGGATGACTATTCCATAGTCGTCCTCGATTTTCATAAGAAGCTGGAGGATATTGAGAGAATCCGCTCCCAGGTCCTCCTTGATGCGTGATGACGGCTGCACTGCTGATGCGTCTATACGCAACTGCTTTGCTAGTATTTTCTGAACTTCTTCAAACATATCTCTATCCTTCGTAATGATCATATTTGTCAAGAGCGGCCGTGATTTTCTCAGAAAGCGAACTTGCCTCCATCCTGTATGCCTGCTCGATACATTTCTCCACTGCAACAGCCTTACTGCTCCCATGACCCTTCACAACCACCTTTGACGTACCCAGAAGCACGCTTCCGCCATAATTCTGATAATTCATGAATGACTTGAGGTCAGCGAACATCTTCTTCTGGAAGAGAGCTCCTATCTTATAAATGGTGCGGGAGAAGATAGTCTCCTTGACCTTGAGGAGGAGCTCCACTGCCGTGCCTTCAGTGGTCTTGACAAGGACGTTCCCGGAAAAGCCGTCGCAGATGACCGCATCATACGACCCGGAGAGCAGGTCACGGCTTTCCATATTGCCCACGAAATTGATGCAAGGCAACTCGGACAGAGTCCTGTAGGTTTCCTGTCTGATACTGTCACCCTTCTCCGCCTCTTTCCCCACATTGAGAAGAGCTATGCGCGGATTCTGAATGCCATAGACGTTTTCCAGATAGAGAGATGCCATAATGGCGAACTGTTTGAGATAAGCCGCAGTCACTTCCACGTTGGCCCCGCTGTCGCAGATGCCCACGATTCCACCGTTCATAGTCGGAAGGATAGGACAGAACGCAGGTCTGATCACGCCTTCCAGGACGCCTATGCGTGTCAAAGCTCCTGCAACCAGGGCTCCCGTGGAGCCTACACTGACCATTCCGGCAATGTCATCCTCGTCACGGAGCAGTCTGATAGCCTTGATCATAGAGCTTTCTTTCTTCAGACGGATGGCGTCCGTGGGTTTCTCATCGCAGCCTATTACATCCGGCGCATGCACTATCTGCAGCCTGTCGGCGTCATATTCCTTGCCTTCAAGCTTGGACTTTATGACGGATTCATCGCCTGTAAGAATCAGGGACAGGTCCTTGAATTTGTCCAGGGCCGAGAGGCTTCCCTCGATATTTGCCTCAGGACTGTGGTCTCCACCGAAACAGTCAACTACTATCTTTATCATACTATTTTCTTTACGTATGAGCGACGGCGCTTGTTTCTGGTCTCGTCGAAGCGCTTCCAGAGATTCAGGATTGCCGCATTGTCCTCAAGATTCAGATTCGTGTCCGCATATTTCACTCCCGGAGCGGCAAGCATCCTTGCAAGCTCATTGGCGATAATCACGCTCACTCCCCTGTTGAGCCATTCCGGGTCCACGCCGATCAGTCCGAGGTCTATCACTTCCGGACGTTTCAAGGCTTTCAATACTCTGAACAGAGCCAGTGGAGTAAGGCGTCCGCCGGCAGTTCTCATTGCCTTTGCGATGCATGGAAAACATACCCCCATAGCAACAGGCCTGTTCTGTTCATCAAGTATCACTATGGCATGCTTCTCATCGATAATCAGGTTGAAGTTGTCGATAAGGAGTTTCTTCATACCATCGGAGAACGGAACGGTACCGTAAACCTTGTCATATGACTTGTCAAGGATTTCAAAGAATCCGTCGGCATATTTTTTAAGGAAGTCCCTTCCGCTTTTAGCCTCTCCGATATGGAGCTTGTAGCGTCTGAGAACGAAATCTGCCATCCTGCTCATTTCTTCGACAGATTCCGGGTCCTTCGGATAGCGTATCTGACTTTCCGTCCAGTCCACCTCTTTGGCATAGCCCAATCTTTCTATGAACTTTCCGTAATACTCATAGTTGTAGGCTTCCTCGAAAGTGGACATCTGGTCAAAGCCCTCAATCAGAAGGCCTTCCCTTTCAAGATCAGAGAATCCGAGAGGTCCTACAACCTCTTCCATGCCTTTTTCACGAGCCCACTTCTCGACAGCCTCGAACAATGCCCGGGCCACGTCGAAATCGTCTATCACATCGAAACGCGTAAAGCGTACGCGCTTCTGTCCCCATTTCTCATTGGAAGAACGCTGAAGGATACCACTGATGCGTCCGGCCATCTCGCCGTCCTTGTAGGCATTGTAGTATACGTCCTCGCAGGTGTCGTGATAGACATAATCCTTACGGAAAATTTTCCTCTCGTCCATATAGAGAGGCGGGACATAGCAGGAATTGCCTTTGTACAGCTTGTTCGGGAAATTAAGGAACTCCCTGCGCTGGGAGCAGGTTTTCACTTCTCTGATTTCAATCATGACTGAATTATCTGCGTTTTGAATGGAAGGCTACACCAACACCGTTAGGGCCGCAATGGCTCCCGGCCGTAGGGTTTGTAACTACATATTCGATTTCAAGATCGTCACCGAACTTTTCCTTGAGCATTGCGCCGAACTCCTTTGCCAGGTCTTCAGCATCCGTATGGCCTACTATGAAACGGTGGCCCTTGATGTCATCCCCGAGATCCTCCACGTACTTCAGCAGGGCGTCCATCGCCTTTATGCGGCCTTTCTCCTTGCCTATGCTCTCCATCTTGCCTTCCTGACTCATATAGATTATCGGCCTGATGCCTATGAGCCCTCCCATAGTAGCGGCAATGCCTCCTACACGACCGCTGCGACGGAAGAACTTGAGGTCATCTGCGAAGAAGTACTGGCTGTAATGGTCCACTTCCGTCTTTGCCCATTCTTCAATCTCTTCCGGGGTACTGCCCGACTTGAGCATGTCGCCTATCTCACGGACAATGAGGTAGCTCACAATCGTTATTCCCTTGGTATCGATGCCTATGAACTTTCTCTCCGGATATTTGGCTTTGAGCATCTCGAGAGCCTTGTTCATATTGTTGAAGGTCATCGTCATGGCCGCAGAGAAATGCACATACATAATGTCGTTTCCGGCGGCGAATTCAGGCTCGAAATATCTGATATACTCTTCCTCGCTGATTGCACTGGTTGTAGGCAGAACTCCTCCACGAAGGCTGTCATAGAATGCGTGCGAATCATATTTCTCGTAATCAACGAACGGATATATATTCTTTGCGTCAACGCTGTATGGCATACTGATCAGTTTGTAGCCATATTCCCGCGCCACTTCAGGCGTAATGTCAGTGTCAGTGTCTGTAAAATAAGTCCACATATCATTCAAAAATAAAAATATAGTCAAATACCGGCTGCCCGCCGTCAATCATTATCACTTCGGAACGTCTGTACCTGGATTCAAGTGACACCCGTAGTGCTTCCGCCTCTTCTGCAGGCACGTCCTTGCCCTTGAATGCAAGGATTACGTCAAATGAAGCCGCATCCAGCTTTTCGCAAAGCATCTCGGATGCCTTCTGACGGTCGGAAGAGCTGCAGAGAATATCGTTTGACTCGAAGCCCATATAATCATCCTTGCGGACTTCATCCGTGTCACGCACTGCTCTGGACACCATTGCCACTGTCACAGACCCGATCACTTCCTCCGCCTGGGAGAGAATGGCCTCGCTGTCCTGCTCGGAGAAATCGATGGAGCCGAACACGGCATATCCGGCACCGACTGTTTTGGTCGGGATTACGTAAACCTTTGAGTCCTTATACAGTGATGCTGCCTGCCCGGCGGTCATGATGACATTGGAATTGTTAGGGAATACGAAAATCCTGTCGGCATTGACCTTTGTGAATGCCTTTACGAAACTGTCTGCAGAAGGGTTCATCGTCTGCCCTCCCTCGATGATTTCATCGGCGCCCATATCCCTGAAAGTCCTGGCTATTCCTTCTCCGGATGCGACAATGACTGTAGCCGTAGCCTTGTGGGGAGCCTTGCTCAGTTTCTCTTCCATATGGTTCTCGTGATGCTGCAGGGTCATATTCTCCACCTTGATAGTAAGATATTCACCCCACTGCTGGCAGCGGTTGAGAATGTCTCCCGGCTTTCTGGTGTGCACGTGAACCTTGATTATGCTTCCGTCACGGAAGAAGACGAGGCTGTCTCCTGCAGACTCAAGATAGTCCTTGATTACCGACTCGTCAAAACTGTCAAGGTCGACTTTGGAACGCTGGAGTCTGAGAAGAAATTCCGTGCAGTATCCGAATTCCAGTTCGCTGTCTTCCGTGAAAGCGGAAAGGTCAAGCTTGTGGGCCTGAGGGG
>JAKSJU010000005.1 GCA_024402095.1 Bacteroidales bacterium | reverse complement strand
GCCGTTATCAGGCAACAATCAGAACAATTTCAGGAGTGTACAGTTCAGAATACAAAAAGGATGCACAGTTCGAGGAAGCTGTCCGCCTTACAGACGAATTCGCAAAGAAAGAAGGACGTCGTCCCCGTATCTTCATCGCCAAGATGGGCCAGGACGGACATGACCGCGGAGCAAAGGTTGTAGCCACAGGTTACGCTGACTGCGGATATGACGTTGATATGGGACCTCTCTTCCAGACTCCGGAGGAGGCTGCACGCGCAGCTGTCGAGAATGACGTTCATATTGTGGGCGCATCTTCACTTGCTGCAGGTCACAAGACTCTCATCCCTCAGCTCATCGAGGAGCTTCGCAAACTCGGTCGCGAGGACATCATGGTCGTTGCCGGCGGTGTAATACCTACCCAGGACTATGACTTCCTCTACAAGGCTGGCGTTGCTGCCATCTTCGGCCCTGGTACTACCGTAGCATATTCTGCTGCGACAATGATGAAACTTATGATGGGAAAAGAATAGTAAAAGCCTATGAAACAGATAAATTTTGTCAGTGCAGACGAGGCCGTCAAGGTCGTCAAGTCCGGTGACCACATTCATTTCAGCAGTGTAGCAAGCGCACCGCAGTGCCTGATTCAGGCTCTGTGCCGCAGAGGTGATGCCGGAGAACTGGAAGATGTCCGCATCCATCATCTTCATACGGAAGGTCCTGCACCTTACGTTGATGAAAAATACAGCGGAATCTTCTTCCATCAGGGCTTTTTCATCGGTGGCAATGTCCGCAGCGGCGTTCAGAGCGGCTATGCGGACTACATCCCTGTGTTCCTTTCCGAGACTCAGAAGCTTTACCGTTGCGGAGCAGTTCCTTGTGACGTAGCGATGATCCAGGTATGTCCTCCTGACGAAAACGGTATGGTATCCCTCGGTACCAGCGTCGATGCAACTCTTGCCGCTGTCGAGTGTGCAAAAACAGTCATCGCCGTTGTTAACCCGCACGTACCGCGCGCTTTCGGTCAGGCTATGATCTCTATTGACCAGATTGATATCTTCGTCCAGGATGATACACCTCTCATGGAGGCCAAGGTTGTCGTTCCGGACGAGACAGACCTCGCCATTGGTGAGAACTGTCTGCCTCTTATCAAGGACGGAGCGTGTCTCCAGCTTGGAATCGGAGCTCTTCCGAATGCTATTCTGGCAAAACTCGGAAACCATAAGAACCTTGGTATCCACACCGAAATGTTCGCTGACGGCGTGCTCGACCTGGTTGAAAAGGGTGTCATAAACGGTTCCAACAAGGTTACAGACAAGGGTAAGATCGTATCCACCTTCCTTATGGGTTCACAGAAGGTTTATGACTTCATCGACAACAACCCGGACGTATTGATGATGGACGTGGGTTATACTAACGATCCTTATGTGATTGCCAAGAACCCTCGTATGACCGCCATCAACTCCGCAGTGGAGATGGACATCACCGGACAGGTATGTGCAGACTCTATCGGCACAAAGCACTTCAGCGGTGTCGGCGGACAGATTGACTTCATATACGGAGCATCCCTTGCCGAGGAAGGTGTGCCTATCATAGCAATGTCCTCACGCACAAAGAAGGGAGTCAGCAAGATATCACCGGTTTTGAAGGAAGGCGCAGGCGTCGTGACTTCAAGATTCCACGTGCATTGGGTCGTAACCGAGTGGGGTGCTGTCAACCTTTATGGCAAGAGCTATCAGGAGCGCGCACGCCTGCTGACCTCCATCGCCCATCCGGACGACCGCGAAGCTCTCGAGAAAGCTGCTTTTGAACGCTTCGGCAGACACTACCTGATCGTTAAGTAATTACCCGTCAGGATAACATAAAAAAGGGAAAGCCCGTACAGGACCTTCCCTTTTTTATGTTTGACGGCTTTTATTTAATCTCCCAGGTCGATCCGCTGTGCAGCAGTTCATCAACCGAGTGGATGGAAGCTTTAGCCATCACTTCCTTAACCTGGTCTCTCACTCCGTCATCGTACGTGATATCCTTGACATCCCTTATGACGCCTAGTGCGACAGGATAATCGGGTCCTTTCATCTCAGCAAGAGCCATATGGATTCCGATATTGTCTGCATGGGAGTCATGCACCAGAATATCATCCAACGTGTATCCGCCCTCTCCGATGTGCACGGCACGTATCTTCTTGCCGTCGTATACAAGTCCCTTGTCACGATTCTTGCCGAAAATCATTTTCTCTCCATGTCTAAGGATAATAGTGTGGTCTGCACGGACAGCTGGGTCGGAAAGTTCCTTGTGGGCTCCGTCATTGAATATCACACAGTTGGTGAGCATTTCCATGATAGAGCATCCGTCATGAAGTGCCGCGGCAGTCATAATCTCTTCGTTCAATGCGAGCTCGACATCCAGGCTGCGGGCAAAGAACGTTCCCTTGGCTCCGAGGACCAGCGATCCCGGATTGAAAGGATGCTCGACTGTCCCGTATGGGGAAGTCTTGGTTATGGCGCCGAACTTTGAAGTAGGACTGTACTGTCCTTTGGTCAAGCCGTATATCTGATTGTTGAAAAGAATGACATTGATATCGATGTTCCTGCGGATTGCATGAATGAAGTGGTTTCCGCCGATGGCCAGGGCATCACCGTCTCCGCAAACCTGCCAGACGGTAAGCCAGGGGTTCGCCACCTTGATGCCGGTGCTGATGGCAGTCGCGCGCCCGTGGATACTGTGGAAGCCATATGTATTCATATAGTACGGAAGTCTTGAAGAACAACCGATTCCCGAAACAATCACATATCTTTCTTTATCGTAGTTTAGAGCCTGACTTACTTTCGGAAGCGCCCTCTGAAGCGATGCGAGCACTGCGTGATCTCCGCAACCCGGGCACCAGCGCACTTCCTGATCACTCTTGAAATCTTTTGCTGTTAGTGTTGCCATAGCTAGAGTTCTTTTTTAATTGCTTCTACCAATTCACTGACAAGGAAAGGCTGGCCCTGTACCTTGCCGAAAGAATCAAACTTGAACTGAGGGAATCTGCCGCGGAGATATCTCGCGAACTGACCGCTGTTCAGCTCACATACAAGTATCTTCTCAAATGCAGAGAATACGGTTTCAGTGTTGCGCGGCAGAGGTTTGATAAAATCGAAATGAGTGTACGAAACATCCACACCCTCATCCCACAGATCGTGCATTGCACTGGCTATATGTCCATAAGTGCCGCCCCAGCCGATCACAAGCAACTTTCCGTTCTGAGAGCCCTTTACCACCAGATCCGGGATATCGTTGGCGATAAGTTCAATTTTCGCTTCACGTTCCGCTACCATCATGGCATGATTGGCAGGATCTGTGGAGAGCACGCCTTCGTGCGTCTTCTCAAGTCCGCCGACTCTGTGCTCATAACCCTTCTGGCCCGGAATAGCCCACTTCGGGACCATGGTCTTAGGGTCACGCTCAAAAGGATGGAATTTTTCGCCTTCCGCAAGTGTGCCGGTTGCAAAAGGAGGTTTGATCTCAGGGTAGTCCTTCATTGAAGGAATCAGCCAAGGCTCACTTCCGTTGCCGAGGAATCCCTCAGAAAGCAGAAGCACCGGGGTCATATGCTCAAGCGCTATCTTTGCCGCCATAAAAGCTGCCCAGAAACAATTGGCCGGTGAATGCGGAGCCATGACAGGAATAGGACATTCGCCATTGCGTCCATAGAGAGCCTGATTAAGGTCGGTCTGCTCCGTCTTGGTTGGAAGACCGGTTGACGGGCCTCCTCTCTGCACATCTACGATGACAAGAGGCAATTCCGCCATTACGGCAAGGCCGAGAGCCTCGCTCTTGAGAGACAAACCCGGGCCGGAAGTGGTGGTAACTGCCAGATTTCCTGCAAAGGAAGCACCTATGGCCGTACAGATACCTGCAATCTCGTCCTCGGCCTGAAGTGTCTTTGCGCCCAGGCTTTTATGTATTGCAAGTTCCTCCAGTATGGCTGTAGCCGGAGTGATAGGATACGAGCCGCAGAACAGCGGCAGCCCGGACTTCTCAGAAGCCGCCAGCAGTCCCCAGGCAATAGCCTGGTTGCCGGTAATGTTCCTGTATGTCCCTTTCTTTGCCGACTTGACCGGCTCTATGGTATAGGTATTCGGTATTGCCTGGACGTTTGCGGCATAATTGTAACCGTCATCAAGAGCCTTTCTGTTCGGAGCGATCATCTCAGGATGCTTCTTTGAGAACTTCTTCTCAAGATACTGATAGATAGGATCAAGAGGCCTGTTGTAAATATAGCAGGCGATGCCCAGCGTGAACATATTCTTGCACTTCAGAATGGACTTCTGGTCCATTCCGCTCTCCTTGAGGCTCTCTTTTGTCATCGTCGTGATAGGTGCCACGATAAGCGCACGGTCCTCGACGCTCAACTCGACGAACGGATTGTCTGTCTTGAATCCGGCCTTCCTGATTCCTGCCTCGTCGAACGAATCCTCATCCACAAGAATCATGGCGTGTCGCTTGCACCATTTGGCGTTGGCTTTCAAGGCTGCAGGGTTCATGGCAATCAGCATATCACAAAAGTCACCCGGAGTGTTCACTTCATCGCTTCCGATATGCACCTGAAATCCTGAGACGCCAGAAACTGTACCGTGAGGCGCTCTGATTTCGGCAGGGTAGTCAGGGAACGTGGAGAGTCCGTTTCCGTAAATGGCAGACATGTCCGCAAAGAGGGAACCTGTCAGCTGCATTCCGTCTCCGGAGTCTCCGGCAAACCTGATTACCACATCATTAGTATCAATAACTTTATGTTGCATGGTATTCAAAATAAAAGGGAGGCGCTGTGCACCTCCCCTAAAATTAATGTCGCTTTCTATTGCTGCTGTGCAGCCTCAGCCTGGGCCTGGAGCTCAGCCTGCAAAGACTCAAGTGTCCTGTCCTCGGCAATACCGAGAGCCTTTCTTGCTTCTTTTGTAAGATCAACGCTCTGTGTATCGTCAATGTAAAGAGCGGAACTGATATCGAATACATACATGTATCCACCGGCCTTTGCAAGATCATTGACTGCATTCTGAGCCTTTTCATAAATTGGAGCGAGAAGCTGCTGCTGTTGCTGCTGAAGTTCAGCCTGGATTGACTGCTGGAACTGCTGGATGCGCTCCTGGATTTCAGTGAGCTCTCTCTCCTTGCTTTCAAGGATAGCCGGGGTCCAGGTACTGCCTTTCTGCTGATACTGCTGATACTTTGTCTGGTACTCCTCAATCATAGCGTTCAATGTTTCCTGAGCCTCATTGCTGGACAGATTCATTGCTGAGCGTGCCTGATCTGCTTCAGGAGCAAGCTGTACAAGTTCTGTGAAATTTACGTGAGCGAACTTAGGCTGAGCCATAGCTGCTGCACTGATTGCTGCCATTGCGGCAATTAACAGAATTCTTTTCATATCGAATAAATTAAAATTGTTGTCCTATTACAAAATGGAACTGGCTTCCGCCCTTCACAGGGTCATCGAATCCGTAACCCCAGTCAACACCGAGCAGACCGACCATTGGGAGGAATATCCTGACTCCGACTCCGGCAGATCTCTTGATCTGGAACGGGTTGAACTGTCTGATATCCGACCAACAGTTACCTCCTTCAAGGAAACCGAGGACATAGATGGTCGAGCTAGGTTGCAGGATGACAGGGTAACGCAGCTCAATGGTGAACTTATCATATACATTTCCTGCATATGCGTATCCGTTCGAGTTGTAGGTCGAAGGCTGATACGGCGTCAATGCGTAGTTCTCGTAACCGCGGAGCGCTATCACTTCCGAACCGTAAGTACTGTATCCGGACATACCGTCACCGCCGACGAGGAAGCCTTCGAACGGAGAATAACCCCACTTTCTGTTATAATATCCGAGATATCCGAACTGAGCCCTGGTCATAAGCACGAGATCCCCGATGAGCTTTGAATAAGTCGCTGCTGAAAGCTTCCACTTATGGTACTCTATCCAGCGGAACCTATCCTGCGCGGACCAGTTGCCACTGTCATAATTAACGTCACGCCAACTTGCGACCGGGAATCTGTTCCCGTTCTCGTCTATGTCATATTTCCTGAACAGCGAGAATGGCGGAGTCAGCTGCAGGGAGGCCTGGAAATCAGTTCCCTGACGCGGATATATCTGCTGGTCGGTGGAATTTCTCATAAGCGTCAGCGAATAGCTTATGTTATTCGCTGTACCGTCATCAAAGATGAAATATCCTGAATACCAGTTCGTAAGCTTATATGTTTGCCAACTCAGTCCGTGATACATCACGAAATAGTTGTCAGGCCATTTCAACCTCGTACCAAGAGAGGCGGACATTCCGAATACCTCCATCTGACGGTTGTGGCTGAGAATGTTCAGGGCCAGGTATGAATCCGTCTGACGAGTATAATATGCCGAAAGGTTGAGTGAGGTCGGTTTCTTTCCGGTCAGCCATGGCTCCGTGAAATTGGCAGTGAGCGCCGTGTAATATGTTCCGTTGGTCTGGAACCTGAACGCAAGGTTCTGGGCATCTCCCAGTGGCACAGGGCGCCAGGCGCTCTTGTCGAAGAACCTGTGGGTCGAGAAGTTGTTGAAGCTGACGCCGACGGTTGCGACGAAGGTGTTGCCACCCCAACCTCCGGACAGTTCAAGCTGGCTGGACGGCTTCTCCGTAACATTGTATACCAGATCCACAGTATTGTTCAACTGGTTAGGTATCATTGACCATCCGGAGTTAGGGTCCATGATGGCCTCTGAATCGAACTGACCGAGGGATGCAATCTCACGTATGGACCTTTCAAAATCGGACTGGCTGAACAGATAGCCGGGACGGGTGAAAATCTGGCGGCGGACCACTTTCTCATTCGTTAGATCGTTTCCGTTGATGACTATATTGTTGAGCGTCGCCTGCTTACCTTCGGATATTCTGAGTTCCACATCCACCGAGTCATTCTGGATATTGGTTTCAACCGGTGTAAGGCTGAAGAAAAGGTATCCGTTGTCCCTATAAAGTTTGGACACGTCATAGTCGCTCTGCTTTCCGCCTCCGAAAAGCCTCTTGTTCATGGATACCACATCATAGACATCGCCCTTGTTGATTGCAAGAATGGCATTGAGGTCTTCGGAACTGAAAACGGAGTTTCCGGTCCAGGAGATATCCCTGAAATAATACTGCTCACCTTCTTCGAACTCGAGGTCGATAGCCATCTTCTGAATCTTGTCTTCCTTTCCAGGTTTAGGCGGAAGGTAATAGATTGAATCCCTGACTATTCTGGCATCCCTGTATCCGGCTTCGTTGAAAGCGCTGAGTGCCCCCTTCAGGTCATTTGGATATTCTTTCTTGTCGAACTTCTTGCTGCTGAAGAAGTTGTACCATTTGTTCGATTTGGTTTTCTTCATCGAGCGTGCAAGTTTGAACTCCTTGACATGCTCGTTTCCGATAAAGTTGATATCCCTGATTCTGACTTTCGGGCCCCTGTCGACGGCAAAGTTTACACGGATCGCATTGTTGACAATGGAATCTTTCTGGACTTCAGCCTTGACATCGCAGAGCATGTATCCTTTCTCCGCATAGAATTTCTTTATGATGTCCTTGGCCGTTTTCTCGACATATTCCGAGAACTCCCCTCCCCTTCGCAGGTTCAACTGCTCCTGAAGGTCTTTCTTGTCCGAACTCTTGATGCCGGAGAAAGTCCACCTTGACACTCTCGGACGCTCCGCTATGGTTATTTTAAAGAAAGCCGAATCACCGTCAGCGCTCAGATGGTCTATGCTGAGCGCGACATTGCTGAAAAACTTCTGCATCCACAGACGTCTTACAATGCCTGAAGCCTCATCACTCGGCACTGTAAGTTCCATTCCTGTCTGCAAGCCGGTCAGGCTTACGATTTGGGAAGAACTGAAATAGCTGTTGCCCTCGACAGTAACCCCTCCGACAATATATTTGCGTGGATGGTTATAATCGACCTCGACGCCGGCACCGGTCTCCTGTGCAAAGGAGGCTGAAGACAGCAGGGCAAAAGCCATGAGCGTGATTATCTTCCCTAATTTCATCTCGAACTTACAAATGTGCAAATATACGAATTATTTGACTTTTCCGAAACGCCTGTCCCTTGATGCATATTCCTCAAGGGCAAGCCGGAACTCTTCCTTTCTAAAATCAGGCCAAAGTGTTTTTGTGAACACAAATTCGGTGTATGCAAGCTGCCAGAGCATGAAATTGCTGATTCTCTCTTCTCCGGATGTGCGGATAAGAAGGTCCGGATCGGGGATGCCGGCCGTGACAAGATATCTGCCTATATCGTCCCCACCCTCAGCCGCCATGCGCAAAGCCGCCTGCTGGATATCCCATTTACCACTGTAACTGAGGAAAATAATCATAGTCAGGACGCTGTTCGAGGACGTAAGCTCCTGCATCTCATCAATCGTGGCATTCAACTTGTCGGACAGGCGGGACCTGTTGCCGAGAACGAGCAGACGTATGCCGTTGTCCATGAAAGTCTTGTATTCCTTTTTCATAGACTTCATCATCAGTTCCATGAGAGTCATGACCTCCGCTTCCGGCCTGTCCCAGTTCTCTTCGGAAAAAGCGAAGAAAGATGCATACCTGATGCCCCACTCCACGCTTGCCTCCATTATGGCGCGTACGCTTTCTACACCTTCAAAATGCCCGTAAACCCTTTCTTTCCCGCGCTGCTGCGCCCAACGTCCGTTTCCGTCCATTATGAATGATACGTGGACAGGTATCTTTGATGGAATCTGCATTTCAGTTTTCTGTATTTCTGACATCTTCGCCCCAAAACAGCCTGGTCTGCAGGGCGTCGAAAAAGTTGGATCTTGTAAGGCAGACCTTTCTGAGCCGGACCGGAGCCGTACATACGGACACTTCCGCCCTTGCGTCAAGCCTATACGAATGGTTGTCCACCGAAAGCATCGCCGAGTCATCCCGCGCTTTCAGGGAAATGCTGATCCTGGAGTCCAGAGGCACAACCAGCGGTCTGAGATTGAGGTTATGGGGAGACACCGGTGCTATTATCAGGACTCTTGCGTCAGGGGTGCATATAGGACCGCCTGCGCTCAGAGAATATGCTGTAGAGCCGGAACTTGTCGAAACAAGCACACCATCCGCCCAGAAGGTCGGCAGGGGCGAATCATTCAGACATATATCGATACCCAACATGGCCGGACTCACCCTCCCTACGCTCACCTCATTCAAAGCGTACGGGAAATTCCCGGGGATTCCGCTAACCTGAAGAAGATCCCTCTCCTCTATGCGGAACGCGCCGGAAAGTATAGCGTCGGCGACTCCTTCAGGTCCGTTTTCCGACAGAAATCCCAACCGTCCCATATTCACCCCCAGAATCGGAATACCGCCCGGCGCTGCGATGTGCGCGGCATTAAGGAAGGTCCCGTCTCCACCGAAGCTCAGGAGCATATCTGTATCTTTCCGCAGGTCCTCACCGGTACTTACCAGATATATCCCGCAGCCGGAATGTTCCAGGGCACCGAGCAGGGCAAGCACCCTGCGGTCTTCCTTCAATTCCGACCTGCCTATGAAATACGCGATATTCATAACAAAACTCAAATTTATAGATTATTTCTTTCAAACACTCAGAACCGGCAGTAATTTTGCATAAAAGTGTCCGATATTTTATATTTTTGTGCCTATGACACGATTATCAGTCAATATCAACAAAATCGCCACGCTGCGCAATGCCCGTGGCGGCAATATGCCGGACGTTCTCAAAGCGGCGCTTGACTGCGAGAGCTTCGGCGCGGAAGGTATCACAGTCCATCCCCGACCGGATGAAAGGCACATCAGATATTCCGATGTACGCAGCATCCGCCCTCTGGTAAAAACGGAATTCAACATCGAAGGCAACCCCATCGGAAGCTTTGTTGCTCTGGTCTGTGAAGTGCGGCCCGATCAGGTGACCATGGTCCCGGACGCCCGCGATGCCATCACATCCAATGCGGGCTGGAATACTCTGAGCAACCGCATTTTCCTGTCCGAAATGTGTTCGGCTTTCAAAGAAAAAGGCATAAGGACATCCATTTTCGTCGATCCCGACCCTAAGATGGTGGAAGGGGCCAGAGTATGCGGAGCGGACAGGGTTGAACTTTATACCGCAGCTTATGCGGAGAATTTCAAATCCGACCCGCAGAAAGCCGTCGAACCATACCTCAAGGCTGCAGAGACAGCCCGCGAATGCGGTCTGGGACTTAATGCAGGACACGATCTCAATCTGGACAATCTTTCATTCTTCATAAAGACTATCCCCTGGACGGACGAAGTTTCCATAGGGCATGCTCTCATATGCGACGCACTTTATATGGGTCTCGAGAAGACTATATGGTCATATCTTGAGCAGATTCAGAATTTTTAGTTAATTTTGTACTCTTATTCACACGAATATTTATATAGTAAAAAATAAAAAAATGAAAAAGACACCACTCATTCTCAGCATCGTCGCTCTTGCAGGCGTCGTTGTCCTTGCTGTTCTTATGCTTGTCTCCCGTCCTTCTTCAAAGAAGGCAACAGTCAATTCCGGAGTGACTCCGGAAGCGGGGGCCATCGTTTATTTCAACCTCGACAGAGTACTTTCCGAATATGACATGGCAAACGATCTCCGTTCAGTAGTCGAGACCAAAGTCGAGAGCATCAATCAGGAAGTCACACGTCGCGGAAGCAAGCTGGACTCAGACGCCAAGTCTTTCCAGGACAAGATGGACAAGGGACTCCTCACCCGCAGCGTTGCTGAGGCACAGTATCAGAAACTTCAGGAGCAGCAGGCCGCTTTCCAGAACTATGCTGCCGAGAAAGAGCAGGAGATTGCCGAGGAGCAGGCCGTGATGATGAACCAGCTCGCAGATGCCATCAAGACTTTCGTTGACGAGTACAACGCAGAGAAGCAGTACGCTATGATTCTCACCACTCAGGGTGACGTTCTCCCTGCACCTATTGTAACGGCTGACGAGGCTCTCGATATCACAGACGATATCCTTGAAGGTCTCAATGCTGCTTATGTTGAAAGTAAAAAATAACAGGCGTTGAAGCGCCACATCATCATAACTCTAATACTGCTGGGCCTTGCATGTTTGGATGCATCGGCCCAGTGGTATCTTTTTCCGAACAGGAGAAAATCCCGCAAGGACACCTCTGCCGTCACCACCGTCATAATCCCTGAAGAAAGCATTCAGGACAGCGCAGAAGTGGCGGACCAGTTCGTTCTGGACATCCCGTCCACGATCAGAGTGTGTCTGTCCATGCCTTTCAGCTCAGGCAGCACCGCCCAGCAGTCGAACTTTATGGATTTTTACAGCGGTGCCCTGCTTGCCGTCCGCAGTCTGGGAAATTCCGGATTGGAAATCAATCTTGGTGTTTTCGACAGTTCTTCCGGTGCCGGAAAGGTACGGGAATCGGATTTACAGGAAAGCGATGTAATCATCGGTCCCGTATCATCAGCCGATATTCTCAGCACGCTTGGAGCTTGTCCTGAAGAAAAGTTCATCGTTTCCCCTCTCGACCAGAGGACAGCGGCTCTTGTACAGGAGCACAACATCATTCAGGCGGCATCAACGTCAGAAGCCCAGGTCGATGAGCTTGTCGCCTGGATCATGGAAGACAGGGACGCCAATGGTGGCACTTTCACCGTAGTAAAGGAAAAAGGGGCCGACCCCGGAGAGAATAACAGATACCTTCTGGAGAAGTTGAAGGAATCCGGAGTGGTCTGCGACACCATCAGCTACGGCATTCTTGAAGGGATGAAAGCTTTGAGCAGTTTTCAGAGTCTTCCGGAGACCGCCCTGTGCAGACGCTTTATCATAGTTTCCGACAACGAAGCCTTCGTCGGAGATGCCGTAAGGAATATTGCCATGCTGAAATTCATGGGCAGGAACGTGAGCGCCTACGGTCCGTCCAAGATCAAATCATACGAATCCCTCGAGCAGGAGGACCTGCACAAGATTGACATGAAGATTACGGCTTCATACAACGTCGACTACAGCAGCGCCGAAGTCAAGAACTTTATTCTCACTTACAGATCTCTCTTCCAGGCAGAACCTAATGCCTATGCTTTCAGCGGCTATGACGTGGTCTATTATTTCGTGAAAATCTGCTCCGAGTACGGAAGGAACTGGCCCGAGAAAATCGGAGAATTCCAGTGGAAAGGGCTTCAGGAGGATTTCCGCTTCGAGGCATCCGGTTGCGGAAGCATCAATAAGGCCACACGCCGCATAACTTACAATTCAGATTACTCAATATCAGTCCATTGATGGAAAACGTAAAATGTCTTATCATAGGTGGAGGCCCAGCAGGCTATACCGCTGCAATATATGCATCCAGATCAGCTCTGGCGCCGGTTCTTTATGAAGGCAATGAGCCGGGAGGCCAGTTGACGACCACAACTATGGTGGAGAATTTCCCCGGTTTCCCGGGAGGCGTGGATGCAAACCAGCTTATGTCCGGAATGCGTGAGCAGGCCTTGAAACTGGGTGCTGATATACGCAGAGGAGTAGTCACCGAAGTGGATTTTTCCGGGAACAGGCACATTGTCAAGATTGACAACGGCACCGAGATTGACGCTGACGCCGTCATTATCGCCACCGGCGCCACCGCAAAATACCTCGGTCTGCCTTCAGAGCAGAAGTTCCGCGGGCTGGGAGTATCGGCATGTGCCACATGCGACGGATTCTTCTATAGAAAAAAAGACGTCGCCGTAGTCGGAGGCGGGGATACCGCATGCGAAGAGGCGACCTACCTTGCCGGACTCTGCAACAAAGTCTATATGATTGTACGCCGCGATGTGCTTAGAGCATCTGCAGCCATGCAGGACAGGGTAAAGAACACCGCCAACATCGAGGTTCTCTGGAATTGCAACACTCAGGAAATTCTCGGAGACGAAAGCGGAGTGACCGGAGCAAGGCTTGTCCGCAAGGATGGCGAGGTTTTTGATATAAAGATTGACGGTTTCTTCCTTGCGATAGGACACCATCCCGTATCCGAACTCTTCTCAAAATGGGTCAAGACCGACGAAAACGGTTACATCATCACTGAGGGCAAAGGTTCCGAAACGAACGTACCGGGAGTATTCGCCGCGGGTGATGTCCAGGATCCAAGGTACAGACAGGCGGTAAACGCTGCAGCATCGGGATGCAGGGCCGCCATGGATGCTGAAAAATATTTATCGAAATGAAACATTCCGGAATTATACTGGCATTATTGATTGCCCTGTCCGCCGTCTCCTGCAAGACCGAATATGATATCCTGCTGGAGAGCAACGACTTTGACGCTAAATATGCTGCCGCCTTCGACTACTACAACAAATGGAAGTTCAACAAGGCCGCGCAACTGTTCGAATCGCTGTCCTTCCTGGCCGGCGGAACAGAAAGAGATGATACCGTGCAGTTCTACTGGGGACTCAGCAACTATATGGACAGGGACTATTACACAGCTCAGTCCAATCTTGAGCGTTTCGTAGCCAACTTTCCAAGGAGTCCTTTTACGGAATACGCATCGTTCCTCCGTCTGGATTGTCTTTACAGAAGCACTCTGAGATATGAGCTTGACCAGACGCCGACATACACTTGCATGACCGCCATAAACCAGTTCCTCATCGATTATCCGCAGACAGAAAAACGGGGAAACTGCGAGTTGATGCTTGACGACCTGGAGGAAAGGTTGGACAAGAAAGCACTGGAAAATGCCAAGCTATATTATAAGATGGAGGATTACAAGGCTTCCAGGGTAGCCTTCAGGAATATTCTGAAGGATGACGCCGACAATAGATACAGGGAAGACATACTGTATTATACTGCCATGTCATCCTACCATTTTGCCGCTCTCAGTGTCCCTGACAAGCAGAAAGAAAGATTCCTTGTATTCGTGGACGACTACCTCAATTTCATCGAGGAATACGAAGAATCCGACTATCGCAAGGAACTTGACGCTCTTTACAGAAAAGTAAGAAAAAATAATGAAACTTCTGATACGGTCACTCCCGTAATTTAAGTATGGAAAAGAAAATACCAACAAACACTATCACGAGGGATATCAAGTACCTCGCTGAGCCTACGGGCAATATCTATGAAACTGTCGTAATACTCTCCAGAAGAGCCAACCAGATTGCACTCGCAGAGAAGAAGGAGCTTGCAAAGAAACTGGAAGACTTCCGCAACGAAAGAGACACTATGGAGGAAGTGTTCGAGAACAAGGAGCAGATTGAGATCTCAAAGTACTATGAGAGACAGCCGAAACCGGACCTTGTCGCCATCAGCGAATTCGAAAACAACGAACTCTTCTACAGAAAGGCTCATACTGACGACAGCAAGGTGGAGAATTAATTCACAGTATGCTGCATAGCCTCCATATCAGGAATTATGTATTGATAGACTCTCTGGATATTTCTTTTCCAGAGGGTTTAATCATTATTACGGGGCAGACAGGAGCCGGCAAATCCATCCTTTTGGGAGCCCTGTCCCTTGTCACCGGTGCAAAGGCCGACGCTTCCGCAATCTCGCAGGGCGCGGATAATTGCGTCGTAGAGGCGGAATTCGACATCAATCCTGAGAACGAGGAGCTCAGAGGATTCCTCTCTGACAATGAAGTCGATTGGGACAACGGGCATCTGATTGTCCGTCGCACGGTCAATGCAAGCGGGCGGTCACGCTGCTTTGTCAACGATTCCCCCGTGCAGATCGGAACTCTTTCCGCACTGGCCTCTCATCTTATCGACATACATTCCCAGCACCAGAGCCTGCTTCTGAATGACCGCAAGTTCCAGATGTCAATCCTCGACCACTACGCAGGTAACACAGGGGCCCTGGAAGAATGCAGGAACAGCTGGAAAAGGCTTCTGGACATAAGGACCAGGCTGGATGAAGCCAGAGAGAATCTGAGGTCATTGTCAGCTGACAGGGACTACAATGAGGCGCAGTTCAGACAACTCGAAGCGGCAAAACTCCGGGAAAACGAATTGGAAGAACTGGAGACGGAACAGCAGCAACTCTCCAATGCCGAGAGCATCAAGGAGGGTCTTGGTTCTGCATTCAGTGCGCTGGAGGATTATGCCTCGCTCAAGGAGGTCAAGCGTTCACTCGAGCATATTGCCAGATTCATACCTTCACTTGAGGATATCTGCGAAAGGCTGGATTCCGCAAGGATAGAGCTGGATGACATCAAGTCCACTCTAGAGGAAATGAATTCCAAAGTCAGCATGTCCGGTGAAAGGTTGGAGCAGGTGGAAGACAGACTTTCGCTACTATATTCACTTATGAAGAAGCACGGATGCAACACCGTATCCGAGTTGATAGCCATAAGGGAGAAATACAGCAACGCCCTGTTTGATTCCGATTCTCTGAATGAAAAGATTTCAGAGCTCCAGGAGCAGGAGCGGAAAGAGTCATCCCATCACGAAAAGCTGTGCCGGGAACTGCACGACAGAAGGTCGGATGCCGCTCCAGAGTTCGCCGCTTCCATACTGGGGTCTCTCCGTTTCCTTGAACTGGACAACTCAAGATTTGATGTCAGTCTCGAACCGTCAAAACCCGACGGAAACGGTGCTGACAGCATTACGTTCAGATTCTCTTCAACCGGGAACGAACCCGTGGACGTCGCAAAATGCGCATCCGGAGGCGAAATTTCCAGAATCATGCTTTGCCTGAAGGCAATGATGGCCAGATTCCAGGAAATGCCTACGCTGATCTTCGACGAAATCGACACCGGAGTCAGCGGAAGTGTGGCTGACAAGATGGGATCCATGATATGCAGCATGGGCAAGGATATGCAGGTATTTTCTATCACCCACCTGCCTCAGGTTGCAGCAAAGGGTGACGCGCACTACGTCGTATCCAAGAGCACGGAAGGCGGAAAGACGGTTTCCGGCATACGGAGCGTAAGCGGAGAAGAACGCATCATGGAAATTTCACGCCTGCTCAGCGGGGCTGTTATCACAGCTGAAGCAATAGCAAACGCTAAATCACTTTTGGAAGCCAATGCGCAGTAGAAAGGCTCACGACATTGACCAGTTCAAAAAAATTCTCAAGGACAAGGGAATGAAAGCGACCCCGCAAAGGGTTGCCGTCCATCAGGCTATGATTGAATTGGGGCACGCCAGTGCGGACATGGTCTGCGAGTTCCTGTCAAAGAACAATCCGACCAGCATCACTGTCGCATCCGTCTACAACATACTGGCGCAGATGAATGAGCTGGGTATCTACAAACGCAGGTTCAGTGCCAACAACAAAATGTATTTCGATATCAACCTGGACAAGCATCTGCACCTGTATGACACCAAATACGACGAGTACAGGGACATAGCGGACGATAAACTGATCGAGCTTATCGAAAACCACTTCAAGGGAAGAAAATTCCGCGGGTACAAGATTGACGATTTCGACGTCCAGATTATCTGCCACTCCACCCGGCGTATCACAAAAGACTGAATTTTTTCCCCTCATCAAAACTATAGAAACAATCGTCCGCGACAATCACGTGGTCCAATAGTTCTATCTTCATGGTCTCCAATGCTTTGTGAAGGGACTCCGTTTGCCTGACATCACCTTTGCTGGGTTCGGGATTGCCGCTGGGATGGTTGTGGACCATTATCACGGCAGTTGCGCTTTTCTCGAGAGCCAGTCTGGCCACCTGACGCACATCCAAGACTGTCGAGTCCTGACCTCCCGTGGTCATTCTATATTTCCCGATAAGTGTATTTGAATTTGACAGGCAGAGGATCCAGCACTCCTCATGTCTGAGGGATTTCAGAAGGGGAAGCATCAGGTCATTCACCATCCTCGGTGTCACAATGGGGAGAGCCGCCCCGGCCGCATGCTCCGACAGAAGACGCCGGCCCAGTTCAAAAGCCGCCGTTATCACAGCCGCCTTGCACTTTCCCATACCAGGCACAGTGCATATCCTCTCCATGGACATGTCTGACAGGTTTCCCAGTTTCCCCTCCGCCAGAGTCATCAGGGCATGCGACAGATCAAGTGCACTTGTCCCCTGCGTACCGTTCCGTAGCAGCACCGCGAGCAATTCGGCCGAGCCCAGACTTTCAGGACCGCAGGCAATGAGTCTCTCCCGCGGTCTCTCCTCAACACAGATATCACACATTTTCATATCGTGCAAGGTAAGAATAAGCGAAATAAAGAATCTCCATCCTAAAAAAACAGAATGGAGATTCTTACATTTTTTTATCGTTTTTATTTATTTTTTCTCCCTGCAGATAAGCGTTGCGGACGTACAGTCCATTACTTCAACGGTAACATAATCGCCCGCTTTATGCTCAGTGTCGGGCCAGACGCACATCTTGTTGTTCGAGGCACGGCCGCAAAGTTCTTTGTCCGTTTTCTTCGACGGCCCCTCGACCAATACCTCGAAGGTCTTTCCTATATCCCGGCGATAGCTCTTGAGGCTCATTCGTCCCTGAAGTTCAATTATTTCGTTCAGCCTCCTGGTCTTTGTTTCAATGTCCACATCATCGGGATACTTCCTGGCGGCAAGCGTGCCGGGACGTTCAGAATAATAGAACATGAAAGCGGTATCGAACACCACCTCCTCGAAAAGGCTGAGCGTCTCCTTGTGGTCTTCCTCCGTCTCCGAGCAGAATCCGGCTATGACATCAGTTGTGAGACCGCATTCCGGCAGGACTTCCCTGATTTTCGCCACGCGCTCGAGATACCACTCTCTAGTATAGCGGCGGCGCATTTTCTCAAGTATCCTGTTGGATCCTGACTGGACAGGAAGATGAATATGTTTGCAGATATTGTCATATCTGGCCATGGTCTCTATGACTTCATCCGAAATGTCCTGCGGATTGGACGTGGAGAAACGGACCCTGAGAAGAGGACTGATTTCAGCCACCCGGGCAAGCAGGTTTGCGAAATTGATACCGTCAAAATAGTAGGAATCGACATTCTGCCCGAGCAGAGTCACCTCCTTGTACCCGTTCTGGAAACAGTCACAGGCCTCTCTGACTATGGTAGATGCATCACGGCTCCTCTCGACTCCCCTGGTATAAGGTACAACGCAGTATGAGCAGACGTTGTTACACCCTCTCATAATCGATATGAACGCGCTTACGCCGTTGGTGTCAACCCTGACAGGCTTGATATCTCCGTAGGTCTCCTCCCGGGAGAGTTCCACGTTTATCTGGGGATGTCCGTCAGCTGCTGCTTCCAGCAGATCCGGAAGGCTCCTGTAAGCATCCGGACCGGCCACTACGTCAACCTTCCCGGATTCCAGCAGGGCATCCTTGAGACGCTCCGCCATACAACCGAGGATGCCTATCGTGGCCCTGCGCTTTTTTTTCTGGATATTGAACTGATTGATTCGACCCCAGATTCGCTGCTCGGCGTTGTCCCTGATAGAACATGTATTCGCCATTATCACGTCTGCCTCGTCTATGGACTCGGTCCTTTGATAACCGTGCTCAGATAGAATCGAGAAAATGACCTCCGTGTCATTCACATTCATCTGGCAACCGTATGTCTCTATATAAAGCTTACGCATAACTGCCGCAAAGATAGACAGTTTTTTCTTATCTTTGTCTTTATATGAAACGCGTACTGCATATTTCCTTATTGTCAGCTCTGCTTATTGCCCTGCTGTCCTCCTGCAATTCGTGGAAAGACTTCGAGATCAGTTCAGTGTCCATCCAGTCCATTTCCCCGAGAGGCCTGAAAGCTGCGGACCTTACGATTGACGCTAAGATTGACAATCCCGGCAAAGCCATTCAGATAGACAGCATTTCCGGCGTAATCAAAGTGGCTGACAATCCGGTACTGCTCCTTACCGCAAACGGTATCCTGATAGAATCAGGTAAGCAGGACTGCATCTTCCCCGTGAA
Organism: Bacteroidales bacterium; assembly: GCA_024402095.1. GTDB lineage: Bacteria > Bacteroidota > Bacteroidia > Bacteroidales > UBA932 > Cryptobacteroides. The sequence continues at coordinate 32,679 of JAKSJU010000005.1, read as the reverse complement.
GGGAAGCCTGCAGAGCGGGATCAATCTTCCCTCCGTGCTCGGCTCACTGACTTCAGGCGACACCGATGCACTCAGGATTGACATCAGGGGATATGCCAGAATGTCAGGGACCAAGTTTGGCAAGACTATTGAATATACGGACATACCGCTGGTTTCATTTTTGAAAAGATAATATGAAAAAAGCTCTTACTGTATTTGCCGCAGCAGTGGCATTCTGCATCGGCGCAAAAGCGCAGGACATAATAGTGCCTGAGGGTTATGAAATGGTCGACTCACTGGTGTATATACCGGTCTCTTCCATTGACCGCTCTCTTGATGGGAAAAGCATCTTCCAGGTACTTCCCGAAGGCATAAACGTCTCACAGTCACAGGACTTGCGCAAGTCCCTCGCTGACCATGTGGAAGAGAACAGGACCAAGCAGTATTCGGGCTACAGGATACGCATATATTTCGACAACAAGCAGAATTCAAGATATGAGTCCGAAAGCGAAATGAACCGCTTCAAGGCCAAATATCATGGTATGCAGGCATACAGGTCATATACCAATCCTTTCTTTAAGGTGACCGTGGGCGACTTCCGCACAAAGTTTGAAGCCCAGGAGATGCTCAAGGTGATTCAGCAGGACTTCCCTACAGCATTTGTGGTCAGGGAAAAATTCAGGTATCCTGCGATGGACGCCTCTTCTTATCAGGTGGATACGGTCAGATTTATCAGACAGATAGCCGAGTAGTATGAAACAGGGACTGGAGCTCAAACAGACACAGAAACTATCCCCTCTTCAGATCCAGACCATCAAGCTCATTGAGCTTCCTGTCCAGGAGCTGGAGCAGAGAGTCCGTGCCGAGCTCGAATCCAACCCTGTCCTCGATGATACGCCCGACCCGGAATCTTCCAGGGACGATGATAACGAGCAGAAGGATATATCCATTGATGAAATCAAGGAAGACGAGTATATCCCTTCCTACAAGCTCAAAGTCAACAACTGGGGCAAGGATCCGCGTCCCGAGTACAATACTTTTTCCATCAAGCAGAGTTTCACTCAGAGCCTTACCGACCAGCTGGGGTTCAGGAATCTGGATGAAAGGCAATACCAGATAGGTTCATTCATAATCGGCAGCCTCGATGATGACGGATATCTCCGCAGAGACATAGACTCACTCGTGGATGACCTTGCCTTCAGGGCGGGAATCGAGACAGATTACGAGGAGGTACTTTCCCTACTCCACGTCATCCAGGAATTCGAGCCGGCAGGAGTAGGGGCCCGAGATCTGAGGGAATGCCTTCTGCTGCAGTTGAAGAACTGCCGCCAGACACCCGACGTGATGACCGCTGAAAAAATACTGGAAGAGGAATTCGCAGAATTCTCGAACAAGCACTTCCAGAAGATAATGTCAAGGCTTGGTATATCGGAAGAGGAATTGAAGGCGGCCATGGCCCGTATCGTCAAGCTCAATCCAGCCCCGGGCGGTACTATCGACGACAGCTATAACGACCAGGCGCAGCAGATTGTCCCGGACTTCATACTCGAAGAGAATGATGGCGAACTGTCTTTCTCCATGCCTCGTTTCTCCATTCCTGAGCTGAGGGTCAACAAGAAATATGCTGATCTACTGATGGATGCAAAGGGATCCAGCGAACGGGCACAGAAGGAAGCGGCCACTTTCGTGAAGCAGAAACTGGACTCCGCCAAATGGTTCGTGGAAGCCCTTAAGCAAAGGCACAATACCCTGCAGAAGACCATGCAGGCAATTCTGGACTATCAGCACGACTATTTCCTGGACGGAGACGAATCCAACCTCAGGCCTATGGTCCTCAAGGATATCGCTGAGATTACCGGATTCGATATCTCAACCATTTCGCGCGTCGTGAACAGCAAATACATCGAAACTCATTTCGGTATATTCCCGCTGAAGTATTTCTTTTCCGAAGGAATGGAAAACAGCGAGGGGGAGGAAGTCTCCACCAGAGAGCTCAAGAAGGCGCTTCAGGAGTGCATCGACGGCGAGGATAAAAAGAAACCTCTTACCGATGAGCAGCTTGTAGTCGAAATGGAGAAGCGGGGATACAAAGTTGCCCGCCGTACCATTGCCAAGTACCGCGGGCAGCTCAATATTCCTCTCGCCAGATGGCGTAAGGAGTTATAACACCAGAGCCACTATCTCGTTTTTCACAACGTCCTTGCCCTGCGCAGCCATTACAGCCACGATGCGTCCGTCACGCGCAGACACCACCTCTTCTATTCCATACGGGGTCTGGACATAACCGCAGACCATTCCGGCCTCGACTTTTGTCCCCACGGCCGGAGCCGTCGAATCATCTACGACGTCTATCTGCCAAAGCATCTTTCCCTTTGCGGGAACCTGGAGCGGAGTCGCTCCCGGATATTGTTCACAGAGGCGGTTGATGTCGAATTCAGGCATTTCCACAACCGGGCGTTTAACGACTATCGGCACACCGGCCTTGGTCCTGAAATCCTCAAGTTCCTTGTTGAACCTCTCCTTCGCTATGCCGCTGCGGTAGTCTCTGTACTGGCGCTCGTGCATTGCAAGCTCGAAAAGTTCCTCATCGTCCTGACCGCAATCCCAGCCTTCATCCTTCATCATCTGGCGGAACTTAGGAAGTTCGTTCGGATATTCGTCCTGCGGATTGCCGGTGTAGAACTCGAATCCTTTTTCCTTGGCAAGGTCCACAATTTCAGGAGCCAGCTTTCCCGGGAGTGTTCCCATTCTTCCGAGAATCATTCCCCAGGTGTCCTTGTCAATGGTGGTGAATCTCGGCTTGCCCTGGCTCATGGCAAGAAGGTTCATCAGCGCTGTATTCTTGACATACTGGCTGAAAGGTGTGACGAGCGGAGGATATCCAAGGCGAGGCCATACGTACTCAACCTCGTTGAACAGCTGCACCATCAGGCTGTCTATGCTGCTTTCAGGCTTGCCATTGACTCTTTCAGAGGCGTTGATAGCCGCTTGGAAGCCCTTGAGGTCCGCCATCATCGAGCCCATCATTCCTCCAGGAAGGCCGCAGCCTACCAGAAGCGAGGTCATTCTGGAGTTCGAAGGATTGATCCAGTACCCAAGGAAATCGTCGATGAACTCCTGAGTGAGCGAGCGAACCTGCATGTATGCATCAATGTTGATGTCCTTCACGAGGAATCCGTCAGCCTTGAGCATCTGCTGGATGGTTATGACATCCGGATGCACCTTACCCCAGCTGAGGGGTTCAACAGCAACGTCTATGTAATCGACGCCTGCCCGGGCCACTTCAAGCATTGAAGCGGTGGAGAATCCGGGGCCGCTGTGTCCGTGATACTGTATCTTGAGATGAGGGTATTTCTTCTTTATTTCGGTGACGAGCTGAGCGAGGAAAGCCGGACGGCCGATTCCCGCCATGTCCTTGAGGCAGATTTCATCAGTGCCGTACTCAGCAAGGTGATCAACCACTCCCATATAATACTCCACAGTGTGTACAGGAGAATTGGTAATGGACAGCGTAGCCTGACTGATCATGCCGGCCTTCTTGGCATATTCCACCGAAAGCTTGAGGTTCCTGTGGTCATTCAATCCGCAGAAACTCCTGGCTATGTCCGTGCCCTGCGCTTTCTTGACCTTGAACATCAACTCCCTGACGTCAGCCGGAACAGGATTCATTCTGAGCGCGTTCAAGCCTCTCTCGAGCATATGGGTCTGGATGCCGGCCTTATGGAAAGGCGCCGTCCACACGCGGACAGACTTGTTTGGATTCTCTCCATAAAGGAGATTTACCTGCTCAAAGGCACCGCCGTTGGTCTCGACTCTGTCGAAACAACCCATATCGATAATTGCAGGGGCAACCCTGACCAGCTGGTCCGCTCTCGGCTGATACTTGCCGGAGGACTGCCACATATCTCTGTAAACAAGGGAAAACTTTATTTCTCTAGCCATTTTTCCGTTTTTGTATAGTTAACAAAGGTAATAAATTTCTCTTACCAATCTTGCAAGCTTAAAAAATATTCGTACCTTTGCAGGACTGAAATGGTGAGATTAGTTCAGTTGGTAGAGCACCAGATTGTGGTTCTGGGTGTCGTGGGTTCGAGCCCCACATCTCACCCCAAAGGAGGCTGACCAAAAATTACTTTTTGGCCAGCCTCTGGCTATCTACCCCCGCTGCTTCGCAGCCGCCCCGGTGGGGCAATGGTCCTATATCTCCACAAAGATACTACATTTTTGTTTCCAGCAGCAAAAATAGAAGGCGTCCGCAAAAATTGCGGACGCCAGCGAAAACATTACCTATTATTTATTTTTAACACATTGTTTATTTTTTGATTACGTCGTAGTATGGAAGGTCTCCGCTTGTGAAAAGCCAGTCACCTCCTTCCTCATATCCTTCGTGCTGTGTGAGCACTCCTTCTTGAAGACTTATCTGCTCCGAAGGAATCATCCAGAATCCGTGTGTCTTGGCATATCTCTGTGAAATCGATCTGCCAGGCATCTCCCTGTAACCGTCCGGAACGACATTTCCCTTGAACTCCACATATCCGCCGTCCTGGTTCTTCTGAATGATTTCACCGGCTGTCTCAGGATACCAGCGTCTAAGGTCATCGAAACGCATTCCTTCGAATGCAAGCTCGTATCGGCGCTCCTTCTGGAGACGTTCGAGAGTGTAGGAATCGTAAGGCTTCAACCCTGCACGGGCACGGAGCCTGTTCATTCCGGTTACTGTTTCCTTAAGTTCGTCCAGCATAAGGAGCACATCAGCGAAACGGATATAAATGGCATCGTTCATAAGCCCGCTGTTGCTGTCGCTGACAGCACTGTTGATGGCGTGGAAGAAGTTGTTGTACATACTTGACTTGGCACCGTCTGTATAGCAGGCCGTAGCGATGTATTTCTTAGGGTAGAAGAGAGTTCTCTCAACCTCCTTGGCGTTGTCTCCCTTGAAGTCAGGAATCTCCACGTAACCATCCTTGAACCAGTCATAAACCACATTAGCATCGCGGGATGCCATAAGCGAGCCATAGAGACGCTTGTCAGTCGGACCGTAATCAGGATCCTCATACCAATCCTTGACCATGAGCGGGTTGACTGACGCATTACCGTTGGATTTGGCGGAATAAGGATAGCAGGTAGAATTGGTCGTCTTGCTGGAATTACGGATTCCGAGCCACTCGCCGAGACGGTTGCGGTTATATCCGGTCAGAGAGAAATGGGTAGCCCAGATGGTCTCCTTGCTATGGTTTCCTGCCCAACGGACTTTCTCACGGCTGACATAAGTGCCGAATCCTTCTTCGCTATAAGCCAGACCGCTTGAGTATTCGTTGGTATAGGCCCATATTGAGCGCGGATCATCTTCAAGGTCGAAATGGGAAACGCTTGTATTGGCACAGTCTTCAAGGTATTTGATGACCATATCCTTTGTGACATCTGCCATCTGTTTCTTTTTGTAGAATCCGGTATAGAACAGCCATACACGACCCATAAGTGCCTCAGCGGCATATTTGGTAGCACGGCCGACCTGGTTGGTTTCTCTTGAATAGCCGTATTTGGCAGGAATGAGATTAATGGCATCGGTGAGGTCGGCGGCGATTGCCGCATAGATCTCGTCGACAGAAGCGTTCGGCATATTCTCCACTTCTGAGGAAAGTGTGAGAGGGAATGTCTCATGCTTATCGGCAAGTATCCAGAGGAAGAAGGCACGCATGAAGTGCGCCTGGCCCAGATACCAGTTCTTGTTGTCCCCCGTGAAGAGATCATCCTCCATCGCGGAGATGGCCTCAAGCGTAAAGTTGCAGCGGTGGAGTCCCTTGTAATAATCCTTCCATGGGGAATTGGTCTCTTCACCGGAAATCTCAAGCAAGCGGTCAGCTGCGGATGTTTCAGTCGAAGACTCTGATCCGTGTCCGTAGACGTCGTCACTTGCAATCATGTGTCTGAACAGATTGGTGCGGAAAATACTACCGTTATACAATGAATAGAACGTATAGTAGGCCGAGTTCACCAGCTGTTCCGCGTCTTTTTCAGTCTTAGGGAAAGAGGAAGTGTCCGCCTTCTGATAGTTGGTAGTATCAAGCAGACTATCAATTTTATCACAGCTGACAAGGGCGATAACACATGCAGCTATTGTAAGTATAATCTTTTTCATATTCTTTCGTGTTTAGAATTTGATGCTGACACCGGCCATATATACCTTTGGTGAAGGATAGTATCCGATATCGATACCGGAAGCCCAGCTGTATCCGTAGCCGTAACCGACTTCAGGGTCCATTCCGTCATATCCTGTAAAAGTGAAGAGGTTCTGTCCTGATACAAAAACTCTGAGCGCCTGGAAAGGAAGATTCTTGAATACCTTCTTGAAATCGAATCCCAGCGTGATGTTACGGATCTTAAGATAATCTGCGTCCTGAGCCCAGATATCACTGTTGTAGCCGTTACACTTGAAGTTGTTGTGAGAACCGTGTGAGAAGCGAGGGAAGCTGTTGGTAGAACCTTCTCCTGTCCACAAGCGGTTGACGAAGTTGTTGGTATAGTTCTCAAGCTCCTGGAGCGCAAACTGACGATAGCTCTGCATAACCTGCTGTCCGAATGCACCGGAACCATTGATACTGAAATCCAATGCCTTCCATTGCAGGCTAATATTGAAACCGAGAGTGAAATCAGGATGAGGATTACCTATCTCAACGCAGTCCTGCTCATCATATTTGCCATCATTGTTCTGGTCAATCCAGATTACATCTCCCGGCCGGGTCTGGTCATAGCCGTTCATGAAGGCGTATCCCTTGGCATTGTACTCATCGATCTGAGCCTGATTCTGGAAGATACCCTCACTGGCGATACCAAGGAAATAACCGATAGGCTTGCCAGGCTTGGCCTGGAAACCGTCCTCGTTACGCACATTCTCGGAAAGGATTTTCGGCTCACCGTGGATGATACCGTCGGCATTGTTGACATAGAGAACCACATTCTTGTTATATGAACCGTTCAGGCCGACATTGTAGAAGAAATCCCCGATGTGGTCATTCCAGGTGAAACTGAGTTCAACACCGGAGTTGCGTACCGCACCGCCGTTGATTGATGACGCATTTGCACCCATAATACCCATCTGTGGAGGAGTAACCAGCCAGTCCTTGGTATCCTTGCGATACCAGTCGAAGATTACGCCCAGGCGGCTCTTGAAGAAACGTGAATCAAAACCTATTGCGGTCTGTTCCGAGGTCTCCCAAGAGAGCTTGGAATTGGCGATATTCTGAGGGTAAGCGGCCACTGCAGGGGTAGTCTGACCATATGAGAAGTCATACGTACCGTCGAGTGTGATTACACCGGCGTACTGGAAATTGCTGATACGGCAGTTACCGTTCTGTCCCCAGCTTCCGCGGAGCTTGAAGAAGTTGAGCCAGTCTCTGGTCTCTGCCATCCAAGGCTCAGAAGAAACAATCCAACCGGCAGAAACTGAAGGGAATACACCCCATCTGTTGCCTTTTGCAAAGTTGCAGGAACCGTCCGCACGGACAATGGCTGTGACCATATACTTGTCTTTGTAACTATAGTTCGCACGTCCGAAGAACGAGAGAAGGCTGTTGTATGGAATAGTGTTTCCTCCGCCCATGCTGGCATTCTGGTCGCTTGTGAGAGCACCTTCGACTGATCCAAGGTTTGCAGAGTCCCAGGTGCCGAATTTGGTAGAAGAACGTGTTCCGTTGATGCTCATACCCCAGCCTGTTGCTTCAATTGAAGTACCGGCGAGTGCCTCGACCGTATGATTCTGGGCAAAGGTCTTCTTGTAGTTTGCGGTAAGTTCCCAAGTCCAGTTAGTGGAAATGGAGGCGCTCTGGCTCACACTGTCATAATCCTTGTAGTTCGTACCTGTAAGCACATATTTTGGCGTATATGAACGGGAGAAATTGGTGCCGGCACGGAAACCGAAAGCAGTACGGAGCTTGAGTTCCTTGATCGGATCAACTTCAAGATAAATATTACCCTGAACACTAGCGTTCTTTCCTTCGCTCTCCGTAAGGTCTGCCTGCTGGAGCGAGTTGGCCTCATCGTCTTTGATCATCCAGCCGTCCCTTATCTGCATATCGAATGTATACAGCGACCCATCAAGGTCGTACGCAGGAAGAAGAGGTGTCTTGACCAATGCATTGTGTACGTCACTGTTGAAGATACCACCGGTGTTCATTCCGCGGGAATCAGTAATGGAGAACGTTACATTCTCGCCAAGTTTGATAACATCGCGGTCATGTTTTTTCAGGATGGTGAAAGTAGTGTTTGCCCTGATGGTAGTTCTGTCATAATAGGTAGGCTTAGGCATTCCGAGGGTACCTTCCTGATAGGACTTGGAATAGCTGAATGAATACCTGATTGCGTCTCCTCCACCTGTAATACCGACCACGACATTGTTGGTAGGAGCGTTTTTGTTGACAGACTCATTGAACCAGTCTGTTCCGTTCCATTTTCCCTGTTCCAGCCACTGTTTCTGTACCGGCATCAGTTTATCCAGATCATACCAGTGCTGACCTTCTTTCAAGGAGCCGAAACTGATGTAGGCCCTGTCAATCAGATCCAGATACTCCTGAGCTGAAACTCCGTGCACACCATTGGTATTTGGCTGCTGGAAACCCGTGTATGCATCAAACGTGACTGTAGCTTTCTTTTCTCCCTGTTTTCCCTGTCTGGTGGTCACAAGAACCACACCGTTTGCAGCACGCGCACCATAAATGGCAGCCGAAGCGGCATCCTTGAGGATGTCGATGGACTCGATGTCGGCAGGGTTCAGATTGTCCAGATTACCTCCGGCAACGCCATCGATAACAATGAGAGGTTCTGAAGAACCGGTTGTACCGATACCGCGGACAGTAATCGTATATCCTGAGCCAGGCAGACCGTTGCTCTGAACGATGTTGACACCCGGAACCGAACTGTAAAGTGCACCGAGTGCATTCGTGGTGTTCTGTCTCTGGATATCCTCACCGGAAATATTGATCGTAGCTCCGGTAAGAAGTTTCTTCTTCTGTGTACCGTAGCCGATGACCACTGTTTCTTCGAGCATCTCATTGTCCTCTTCGAGAACAACGTCAATGACATCCTTACCTGCTACGGCGACAATCTGGTCTGCGTAGCCGATACAGGTGAAAGTAAGATTGGCGCTAGCCGGAACGTTGATGGTATAGTAACCGTCAATGTCGGTAATCGTACCATTATTGGTCGTTCCAGTCTGCAGAACGGTTACTCCGATTAGAGGTTCCCCGTTCCGGTCGACAACCTTTCCTGAGATGCTTTTGTTCTGGGCGAAAGCTGATACGCACAGAAGCATGACGGCCAGAAAGGCTGCAGATTTCTCAATGAATGAGTGTTTCATAGATAGATGATTTGATTATTGATTAGTAGTAATGTTTGTTCGGTATTAACCGTTACAAAATTATTCAATGCATTTCAATGAAATTTTCATTTATTCGTCAAATTCATCAAGGAATCCGCCAAATGCATTGCAGACCGTAACTATGCAGCAGTGTTTCCAGAATAATTCTTACATTTATGTCAGTTATGGGAAAAATCACTGGAACGACTATATTTCTGCTTCTGGCAGTTTCTTTGCTGAAGGCCGCCGGACAGCCTGTGGAAGCGCCCGGAGCTGGTCCGGTGCCGTACTATTATTTCAGTCAATATCAGGTTACAGGCGGTCTGCTGAGCAACAGCGTTTTCTGTGTGGCTCAGGACCACTATGGCTTCCTTTGGGTTGGAACGGGAAACGGAGTATGCAGATATGATGGCTACCACTTCACTACTGTATATAATGAGGAGGAATGCCAACCGATGGCCGGTTTGACTGAATCTGTTATGGTGGACAATGAGGGCCTTGTCTGGTTTTCAACCCTTTCCGGGAAGGGCTGGTATGATCCTGTTACAGGAAAAGTGACCACACTTGACATTGATACGGACAGCCCGGTCACCAGTATCGTACAAGACAATGTCGGCAATATTTGGTTCTGTTCCAGCGACCTGTATAAATACAGCAAGGAAAAGTCCGAAATTACAAAATATCCTTCAGGCCGCTATGAATTCGTTCATGCCGCCTCCGACTCGGAGGGGCTGGTCTGGTGTACTTGTTCGGACGGACGCCTGCTCGCATATAACAGCATTGTCGATAAATTCGAGGAGGAGGATATCTCCAACCTGAGTTTGATTGCGCGGGCAAGCAACAGACGTCTGATTGCATCGACATTGGATGACAAGGTAGTGGTGTTCAACCCTTTGGACGGCTCTTACACCGTGATTCTCGAATCATTGAGCCGTTCCGGCAATATGGATATAACCTCTTTGCTGGAGCGTGTCCCGGGGGAATTCTGGATTGGAACGAACTATGGAGTATATATCTTCTTTGAGGAGACTGGCAGGACCTTGTCCGTTACACATTCTGACAGTGAGAGAATGTCCTTGTCGTCAGACGACGTTCAATGCTTATCCACAGACCGGGAGGGGAATGTGTGGGCCGGCACCCTTTTCAGTGGACTGAATCTTTGGCGGAACATTGAAAACGCCTATATATTCTTCTATCCTATTCCACAGAAGCAGAGCATCTCCGGCACACTTGTCCGTGCACTCAATGGATCAGGCAACCGCCTTTATGCAGGAACGGAGGATGGTGAATTGAACTACTTGCAGCCTGATGATGCATCTTTCAATCATATTGATCTTCCGGGATATCGCAACAACTATCGGGACATCCTTATTGTCGGTGACGAACTGTGGATATGCACCTACGGCAATGGAATATTCCGTTATAACCAAAAGAGTTCATCAGTCATCAACCACTATCGGTTCGGTTCGAATCAGTTTCACCATATAATACAGACTTCGGAAGGCACCATACTTGTCAGTTCGACAAACGGAATGTTCAGATATGTCAATGAATCTGACGAATTTATGCTGATTCCTGAGACAGAAGGGTCGGATATCCTTGATCTTCTGGAGGATTCAACAGGCAGAATCTGGGCGGGGACCTATGGTAAAGGAATCATATTGCTGGATCAATCATTCAATATAACTGAAAACCTGCAACCGGGCATACGTGTAACCTCCTTATTTGAGGATAGCAGACACCTGGTATGGGTTACGACTGAAGGGGATGCCGTATATACCGTCGATGTAGAGAACCTGCAGACAGAGCATCTGTCCCTTGAAAAAGGATTCCCTTCATCTGTTACCTGTTCGATTGTTGAAGACAGTGAGGGTATGATATGGATTTCCACTAACAGGGGGCTCCATCTGCTTGATCCTTCTGATTTCAGGGTAGTGTCGTCATTCTTCCGTGACAAGGGGGAACATCAATGTCAGTTCGCTTATGGAGCAGCCTATGGAGCAGGTTCCGACTATATAGCCATGGGTACATCCTATGGTCTGCTCACGTTCGTTCCTTCCAAAATGAAGTCAATTGAAATGGATAAGTCCATATACATCAGCTCCATAAAGGGAATAATGGAAGACAGGCTCACCGGGCTTTGTGAAGACGGAGTTTCATCTTTGCAAACAAAGAGGATATTGGCGAGCTACAAGGATGTTGAGTCTTTAAGAATACGCTTCTCTTGTTTGAATTTTGCCAGCCCTACCTCTTGTCAATATCAATATACGCTTTCATCACCACACGGCAGTGTCAGTAAAGTGACCAGTGAACAGATGGCTGTCATCCCCCATGTCGGATATGGCAAACATGTTTTTACGGTCAGCCTGCTTGGCAGTGATGCTCCCGAGTCCACAAAATCAGTGGAAATAATCATAAAGCCTCCTTTTTATAAGAGCGCTTTTGCCAGAATAATGATGCTTCTTGTGACTATGTCTCTTTTGGGATATTTTGTGCTCAACATCGTAAGGTGGCGCAGAAAGGAAAGGATGATCCGTCAGGAAAGGATAGAGAAGGAGAAGCAGCGGGAACTTTACGAATCGAAGAATGCATTCTTTATGAATATCGCCCATGAGATCCGTACTCCTTTGTCATTGATCAAGATGCCTTTGGACAATATGATAAGGACCGGAGAATACTCCTTGAAGGATCTGGAGATCATACAGGCCAATACAGACCGTCTTCTGAATCTAGCCAACCAGCTCCTCGATATAAGGAAGTATGAGCAGAATGAGAAAAAGCTCGAGCTCACCCTCTGCAATCTTTCCGAAATCGTCAGACGTACCGTCGGCCTTTTCAGCAATATGGCGGAGGAACAGGGAATCCAGCTTGCAGTCTCTGTGCAAGCACCTGTTATGGATGTTATGTGTGCTGGTGACAGCGTTGAGAAAATCATCAGCAACCTCATTTCAAATGCTTTCAAATATGGAGGGGACAGAATCGACGTGGCATTGGAGACGTCCGGGGAGAATGCCATCATCAGAGTTGATTCGAATGGAGACAGAATTCCTTCGAAGGACAGCGAGAGAATCTTTGACAAGTTCATCACGGGAGGAAAAGGGGCAGGACTTGGTCTTCCGTTAGCCAGAGCTCTGGCTGAGCAGCATGATGGCAGACTGTATCTGGACGTATCCCGTTCCGATGTCAATTCCTTTGTGGTGGAGCTGCCGGTCGGGAAGCAGGTTCCGTCTTCGGGCGCCCCTTTGACCATCAGCCAGGACCAGGAAGGGGACCATCCTTGGGATGATGCAGAGCAGGAATACAATGATTCCCGTAGAGATATCCTGATAGTAGAGGACAATGAGGATTTCCGCCTGTATCTGGCGGAGTCCCTGTCCAGGGATTTCAATGTAGCCGTTGCAGCCAATGGCAAGGCAGCCGTCGAAAAGATAGGGAAGCGGAAGTTTGACCTTATCATCAGCGATGTGATGATGCCGGTTATGGACGGATGCGCACTGTGCAATTATGTCAAGACGACTGTGGAAAACAGCCATATACCGGTTATTCTGATGACTGCCGTAGCTGAAATGGATACACGTCTGGCTACTCTGGAAGTCGGGGCGGATGGCTATATCGAGAAGCCTTTTCCGATTGAACTGCTTTTGGCTACAGTGGACAATCTTTTCAAAAACAGGGAAATAGCATATCAACAATTTGCCAAGTCCCCTCTATCTCACTTCTACGGTACTCCAAACAACAGGGTCGACGAGGAGTTGATGTCCCGTCTTCATACCGTTATGCTTGAAAGAATGTCAGACAGCAATTTGAGTATCAATGAACTTTCTGCTGCCCTCAATATCTCGAATTCGACGCTTTTCCGTAAGGTAAAGGCCAATACCGGATTGAATATCAACGAGTATATACGTTTGAGCCGGCTTAAGATGGCAGCGGAACTTCTTGCATCAGGGAAATACCGCGTGAACGAGGTGGCGGACGTTGTCGGTTTCTCTTCCGCCTCCTACTTCTCCACTAACTTCCAGAAACAGTTCAGCATGACTCCGAGCGCCTTCGTCAAAAGCTTGCGCTCGGAGTGCGGGAAGCAATAGTGGCGGTCCCGATGTGAGGGCAGGGCTCAGAGGTGCCTCGGCACGCTGCCGAGCTGCTTGCTTCTCGACAGTACCGTATCAACGAAGTTGCCGATTTGGTTGGCTTCTCATCATCTTCATACTTTGCAGCGAACTTTCAGAAACAGTTCAACGTCTCCCCTTCCTCTTTTCTGAAGAATCTGGAATCAAAGCGTTGATTCGCTATTCTACTTTCTTTGAAAGTCTCATTACCGCTCCGATGCGGCACCTGACGGTGCCTTTTTAGTCGGCTTCCTGTCTTTTCACTTCTAGATGAAGTCGAGGAGGATATTCAGTCCGATGAGTATCAGGACGCAGCCACCGGCTATTTCGGCAGGCTTGCCGAGTTTCTTACCGAGCTTGTATCCGCCCCCGATACCGGCAACTACGGAAAGTACGGTCACTATGAAAACGGCTGCAAGGTCCAATGTGACCACATTCACGGGACTGCGGTCCATTGACAGGCTGATGCCTACCGCAAAGGCGTCGAGGCTGGTAGCGATGCCTCCTATCAGGACATTCCTGACGCCGTTGAGATTACGCGCTTCGGAACCGCCCCTGACCGTTTCAATTATCATCGAGCCGCCCACGTAAAGCAGCATCAGAAATCCTATGATATGGGCCACCTTTTCTACGACCCCCACGAAGATGTCACCGAACAGCCAGCCCAAAAGCATCAGCAGCGTCTGGATGACACCGAAAGACAAGGCAATGGTAAGCACTTTGCGGGCATCGACACTCTTAAGAGTCACACTTGAACACGAAGTGACCGCAAAACAGTCCGCACACAGCGAAAGGGCAAGAAGAAATGCTGAAAGGATCTCTAACATAGTCAGTTTATCTGCTGCCGAATTTGAAATATCAGTTGGTCTTATGGTAGCTGAGCACAGCCCAGGTTGTAGTAAGTCCACCTATTCCCAACAGGCATACCAGGTCGAACCAGGTATCTGCGAGCGTACTGCCCTTTAGGCAGATACCGCGCATGGCATCGGCATAGTATGTGAGCGGATTGGCATAAGTTATCGCCCTTGCCCACTCAGGCATCGATTCTATCGGAGTGAATATTCCGCTCATAAGCATGAATACCATACTGAAGAACCAGATTATGAACATAGCCTGCTGCGCATTCTCGCTGTAGTTGGATACCAGGAGTCCGAAGGAGGACATTACCAGTATATGTGCAAAGGTAAAAATTATTATGCTGAATATACTGCCTGCACAGCCGTATCCGAAAACAATCTTGGCGAGCAGCAGGCAAGAGAATACCATAAAATAGGCTACAGCTATGTATGGAACCATTTTGCACACTATAAAGGCCGTCTTGCTGACCGGTGTCACGTTAATCTGTTCGATAGTCCCCTTCTCTTTTTCGGACACGATATTCAGTGCCGGCAGAAAGCCGCACATCATTGTGATGGCAATCACTATCAGAGCCGGTATCATGAACAGTTTGTAGTCCATGAACTGATTGTAAAGATAACTCTCTCTTATTTCAACCTGGGAAGACGGCGCCGAATCCATACCCTTCTCCGACATCACGAAACCGCTTATGCAGGCATTGAGATACTGGGAACCTATGTTGCCGCGTGTGCCGTTGACAGTGTTGACCTTGATTCCGACCGGCATCGCGTCCTGCATCGGTCCTGAGCCTTCGAGATATTTTCCGAAACCGGTGTCGATGGTCAGTATGGCATCTATCCTACCGTCGTCCATCATCCTCTGTGCTTCTTCCGGAGAGGCTGAGACAGATTTCACTTCGAAATATCCGGATGACGCACACTTCTCCATAAGAAGACTGGACTGGTCGGAACGGTCATTGTCAACCATTGCAAGCTTTATGTTCCTAACCTCCATATTGGCCGCGTACGGGAAAACTAAGATAATGAGGAAAGGGAACATCATCACCATACGGGGCATTCCCGGATCCCTGAGGAATTGTCTGAATTCCTTTTTCAAAAGATACTTCCACATAGCCGTCAGAGTCTTGTCTTGAATTTTCTTATACTGACCCATAGAAGCAGGACCATCATTCCGCTGAGCACACAGAATTCCTTGATAATGGCCTGGAAGCCCGCTCCCTGTATCATTATCTTCTTGACCATGATAATAAACCATTTGGCAGGAATGATGTCAGAGAATATCTGAAGGGCTACCGGCATGCTTTCACAAGGGAATATTATGCCTGAGAGCATCATCGTAGGCATAGTAAGGCCCATTCCGCAGAGCAGCATCGCAGTCTGCTGAGTTGAAGATATGACGGATACCAGAAGACCCAGACCCAGCGATGAACCGACGAACACTACTGATACAAGGGAAAGCAGGGCGATGCTTCCGTTTATCGGCACTCCCATCACATACACAGCAAGCAGAAGAACGCTGACGAAGTTTACGATGGACAGCACCAGATACGGTATCAGCTTGCTGAGGATTATCCAGAAAGGCTTTACCGGAGAAACCAGCACAAGTTCCATGGTACCGAGTTCCTTTTCCTTGACTATCGACACGGAAGTCATCATCGTGCAGATGAGCATAAGGACGAGGCCCATGACCCCGGGCACGAAATTGTACGATGAATTCATTGCAGGATTGTACATCAGCTGCACGTTGGGACGCATCGATACGCTTCCTGTAGCCGCCGTCATAGAGGAGTTGATTTCCGTCTGCTCCGACTGGATGACACCCTTCACATAATTCGTCACTATCTGGGCTGTGTTCGGGTCGGCGCCGTCGCTTATTATGGACACGACTCCTCTGCCGTCTGCATGAAGCCTGTCCTCAAAATTATTCTCGAAACATACTGCCGCCTTCGCCTTGCCCTTGCGCAGCCTTGTCTCCACATCGGACATAGAATGAAGGAACTCTCCTGTCTCGAGGTATTCGTTGTTATCGATGCGCTCCACTATCTTCCTGACCTCGGGGTCCGACATGTCGCCCACCACGTCTATTACGGCATTGTGAACCTCTGTACTTATGGCAAAACCGAACAGTACAATCTGCACAACCGGCATCACAAGCACTATCAGGGTCGTTCTCCGGTCACGGAAGATATGCCTGAACTCCTTGAGTATGAATGCAAATATCTCTTTCATTATTCTCTTTCCGCTCTTCCGGCTATTTTTGTAAAGACTCCGTCCATATCCGAAGCTCCGTACTGTTCTTTCAGGCTCGCTGGCGATCCTATGGCCTCTATCCTTCCGTCCACCATCACGGACACGCGGTCACAGTATTCGGCTTCATCCATATAATGAGTGGTCACAAACACGGTGACACCGTCTGAAGCCGCCTTGTATATCATCTCCCAGAAGTTTCTGCGGGTCACTGGATCCACGCCTCCGGTCGGTTCGTCAAGGAACACTATCTGCGGGTCATGCACCATGGCGATGCTGAACGCCAGTTTCTGTTTCCAGCCGAGCGGCATGTCGCGTACGAACATATCGCGGGCCTTTTCCATTGAAAGAGCCTTGAGCATGTCGTCGGTCTTCTTTGCTATCTGCTTGTCAGTCAGACCATATATTCCGCCGAAAAGCTCAATGTTTTCAAATACTTTCAAATCAGGATAAAGAGAGAATTTCTGGCTCATGTAACCTATATGTCTCTTTATCTTCTCCTGCTCCCTGTTTATGCTGTACCCCGCCACAGTCCCCTCTCCGGAGCTAGGCCGGCTGAGCCCGCAGAGGATACGCATGGCTGTCGTCTTTCCGGCACCGTTGGCCCCGAGAAAACCGAATATCTCCCCTTTTGCCACCTCGAAGGAAATGTTGTCGACGGCAGTGAAGTCGCCGAATTTCTTGACGAGATTCCTGATTACTACTGATTTGTTGCCGTTGTCCATAAATTATGAAAGTCTGATGAAGCAGTCTTCGATTCCGGGCTCTGTCTCTTCAACGCTGCAGCCGTGAAGCCCGGCATTTTCCAGCGCAGCGAGCAGAAGCGTTGCATCAGGGCCGTCCTGCGGCACGGCGACGTGGCACTCGCAGCCGAAAGAGCTGCAGCGCAGCACACCGTCAATCGGTCTGAGTACGTTCAATATCCTGAACATGTTGTCGCCCCTGACCGAATACAGTCTGTCCGGATAACGTGATACAATTTCTGCCGGAGTACCCCGATCGATTATTTTCCCTTCATGGATCAGGGCTATCCTGTCGCACAGTCCGGCTTCGTCCATATAAGGCGTCGATACGAATATAGTGACTCCGGAAGCCTTGATTCTGGCGAGCATTGTCCAGAACTCCTTTCGGCTGACCGCATCCACTCCGGTTGTAGGCTCATCCAGAAAAAGCACATCAGGCTTGTGCACCAATGCGCAACAGAGAGCCAGTTTCTGTTTCATTCCACCGGACAGGTTCTTCGCTTTTCTGTCCCTGAACATCTCAATCTGCGAATATATCTCCTTGATGGTATCATAGTTGGCTTCCACCGTGGTGCCAAACACAGTTGCATAGAAATCAAGATTCTCAGCCACGCTGAGATCCTGATACAGGGCAAAATGTCCCGGCATATAGCCGATGGTTCTGCGTATGGCCTCGTAATCGCTGACTACATCATTTCCGTTGACTTCCGCATGTCCCTCATCCGGCAGAGTCAGCGTCGTCAATATCCTGAAGAGCGAGGTCTTCCCGGCGCCGTCCGGACCTATCAATCCGAAAATCTCGCCATTGCGGATATCCAGACTGATATCCTGAAGCGCCTTGGTATCCTTATATGACTTGCAGATACCTTCGACTCTGATTGCCAGTTCCTCCTGCATATTTTACTTTCTGATGTAGGCGTACATTCCCAGACGAAGGTTTCCGTCATTTGGAACCAGGACCTTGACTGCATACACCATGTCGGCACGTTCATCCCGCGTCTGGATATTTTTAGGGGTAAACTCAGCCTGATCCGATATCCAGATTATACGTCCTTCGTATTTCTTCGGAGACTGGCTGCCGTCATCAGGAATCACGGTCACAGTGTCTCCGAGTTTGAGTCCCGAAAGTTGGACTGTAGTGAAGTAGGCACGCACATACGTGTTTTCCATATCCGCTATCTTGAAAAGAGGTTTTCCGGAGGTCACGTTTTCACCGGCTTCCGCATATTTCGCCAGCACCGTGCCCGAAACGGGTACGGAGATATGGCACTTTGAAAGCTGGTCCTCCTTCTGCGCTAATTGTATCTCATACATCCTGATGTCGGACTGCACCGTGGAATTGCCTCTTGACCAGCTCTGGTCCTGGGCGGAAATCTGTGCCTTGAGGACAGCGATCTTGTCCTTGATGTCATCCACCTGTTTCTGCGTGGCAGCATTGCTGGCAAGCAGATTGGAGTAACGCGCCAGGTCGTTTTCCAGGCTGGCAAGCTGGTTGACGTTAGGTTCCTTCTGCGTCCTGATATCGACAAGACGGGACCCGGCACCTTCAATACGTTGTTTCAGTTCTTTAATCTGCAGGGATATCTGGACCGTGTCGATACAACCGACCACCTGGCCTGCACCCAGTCTGTCACCTTCCTCGAGATCAAGCTCAAGGATTTTCCCGTTGCTTTCCGCAGATACGGTCACCTGTGTGGCATCAATCTGACCACAGGCATCAAAATCAATATCGCTGCTGCAGGACTGGACAGCCATGAATGCAGAAGCGGCTGCCGTCATGTATAGTATTTTTCTTTTCATATCGGTTTACTTTTACTTGTTTTCTATTCCGAGCGTATTCTGGAGGTCCAGGACTGCCATCGTGTATTGCACCCCGTGGATGTTGTAGTTCAAACGGGCCTTATACTCCTCGTCCAGCAGACTCAGATAATCGTTCATCTTGATTATCCCTTCCTTGTACTGCTGCTCCGCGGTTACCGTGATTTTTCTTCTTAGGCTTATTATGTCATCATCACGTTCCAGCACATCCGCGGCCTTTTCAACCTCGCTCTGTTTCTGAAGCGCTTCTACAGAAGTGTTCAACAGGAAACTCTTTCTGCTGAGTTCCACTTTCATGGCATCGGCATCCGCTTTCCTGCGGTCATTTCCGAGAGTGTACAATGAACCGAAATTCCACTGTAACTTGAGGGCGGCCATGAAATAAGGGTCAAACTCCTTTGACAGCATATTCAGTCCGGGACGGCCGTAACCTGCCTGAAGGTTAAGGTTCAGACGCGGGGAAATGGCTGTCGAGAGCTGCTCTTTCTGCCTGCGGATCTGAAGAGCCTGCGCATCATACAAAGCAATTTCAGGACGCAGTATCTCCGAACTGATATCCGGCTTCACGTCAACCGACGGCTCGGCCAGAGGTTCTCCTTCCAGATCTTTACCGGTCAGCA
Source organism: Bacteroidales bacterium (assembly GCA_024402095.1). Taxonomy (GTDB): domain Bacteria; phylum Bacteroidota; class Bacteroidia; order Bacteroidales; family UBA932; genus Cryptobacteroides. The sequence continues at coordinate 12,957 of JAKSJU010000005.1, read as the reverse complement.
GGCTGAGCATGCGCACATAAGCCTTGCGGTCGGTCTCCAGCCCCACCTTCTGCTGTTCGCATGAAAGGATGCTCACTTTTATCTGGTCGCGGTCCGACTCATAAGCCACTCCTTCCTCCACCATTACATCAAGTTCGCGGAGGTTTCTTTTCAGATTTTCGCAGAGTACGTCATTCAGGCCGAGCTGCTTGTCAATCAGCATTATGCTCAAATAGATATTCTGGACACGCGAGCGGATGGAATACATATTTACTTCAAGCTGCCTGTTTTTAACCTCCGCGCCGGCATCAGCAAGATTGCGTTTTGCCTGGCTCGCACCGCCGTCCCATATCTGCTGGCTGACATCCGCAGTCACTCCGTACTGGTCATGAGGGATGTCGAACTTGAAACCGGGAATATCGAAAGGCATCTCCACGACCGTGGACTGCCAGCTGGCCTTTCCTGATACGGAAAGCTGCGGCACCCATGCAAGAGCAGCATTGCCAAGGTCATATTTCCTCGACATTTCTATCAAATCATACTCCTTTATCTGGGGATAGTTGTCATAAGCCATCCGTATGCATTCATCGATATCGATGGCAAATCCGGTCCTGGATGCAGCCAGAAACAGGATAATAATGAACTTAAGTCTCCTTTTTATCATAATGATTTTATTTTTCAACCGGTTGAAGTCTGCCGGAAATCATTTCCACAGCCTCCGTCTTCCGCCTTTCCATAAAGGCTTCTATCTGGGCTTCATCCATCCCTGCAAGATTTGAGATCATCGGGCTGAACAAGAACGGAGCGGCACAGACGCTGACGATATCCACAAGCAGTTCGTGGAAGGTTATTTCCTTTATCGCTCCGTCGCGCACAGCCTTCTCGATCCTTTCCCTGTGGGCATTCATCGAACTGCCGAGGAAAAGACTGATTCTGGAAATGTTTTCTTCCAGTATCTCGGGCTTCTCCCTGGACATTTCCATAAGAAGCGCCAGATGACCGCGGTGACGTGAGAAAAAGTCGAAGCATATCTCAGTGACCCTGCGTATCAGGCCGATATCGTATGTTTCGGGCACCATGATGGCCTTCAGGTCCGCGATGATTTCGTTGAAGTAAAGGTCAAGAACCTTAAGAAAGATCTGCTCCTTTGTCCTGAAATAGTAGTGGAGCATCGCATGTGTGACTCCGGCCTCGGAAGCGATCAACGTAGTCGTGGCTTCTTTGTATCCCTTCTGGGCAAAGAGTTTTTCCGCAGCCTTGAGGATGTCTGCTTCCTTGTTGTCTTTTCTGTTCATAAAGAATGTTAACAGTTTTGTTTAACAGCGTTGTTAATAAACGCAAAGTTATACGTTTCCTTTGAAAATGCAAAATATTGACAAAGTGTGGAAAAATATGTAATCGGGTGTAATAAAGTGGAAAAATTTTATCTATCTTTGTGCCTGCGTATAAGAAAATATGGTCACATTCATCGGAAAATACAGCTCAAAAGTTGACGACAAGGGGAGACTTGTGTTCCCTGCGCCGCTCAAAGGAGCCGTTCCTCCGGGAGGCGACATGAGGTTTGTCATCAAAAAGAGTCTCTATGACGGCTGTCTTGAGATGTGGTCCTACGAAGAGTGGGAACGCGAGGCGGAGAAGATCAGAGAGAGTCTGGATTTCTTTAATCCGAAGCATGTACAGTTCTGGAGGGAATACATGCGTGACTGTGATGTGGTGGAGCCTGACGCCAAATTAGGGCGTATCTCTATTTCCAGGTATCTTCTTGACGCAATCGGTGTAACAAAAGACGTGGTTTTCTTTGGCGTCAACTTCAAGATAGAAATCTGGGCTGCAGAGAAATTCGAAAGTTCAAAAGTATCTAAAGAAGATTATGTCGCCATTGCCCAAAGCCTCTCCCGGAAATAGAAGGCAAGAACAATGAGCGAATATCACAATCCCGTACTTCTTTTTCAAAGCGTTGATGCCCTGGTTCAGAATCCGGACGGCATCTACGCGGACGCCACTTTCGGCGGAGGCGGACATAGCCGGGAAATAATGGGCAGGCTCAGCGCAAAAGGCAGGCTTGTCGCATTCGACAGAGATGAGGATGCACTGGCAAACGCCATCGATGATGAACGCTTCACTCTGGTTCACAACAATTTCAGATTTATACACAACTACTCCCTTCTGGAAGCTGCGGAAGGGTTTGATGGCATTCTGGCTGACCTCGGAGTGTCGTCACATCAGTTTGACACTGCGGACAGAGGATTCTCTTTCCGCTATAGCGCTCCGCTCGATATGCGAATGAACGTGCAGGGCAGCACGACAGCAGCCGACATTGTCAATTCTTATACGCAAGAAGAATTGGAAAGGATTTTCAGAATCTATGGAGAAGTGGAAAATTCCAGACGTCTCGCGCAACTTATCGTTGCCGGCCGTTCCAAATCTTCCCTCACCACCACAGACGACCTCGACAATGCCATTGCTGCCGCCCTGCCGTCTTTCGCCGAGCATAAATACCTCGCCAAAGTGTATCAGGCACTCAGAATTGAGGTAAACCAGGAAATGAGGTCTCTCGAAAAGTTCCTTGAGGGGGCAGCAAAGTCACTCAAGACCGGAGGAAGACTTGTGGTCATAACATACCACTCTCTGGAGGACAGGATGGTCAAGAATTTCATTAAGACCGGCAATGTAGAGGGTGAGGAGAAAAAAGACATTTTCGGACGCAGCGAGACCCCGTTGAAGGCGGTGAACCGCAAACCTATTCTTCCCGATGAGGAGGAGATTGAAAACAACACGCGTGCAAGGAGCGCAAAGCTCAGAATCGCGGAAAAGATACAGCAGGCATGAACCAGGGTGTAAAGACAACGCTTTTGCTTCTGAGGAACAGCTTATTGGCCGTTCTCCAGGGAAAGTTCCTGCTAAAGCTTAATGTGGGAAAGTATATGGTACACATCATTTTCTGCTTTTTCATGTTCAGCATGGCCATCTGGTTCAGCATGATGGTTGACCTCTCGCTCCATAAGGTGGAGGAGAACTATGAAACCATCGATGACCTCCAGATGATCAATGCGCAATACAGGTTCGAGCTGGAAGAGTTGCACCGTAGGGGTGAGATAGAAAAAAGGCTGGCCAGAATGGGATCGGAGCTTCACGATGCACAAAAGCCTGCAACTGTAATAGTGGAATAAATGGCAAGACAAGGCAAGACAAGAACAAAACGTGACCGTATAGGCATTGCCCTGTACGTCTTCTACGTGCTTCTGCTATTGGTCTCTCTGTGGCTGATAGGTCGCCTCGTGTATATTCAGGTATTCTACAAGCCGGATCCGAAGATCGAGCGTGCCCTTACTCCACGAAGCACCAGGAAGGAAATCGAGTCCGCCAGAGGGGACATACTCGACTGCAACGGACGCACGCTGGCCCTTACTGTCAGGAGATACAAGATCTGCATGGACTGCTCTGTAAGAAAGAAGGAGTTTGCAAGCATTGCGGATGCCCGCAGGAGGGATTCTCTTGAAAACGAGTGGATGGCTAAAGCCAAGGACTTGTCTGTCTGCCTTGCCGAACTGTTCCCGGAACACAAGGCAAGCTGGTACTACAACTCAATAAAGAGGAACAGGGAAAAGGGAAACGGATTCGTCGAGTTCGGCCACCCTGTGGACAAACAGACTTTCGAGAAAGTGCAGCAGTTCCCTCTTTTCAGAGAGGGCACGAACAAAGGCGGACTCATCCTCAGGAAGAGAGACATCAACAAGAATGTCAGACGTTACCCTTACGGACGTCTGGGATCCAGAGCCATCGGCTTTATCAGGGATGAAGACACAGGAGTAGGCAATAGATATGTAGGTATAGAAGGAAAGTTTGACGAATATTTGTCAGGCAAGGTCGGTGAGGAATGGCTGCGCGTCTCCGACATGGGGCGCGTACAGGATTTCGACAGCACTTTCGTGGCCGCTGAAGACGGCAATGACATCAGGTCTACTCTCAACATCGAATATCAGGAGATTGCCGACCGCGCCCTCAGGGAGCAGATCAGCGACGATCCGGAAATCGAGGGAGGCTGCGTCATTCTCATGGATGTCAAGACAGGTGCGATCAGGGCGATGGTCAACCTCCTCCGGGACGATGACGGGGACCTGGATGAAACCTACAATCTTGCAATAGGAAGAATGGGAGAGCCCGGCTCCGTATTCAAATTGAGCACCCTGATGTCCGCATTAGAGGACGGATACGTACATTCCCTTGATGAGCGAATCCCGGGCAATCACGGCGTGATTGAAGGCTACAGATATGCCGCCGATGAACACATCATCGATTACGAGCGGGAGCACCACACAAATTGGGTTCCGCTTCTATACTGTGTGGAGGTCTCTTCGAACTACGCTTTCCGCTATCTTGCCATCACACATTACGCAAGCCACAAGGAAGATTTCTACAATCATATACGCAAATATCATCTCGCAGACGCATTCGACTTCGACCTCGTCGGACTTGCAAAGCCGAATTTCCTGGAGCCGGATTCAAAATACTGGAACAAACACGACCTGGGATCTGTAGCAATGGGCTACAGTATTACGGAATCCCCTCTCCATATCGTCAATTTCTACAATGCCATCGCCGGCAAAGGACGCATGATGAAACCATATATAGTCGAGGACATAGAAAAGGACGGCAAGATCATAAAGAAATTCGAGCCTTGCATTCTGGATTCCGCAATATGTTCCGCAGCCACCGCTGCGATACTTACTGAAGGTTTGAAGGGCGTGACATCAGAAGGTACCGCTAAGGTACTGAATGACGCCAAGGTATCGGTCGCCGGCAAGACTGGAACTTCAAGGGTCGTCCTTTCCAATGGTAAATATGAAATGCCTGACGGCAAAAAGAAGAATCAGGGAACGTTCGTCGGGTTCTTCCCTGTAGAGGATCCGCAGTACACCATAATCACGGTGGTATATTCAAGACTGTCCAGCAGAAGTTTCTACGGCTCCGGGTATCCCGCAAAGACCGTCAAAACCATAATTGATGAATTGTACAGAATCGATCCTTACTGGAGGAACACAATATAATTGAAGCAGATGAGACTTGAGAATATTATTAAGGGAACAGGAGCGTCCATTGTCTATGGCAACGCCGGAAGCGATATCACATCGATATGCTGTGATTCGCGCAAGGCTTGCCCGGGTTCCGCTTTCATCGCCGTAAAGGGGTGCAGCGGGGATGGCCACGACTATATTGATTCGGCAATGGCCAACGGAGCTTCCGCCGTGATAGATGCAGACAGAAAGGGTCTGGCACTATGTGCCGACAATTTCTACGGGCACCCTTCAGGCAAGCTCAATCTTGTCGGAATCACCGGGACCAACGGAAAGACAACTACGGTAACCCTGCTGTACAACATGTTCCGCAATCTTGGATATGAGTGCGGCCTGCTCTCGACAATAGCAAACTACGTCGGCACCAAACGCAGCGAGACAGCAAACACTACGTCAGATCCCCTTACCATCAACTTACTGCTCAGCGAGATGGTTGAAGCCGGATGCGAATACTGCTTTATGGAAGTCAGTTCTATCGGCATCGAGCAGGAAAGGGTTGCGGGTCTTGAGTTCAGGGTCGGCATCTTCTCAAATCTCACTCATGACCATCTGGACTACCACAAGACTTTTGCGGAATACCTCAGATGCAAGAAGAAATTCTTCGACGACCTGAGTCCTGAGGCAGTCGCCATCACAAATGCTGATGACCGCAACGGCTCGGTTATGGTTCAGAACACGAAGGCTTCCGTTGTGACTTATTCCTGCAAATCACTGGCAGACCACAACTGCCGCATCATGGAGGAAAGTTTCGAGGGGATGATGCTGAAAGTGGACGGCACGGAAACATGGACAAAACTCGTGGGAGCACACAACGCTTACAACGTACTTGCGATCTACTGCGCCGCCATCGCCCTCGGTATCGGAAAGGAAGAGGCTCTTGTCGCCATTTCCAGACTTGAATCGGCACCGGGAAGGCTTGATGTAATGAGAGGCCCACGGGATTTGAACGTCGTCATCGACTACGCGCACACCCCCGATGCTCTTGAAAATGTATTGAAGACCCTCAGGGACGTAGCCCCGGAGAAAGAGCTGGTCTGCCTGTTCGGATGCGGAGGAGACCGGGACAGGACAAAACGTCCCGAAATGGCCGCAGTGTGCGAGAAATATGCTGACAGGATTTTCGTCACTTCAGACAACAGCCGTACTGAACGTACAGAAGACATCATTGAAGACATCAGAAAAGGATTCTCTCCTGCAGGGCTCTCAAAGGCAGTATGCATTTCAGACCGCAGGGAAGCGATCCGCACCGCCATACTGCTCTCTCCTGCCGGTTCGACCATACTTCTGGCAGGAAAAGGCCATGAGACATATCAGATTCTCGGAAAAGAAAAGCTTCACTTTGACGAGAAGGAAATCGTAAATGAAGTATTTGATTCCATATCATAACAGGACCTATGCTGTACCATATCTATAATTTCATTAAAGAATTTGACATCCCGGGATTGGGGCTGATGAATTTCCTTTCTTTCAGGGCAATGCTCGCGAATGTCATAAGCATGCTTATCGCATTCTTCGCAGGAAAGAGCATCATCAAAGCGCTCCAGCGCCATCAGATTGGAGAGACCGTAAGAAATCTCGGCCTCGCAGGAGAAGGGCAGAAAAAAGGAACCCCTACTATGGGAGGAATCATCATAATCCTTTCCATGCTGATTTCCGTCCTGCTTGTCTGCGATCTGAGCAACATTTATGTACAGCTTCTGGTTTTGACAACGGTATGGTGCGGCGCCATCGGCTTTGCTGATGACTACATCAAGGTCATAAAGCACAACAAGGACGGTCTCAGCCCCAAGGTCAAGCTTATTGGGCAGTTCTCTCTCGGACTTGTCATAGCGTTGGCAATGTGTTTCAGCCCCGCCATCAAGATGGATGAAATCGTGACCACCATCCCATTCGTCAAGGCGCACGAGTTCGATTATTCATGGCTTTCTCCTTTCAGCGGACAAATCGGGACATACTGCAGCTGGGGTATCTACATGCTGATGATCATCATAGTCATCGCCGCCTGCTCAAACGGAGCCAACCTCACAGACGGAATGGACGGTCTGGCTGCAGGCACTTCTGCGATAGTCGGTATCGTGATCGGAGTTCTTGCATACCTCGGAGGCAACCTTCTCAATTCGGACTACCTGAACATCATGTACATCCCGGGCTCCGGAGAGGTTGCAATTTTCATGTCCGCGTTCGTCGGAGCTCTACTGGGTTTCCTGTGGTACAATACATATCCTGCAAAGGTTTTCATGGGCGACACCGGCAGTCTGACGATAGGAGGAGTCATCGGAGTCAGCGCCGTATTGATAAGAAAAGAACTGCTGCTGCCTATCCTCTGCGGCATCTTCCTTATCGAGAGCGTGTCCGTCATTCTGCAGAAATTTCATTTCAAACGCACAAAGAAGAAATACGGAGAAGGAAAGAGGCTGTTCCTCATGGCTCCTATCCATCACCATTATCAGAAGAAAGGAATTCCGGAGCCTATGATTGTAGTCAGATTCTGGCTGGTGGCCATACTTCTGGCAATCGGTTCACTTGCAATGTTGAAACTTAGGTAATTAATAATATGTCAAGAATTGTTGTTCTGGGTGGAGCAGAAAGCGGCGTCGGGGCTGCTGTGCTCGCAAAAGTCAAAGGATTTGATGTCTTCCTTTCCGACAACGGAAAAATAAAGGACGAGTATGTCAAGACCCTGAAAGAATGGGATATTCCTTTTGAGCAGGGAGGCCACACGTCAGGCCTTATACTCAATGCGGACGAAATCATCAAGAGTCCGGGCATCCCTTCTACCGCCCCTATGGTCAGGCAGCTTGTGTCACAGGGTACGCCTGTCATTTCCGAAATAGAATTCGCTTCAAGATATGACAGTGCCAAGAAGATTTGCATCACCGGTTCGAACGGCAAGACCACCACGACTTCCGTAATCTACTATCTTCTGCAGCAGGCGGGCCTCAACGTAGGCCTGGGAGGGAATATCGGCAAAAGTTACGCTTTGCAGGTAGCCACCGAAAGGCATGACTACTATGTCCTTGAGATCAGTAGTTTCCAGCTTGACAACTGCTACAGTTTCCGTCCCGACATCGCCGTCATCACTAATATAACCCCCGACCATCTTGACAGATACGACTATAAAATAGAGAACTATACGGCTTCAAAATTCCGTATCACACAGAATCTCCGTCCTGAAGACTGCTTCATATTCGATTCTGACGATGCCATCACTATTGAGCACCTCAGCAAGATTGTAATGAAGGCCAAGATGCTCCCTTTCACCCAGCAGGGCAAGGTCGAGCAGGGCGCATATCTTGACAATGACAAGATTGTCGTCAAATATGAAAAGAGTGAAAGTGAGATATTCATTGAAGAGCTGGCTCTCGGAGGAAAACACAATATCTACAATTCCATGGCGGCAGCCCTTGCGGCAAAGGCCACAGGAATCGATGACGCTGTCATACGCTCAAGTCTGAAGACATTCCAGCCTATCGAGCACCGTCTCGAACCGGTACTCAGCATCAAAGATGTCCTGTACATCAATGATTCCAAGGCAACTAACGTCGACGCTGCATGGTATGCACTGGAGTGCCAGACAAGACCGGTTGTCTGGATTGTAGGAGGCACGGACAAGGGGAATGACTATTCCGTCCTGAACGAACTTGTAAAGAACAAGGTCAAAGGCATTGTCTGCCTCGGCGTGGACAATGCAAAGATTCATGCCGCCTTCGAGGATATTGTCGGGGAAGAGAACATGGTAGACACCAGGTCCGCCGATGAAGCAGTCAAGGCTGCGGCCGGCATGGCCCGTTCCGGCGATGTCGTGCTTCTCAGCCCGTGCTGCGCAAGTTTCGACCTGTTCACCTGTTATGAGGACAGAGGAGACCAGTTCAAAGAAGCTGTAAGAAGATTATAAACTGATGAGCGGCAAGAAAGGCACATTCTGGAACTTCATCGACAATCTTGAAGGGGACAAGGTGGTATGGATAATCACCGTGCTGCTGATCCTGTTCTCCATTGTCGTGATCTTCTCATCGACATCCCAGCTCCTCAGGCCGGGACAGACCCGCCTTGACCTTGTCAAAGAGCAGATGGCTGTTGTAGCTATAGGCCTGGGCCTTATTCTTGTCTGCTACAACATCAAGAATATTGAGATTTTCAAAACGCTTTCAGCCTGCGGCTTTCCTCTTTCCCTGGTTCTCCTGCTGTGCCTTGTCTTCAAGGTTGACAATCCTCTGATCCATGCCCAGACCATCAACTCGGCGACCAGGACATTGAGCATCGCAGGATTGCAGATACATGTTTTCGAGGTTACTAAAGTCGCAATGGTCGCATATATGGCATGGGCGCTGACAGCGAGGAAAGAGCACAAGCTTGATTTTATCAAGAATCCGTTCCTCAGGAATCTGCTGTTCATTTATCTTCCTTTCGTATTGACCTGTATCTGTGTGATATGGTGCGGAGGCACTTCCAGCGCAATTTTCATAGGAGGAATCATGTTCCTGACCGTAGCCATAGGCAGTCCTAAGAAGATTGACGCCGCAATCCTTTTCCTGATGGGTGTCACTGGACTCGGGCTGGCTTTTGGAATATTCCTTATCAGCGACGGCAAGTATTTCGACAGGTTCGAGACTGTCCTCAGCAGGCTTGACGGAGAGAAAGCCAGCGACGAGGAGAAGTTCCTGGCAAGCAAGGAAGGCTCCGTCGAATACTATGCACTGCTTGATGAAATCCGGCAGATGAACAGCGCCAAAATTGCGATCCATCAGGGAGGTTTCCTGGGCAAGGGCCCCGGTCAGAGTACGCAGAGATATGTGGTTCCTATATATTCCGAGGACTATGTGTATAGTTTTATCATTGAAGAATACGGACTGCTTGGAGGCATTATGGTACTTCTGCTTTATGTCAGCCTGCTGGCCAGAGGTTCTATCATAGTAAGAAACTGTGACGACTACTACGGAAAGGTCGTGGTAGCCGGGCTATGCCTTCTGATCACGGGACAGGCGTTCATGCATATGATCATAAATTCTGACATAGGATTCCTTACCGGGCAGACACTGCCTATGATCAGCCACGGCAATTCGGCCTTTCTGTGCTTTTCACTGGCATTCGGAATCATACTGTCAGTAAGCCGTATCGCAAGTAGAAAGATTGCTAACGAGCAGAAGAAAGAAGGACCACTTATCAGTATCAGCGAAGAGGTTGCTGACGAACTCAACAACCTGGATCAATTTGAATCTGAACAACAAGATGGAATATAAAAAACTTAAAGTGATAATCAGCGGAGGTGGAACCGGAGGACATATCTTTCCGGCAGTGTCCATCGCAGGCAAACTGAAGGAGCTCAACCCGGAAACGGAAATCCTGTTTGTCGGGGCCGAAGGCAAGATGGAGATGGAGAAAATCCCCGCTGCAGGCTACAGGATAGTTGGTCTGCCGATTGTAGGCATTCAGCGTCAGCTGAATCTGCGAAATATCATCAACGATGCCCAGGTACCGTTCAAGATAGCCAGGAGCATCAGGATGGCAGGCAAAATCATTGATGAGTTCAAGCCGGACATCGCCATCGGAGTGGGCGGTTACGCCAGCGCTCCCCTTCTTTTCGCCGCTGTAAGAAAGAAAGTTCCTGCCCTGATTCAGGAGCAGAACGGCTTTGCGGGACTTACCAACAAACTTCTGGGCGGCAAAGTCGGCAGAGTCTGCGTCGCTTATGACGGGATGGACAGATTCTTCCCGGCTGAAAAAATTGTATTCACGGGCAATCCTATCAGGCCGGAAATGCACCCGTACACGGATGCTGACAGGCAGGAAGGCTTTGAATATTATAAGCTGGACAGAGGCAGGAGACATCTTCTGGTCGTGGGAGGCAGTCTCGGAAGTGGCACATTGAACAAGGCGATGAGGAAATGGATTGAGGACGGCTGTCCCGGAGGGGATGACGTGGAAGTCCTCTGGCAGTGCGGACGTTATTACAAGAAGGGCGTGGATGATTTCATGGCCGGAAGGGATCTTCCATTCATCCATCACAGCGATTTCATCGGCAGGATGGATCTGGCTTATGCCGCCTCGGACGTGATTATTTCAAGAAGCGGAGCGTCTTCCATCTCTGAAATATGCGCAACGTCAAAGGCAGCCATATTCGTCCCTTCTCCCAATGTCGCCGAGGACCATCAGACTCACAATGCCATGGCGCTGGTCAACAAGGGAGCGGGACTCATAGTCAAAGACAGTGAAGCCGTCGCAAAATTGATGGAAGAAGCGATGGCCCTGATCCACGACGAGGGGAAAATAAAAGAAATTGAAAACAATATAAAGCCTCTGGCCCGTCTGGACGCAGCCGGAAGCATAGCAGAGGAGGTCTATAAACTGATATGAGAAGAGAGTACGACAACATTTACATGATCGGTATCGGTGGCATCGGAATGAGCGCCATCGCAAGATACTACAACTTTAAAGGCAAGAATGTAAGCGGATACGACCGTACGGAATCCAGCCTCACGAGGACTTTGGTCAGCGAAGGGATCAAAGTGCACTATGATGACAGACCGGACCTTATACCGCAGGACGTTGAAAACACTCTTGTCATATATACGCCCGCCGTTCCGGCTTCTCTTCAGGAAAGGCAATACGTATCCTCACACGGATACCGGATCATCAAACGTTCCGAGATGCTCGGAGAGATAGCAGAGGGTCAGAATTGCCTTGCCGTTGCAGGGACACACGGAAAGACGACCACTTCGACAATGATTGCGCATATCCTCACGGAAGGAGGCGACGGTTGTTCCGCTTTCCTCGGAGGTATTTCCAAGAACTACAATACTAATCTCCTTGTCAGCAAGACAAAGACAATAGTTGCTGAAGCGGATGAATATGACAGGTCATTCCTGCAGCTGCATCCCGCTATCGCCGCAATCACGGCGATGGATGCCGACCATCTTGACATATACGGAGACGTGGAAACAATGCGTGAAGCTTTCCGAGAATTCGCTGCCCAGGTATCAGAGACAATAGTGGCAAAATTCGGGCTCAAGCTCGGACTGCTCAACACAAAAGTATTCACTTATCATCTGGACAACAAGGCGGCTGACTGCCATGCCGACAATATCAGGCTGGATGCCACAGGGCACTATACCTACGATCTGGTATATCCAGGAGGAGTCCTTCAGGACATCAAAGTCGGAGCATTGGGGAAAGTTAACGTAGAGAACAGCATTGCTGCAGCTGCGGTCTGCCTCTGCAACGGAATGGATGCCCAGAAAGTCAAGCATGCAATAGGCACATTCTGTGGCGTGAAGCGCCGTCTGGACGTACATGTCAACACTCCGGAAATTACATATATTGATGACTACGCCCATCATCCGGCAGAGTTGGACAGCACTATCACGTCAATCAGGGAGATTTTCCCTGAAAGGAAGATTACGGCGATTTTCCAGCCCCATCTATACACCAGGACAAGGGACTTCGCCGACGAATTTGCAGCCGCATTGAGCAAAGTCGACAAACTTGTGCTCCTTGACATTTATCCGGCGCGAGAGGAACCAATCCCTGGTGTAACGTCAAAGATAATCTATGACAAAGTCACTGCTCCGGAAAAGGTCATGATACGAAAAGACGAACTTATGGGCCTGATACGGAAAGAGAATCTTGACGTTCTTGTGACTTTCGGCGCCGGGGACATTGACAGATTCATCGGACCTATCACTGATTATCTTCTCAAAAAATGATGAGAACCTGGATCAAATGCATACTACTTGCCGTTTTCGCCGCAGCATTCTGCGCCGGAATCTGGTTCGTTGTATTTGAGAGCAGGAAAACCAGAGACACCATGTCGTGCCACAGCTTTGAGGTCGAAATGATGGACACGCTCCGTTTCTTCAGGGAAAGCGACATAAGGGAAGTCATCAATGCTGAATGCGGGCCTTTC
>JAKSJU010000049.1 GCA_024402095.1 Bacteroidales bacterium | reverse complement strand
TTACTCTCGTAAAAGAAAAGAGCAAAGCATCAATATGCCACGTGAGCACTTGTGGCGAGGGGTCATGCTTTGCAGGCCTCAATTTTGGGCCTTGCAAAGCGGCGACCGGGTTCAAAAGGCATTGTGAGCAGCATGCCTGCTTTGCAGAATTATTTTACAGACACCCAGCATAGTGCAGGCTGCGGACTAGGGAGGCGTTTCCTGCGTGAGCAGGCGCCAGTCCGCCGAGTCTGGACGCGGCCCCGCACTACGGAAAATGACTGGTACCGCAATAATGGGAATACGGAGGATTTTGGCTATTTTTGTGATGTGAATGCGTTCAAATCAATAGTAGTGATGGCCGTCGCAGCCCTGTCTGTCATATCCTGCGGGAGCGGAGAGGCAGAAGAGGTGAGCGCCGTAACGTATCATCCCGGAGACATCGTCCCGGAGGAATACATAGCGGAGAACGGTACGGATTCATTTTTCAGGGTGCAGAGCATCCCTGACACCATCTTCGCATTCATGCAGGGACGCACGTACAAGGAAAACTGCACAGTGCCGCGCGAAGAACTTAGATACCTGACCTGCCTTCACAAAGACCTGTCGGGACAGTCAATCATAGGAGAAATGGTACTCAACAAGGCTATCGCCGATGATGTGCTGGACATATTCCGCCAGCTGTACGAAAAATCCTACCCTATAGAAAGCATGCGCCTGCCAGACTACTGGGATGCCGATGACAGCAGGCAGATGAGGGACAACAACTCATCGTCCTTCAACTTCCGGGTCATAGCAGGCACAGGAAAAGTATCCAGGCACGGACTAGGTATGGCTGTCGACATCAACCCGCTCTATAACCCATATTACCGGATCATAAGTGTCCGCGAAGAGGTCAAGCCCGCCGAGGGCAGGGAATATGTGGACAGAAGCAAGGATTTCCCCTACAAGATAGAAAAAGGAGACATTTGCTATGACTTATTCATTTCCAAAGGCTTCAGCTGGGGCGGAACATGGCGGTTCAGCAAGGACTACCAGCATTTTGAAAAGAGATAATCAGACATTATATTTGTAAAGGACAAAACATAAACAGGATGAAAAAAATAACATTGATCGTGGCGGTTGCTTCATGCTTCGCAGCATTCTCCGCCAATGCACAGGTAAAGGAAGATTTCGTTCCTTCAACGACAGTTCAGTCAGGCAAGAAATTCCCTGCAGTCAATTCAGAAAGATGCGTAAGGGTACAGGTCACCGCACCTGACGCCCAATCCGTCAAATTGGACATAGGAAGCGTAAAATATGATCTCACCAAGGGAGAGAACGGAGTATGGACCGGAGAATCCGCCCCGCAGGACGAAGGATTCCACTACTATCACATCATAGTCGACGGAGCCACCATCCCTGATCCTACAGCGCTGTATTACTACGGCTCCGGTCATTGGACAAGCGGAGTGGAAGTGCCGGCTTATGACGATGACTTCTATGCAGTAAAGAACGTACCTCAGGGACAGGTCCGCGAAATGTTCTATTGGTCTGAGTCATGCAAATCAATGCTTCGCTGCTTCGTATACACCCCTGAAGAGTATGAATACAATCTCAGCAAGCGCTACCCTGTCCTCTACATCCAGCACGGCGGCGGCGAGAACGAATACGGATGGGCATCACAGGGGAAGGTTGCACAGATCATGGACAATCTTATCGCCGAAGGGAAAGCCCTCCCGTTCATAGTCGTAATGGCATGCAGTGACGTACCGGCTCCACAGGCAGAAAGGCCTGCTGGCCGTCCGGCCGGCGGATTCTCAATGGCAAACTTCGGAGCAGCATATGACAAGGTACTCGTGGACGAACTCATCCCTACAATAGACAAGACATTCAGAACCATCAAGGACAGTGACCACCGCGCAATGGCAGGCCTCTCAATGGGAGGAATGATTACTAAGATGGTCACCCTCAAGCATCCTGACGTATTCTCCAATATCGGAATCTTCAGCGGTGGCACCATCACAGTTGCGGATGCGGACAGGACTCCGGGATTCCGCGAGACCAACAAAGTCGTATTCGTTGGATTCGGAAGCAGGGAACTTGAGAACCGGGTTCCGGGATTCGGAGACGGCACCGACCCTAAGGAGGAAACCGAGGATGTGAAGGCATCCGGAGTGAACGCTCACTTCTATGTATCACCGGGCACCGCTCACGAATGGCTCACCTGGCGCCGCTGCCTCTATCAGTTCGCACAGCTCCTTTTCAAATAATATCTCCAAAGTAATCAAGGGGACAGGTAATCAAGGGGACAGGTAATCAAGGGGTCTGACCCCTTGATTACCTGATGACAGACAAAAGCAGTGACAAGATGAATACGAAGGAAGAATACATAGTGCCGGAAACCAGACTGACGGAAATCAGTCCGATTTCCTTCATTGCCACGTCATTCAGCGACGGCGGCGAAGGTCTCGATACCGCCAACGATTTTAAATACTCAAACGGATGGCTATGAAAAAATTGTTTCTTCTGGCAGCCGGCGCCGCATTCATTGTCGCATCTGTAAGCAGCTGCGCCTCAAGGTTCGGGAACCCGGAAGAGCCGGCCGTGGATGTCCCCGTATTCAATGTACCCGGGGACTCCGTGACATTTACCATTGAGGCGAACATTATCCCGGACGAAGGGACCAGGACATCGCTGGATGCAAACGGGCATTCCGTCAACTGGACAAGCGGCGACAAGATTCACGTGCTCTACTTAAAAACAAATGACACAAAAGCCGTGGCGGAATCCAGCCTTATAGAAGGAGCGGGTACGCCTAACGGAAAATTCACGGTGACTTTTTCCAACTTCAATACTCTGTTAGGAGCATATTACGACGGGACCGGCAGTTCGAATGTCAGTCAGACCGGCAGTGTCTGGTATGCCACCACTACCCTAGGCTCCGAACAGACCCAGACTTCCGGGATGAACAGCCTGAGCGGCTGCGATATCAAGCTTGCAGAAACATTTACAGCAGGAAGGCAGGGAGGAAATTTCCAGATCAATTTCAAGCAGAAGAACACCCTTTTGAATTTCGACATCACGCCGACAGCGGAGATGGTATCCGACGGCCAGAAAATCAGGAAGGTGACTCTCGAAGCGCAGCATTACATCGCCGGCGAATTCAAGCTTCCGGTGGAATTTGACAAAATCGGCAACGCCACCTCTTCAACAGGCAATAGCCGTAATGCCGTCACCACGACAATCAGCGGAGACATCCCGTTCAAGTCAGGCAGCACAGTCAATGTCAGGATGTACGTTCTTCCTACAATCAAAAAAGGTGACACTTTCACAATAACGGTATATACTGACGATTACACTGTCACCGTAAGCGGAGTAAAGGCGGCAAAGGATTATGAGGCGGGTTACCGCTACCGCATGAATCTGGACCTCCCGGCTCTGGTAAGCAGCGGGAAAGCTGTGGTTGTGAAAAAGAACCGTCTACTGGAGCTTTCTGAATGCGGTATCTGGAACAGTAAGAATCTTTCCAGCATTTTCAGCGTGTCCGACGGGATGCAGTACGGATACAGTTCAACCAAATTCAGGATGGTTGTTCCTGCGACAAATTGGGAGGACTACAAAGTCGTCTTCATAGAGCATCCTTCAACAATGTCTGTCGGAAGTACATACAACATTACAATCGGTCATATCGGCAATACCGGTGTCTCACTGACAGGACAGAGGAGTGTAAAACTTCTCAAATTGGAAAATGGGAAATACTGGCTGGAAGACACTTCTAATCCAAGCATCGGTTATATCATAATGTCCAAATAAGTAAACTATGAAAATCAGAATCACACTTGCAGCAGCTGCACTCCTGTTTTGCAGCATCTCTTATGCGGACATCGTTAGCGAAAAAGCAGCCCTCGGATTCGCAAATCAGTATTTCAACGGTCGGGAAGCAGCCACGAAGTCAAGCTACAACCCGATGACCCTTGTATATACTTCACAGCAGGGCAGTTTCTCCTCTATCGACCCGGAATTCTATGTTTTCAACCGTGACGGAGGAGGATTCGTGATAATTTCAGGAGAATCCGACTACCACCCGATTCTGGGATATTCCAACACCGGTACGTTCAACCCGGACGACATTCCTGACGCCCTTGTATGGATAATGGACCTTTTGACAGCAGAGATCGACCAGGTCAGGGAATCGGGCACTCCTGTCAGCCAGAGCATAGCTCAGGAATGGGCTTCCATAGGCACAGGAACCAGAGCAAGCGTTTCGAAAGTACTGACCACAGCCGACTGGAGCCAAGGCGCGGTCAACAGTACAGGCAATGCCTTCAACAAGTTGTGCCCTACTATGGACGGAAAACATTGCTACACCGGATGCGTTGCTACTGCGACCACAATCCTCATGCATTTCCATGTGAACAACAACACTCCCGGTGCACGCACGACACCGGTGGAAGGAGCCGTTCTGCCTTCATATGAATGGAAAAAAGGGGGAAAGACAATAAATGGATTCAGTCTGGAGGGGCACAGTTATGATTTCAAGAATATGCCGTACTCATACTCTGCATGCAATAGTGCCAGCCAGAATATACAGGATCAGATTGCCCAGCTGCACTATGACGTAGGCGTAGCCCTCAAGATGGATTACGGTACAAGCGGCTCATCCGCAAGCACTTCAAATGTCATTTTTGCTCTGGGAACATATTTCGGCTACAACAAGGACAACCGCATGTATCTCAGGGACGGGTACTCCGAAATGAAATGGTTCGAAATGGTAAAAAACAGCATAGACAACGGCTGTCCGGTCGTATATGATGGATATGAAATCGGCGGTGGCGGTCACTGCTTCATCATCGACGGCTATAAGAACGACAATGGCGCGCTACAATACCATATCAACCTCGGATGGGGCGGCGGGAAATACCACACATACTTCAGGATTGGAGAAAATTATGATTTCCGTCAGGGAGCCATCTTCAATCTCAAGCCGGAGACCATAAGTTCATCCTTCCCTGCCCCTGTTCTGGCCTATTACACTGGCAAGGACAAAGGTAAAGTCTTGTACAACGGCATGAACTCCTACACGGGAACGAGCATCAGCAGCGGATATATATCAGCCCTTACTCCCACGGATGCCAACAATATCTATTTCAGACTACTGAGAGGCAACACGGTATTAAAAACCATAGGAAGCTATAGCCTAACCAAAGGAAAACTTTACGCGTACACGTTCTCATTCACCAAGCCATCGAATGTCAAACTCGGAGAGACACTTCGCATAGAGTACTCGAGAGACGGGAAGAGCACATGGATACCTCTGAATGAGCCTAATGACGGTTCCTCTGTCATAGAGTACCCGCTGATTCCTATGTTCGTTCTTGATCTGCCGGGGACGGTCTCCATCGGAAAATATGAGCTGAAACTCAAGAACGGAGACACGCCGTGGTCATATCAGACAAATTGGTCGTGCAAGACAATAAGCGGAGGAGGGACTGCAACAATCAGCAATGGCAACTCCGGGAACCGTTGGTTCATCTCCTTCACGAAGGCAGGCACCTATGACGTGACGGGCACGGTGTCTGATTACAATGACGGATTCTATGACTGCGTAACTGCAAGGATTGTGGTGAAATGATGTCAGACGGCAACAGCGGGAAAATGGGTCTGGCTTCCTGCGTTGCCCTGATAGTAGGGGCATGCGTGGGAAGCGCAATCTTTTCAATCTCCGGACTCACCGTATGGCAGGCCGGTCCGTCCGCTATTCTCAGCTGGATACTGGCCGCCGTCATATATTTCGCATATGGACTTATAGTCACCGAGCTGGCCGGGCGCTATCCCCGTTCAGGAGGGGTATTCATATTTCCGCAAAGAGCCATAGGCGGCAGAAAGGGCTCGATATGGGGCTTCATAAGCGCCTGGGGGTATATAGTATCCAACACAGTCGCCATAGCCTTCTCGGCCATTTATTTCAGCATATTTCTGAAGGCCGGATTCCCCGGGCTTGAGTCTGAGACAATCCTGTCCATAGCAGCCTGCCTTCTGGCATTCATCATACTGATACCGGGAGGAAGACAGTCCCAGACCATACAGAACGTGCTGGTTGTGGTTCTGCTTGCCACCATAGCCGTCTACTGCCTGACAGCGGTAACCGGAGGCTGCATCGAGGCTGACAATTTCAAGGGATTCTTTACCAGCGGCAATGGCGGACGGATAGGTTTTCTCAGCGCCGTTCCTCTGGCAATAGTGGCATACGGAGGCTCTATCGTAATCGCGTTCATCGCAGGGGACGTCAGCAAACCCGAAAGAAACGTACCCCTTGCCCTCATCCTGGGCATCGGCGCAGTGACACTGATATATACGGCAGTCATAGTGACCATAGTCGGGACTCTGCCTATGGAAAGTCTGGAAGCATCGGACGAACTGAAGCTCACTCCACTTCTGGCTTCAATCAGCGCCGGCAGCCTGAGCGGTTTCCCTTTCCTTACCAAACTGGTTTCAATCAGCGGAGCCATTGCACTGCTCACTACCATGATTGCCCTTCTAAGAGTAAATGCCCGGGCAATGCAGGCTGTATCCGCTGAAAAAATGCTTCCCTCATTCCTTCTGCACGGCAATTCGAAAGGAACGCCTACATCAGCCCTATGTCTTCTGACGGTGGTATGCATTGCGCTCTGCTTCGCCGGGAAATGGGCGATGGAACTTATTTCACTCGGTGCAGTGCTGAACATAATCACGATGACCGTGACCTGCATCTCCCTAATGAAGTCACGCGGAAAAGCAAGTCTGCTCCCGGTGGCGGTGATAGTCGTATTTCTGGTCTGCTATATTCCGGAATTCGCCCAGGCAAGACTGTGGATATACACTGCAGCCGTCTATGCGGCAGGGGCGGCAGTATATGCAATCAG
>JAKSJU010000048.1 GCA_024402095.1 Bacteroidales bacterium | reverse complement strand
TTCATCCGCGCAGACGAATGAATCCGAAACTTGGGTACTGTGCAAGCAATCCGATAATTGCGTTTTGTGTTTATCTGACTTATCTTTGTAGCAAAGGCAGCATTATGTTCGGTCTGGAAAATCTCGGTCTTTTCGGTCTGTTTGTCGGCACTTTCCTTGCCGCCACTATCTTCCCGTTCAGTTCCGACGCATTGTATGTAGCAGTTCTCCTGCTGACCAAAGACCCGCTTGGATGTCTTCTGGTCGGCACCGTCGGCAACTGGCTCGGAGGTATCACCACATATTTTCTCGGCCGCTGCGCAAAATGGTCCTGGCTCGAAAAGACCTTCAAGGTCAAGGAAGAGACACTTGAGAAGCAGAAAAGAATGATTGACAAATACGGAGTGTGGATGGCGCTGCTTAGCTGGATTCCGTTCATAGGAGACGTAATCTCGCTGGCTCTCGGCTTCTACAAGTCGCCGGCAGTATGGACAATCGTGCTGCTTCTCGTCGGAAAAGCAGCACGATTCACACTCTGGACCCTATTCTTCCTCTAGTCCCCTTGATTACCTTTGGTTCTGTCGGAACCAGTCGAAGTCTGCATATCCTCCCTCGGATCCCGTATTGTAGCAATACAGGGCTGTCCTGTACCCGGTGAAGAAATCAAGCGTATATCGCATCTGGAGAGCATATCCTATGCAGTTCCATTCCTCGCCGTCATATGAATAGGACAAGGTAGCGGTGTCTCCGTTGAAATCATAGCTTATCCTTAGACATATCCGGTTGCTTTCCAGCTCGGTGCGCAGGATTTCCTTCTCATAATCGCGGGCCACTAGATATCTGCCATCAGTGCCGCACTCAACCTCAATCGCGCAGAAATGGCTTTGGAAAGCGCATATTCCGGCGTGGTCACCGGCCTTCAGCGCAGTTGCGTCAAGACTGACAGCGCTCTCGCATGCAGGTCCCACTGTACGCTGGGTAAGCACGTTGCGCGCATCAAAGATACCGGTCGCAGGCTCGGAATAGATTCGCATGAATCCTTCCCTGTCCGTGAGGGACCACTTTCCGTCAAGCGGCTTGTGGTTCCACTGCCATACAAGGTCCAGCGAAGAAGAGCCGAATTCGTCGCTCGCCCAGACGCGGTTCTCTCCGCTTTCGGGAAGATTCACTTCGAATTCCTTGACAGGGACCCCGTTGTCGCCCAGGACTGGCCATCCGTCAACCCAGGCAAGAGGCTGGAGCGTAGGGATGCGCCCGACTGCCCCGTGATCCTGGAACATTATTGCATACCAATCACCATTAGGAGTATCGAAGATTGCACCCTGGGCCACGCCGTCTCCCCTGCCGTCAAATGCACCCTGAAGGATATCCCTGGACTCGTAAGGGCCTTCCAGCGACTTGCTTCTCCAACAGGTCTCGGTGCGGACTCCGCCCATAGGCCAGTTGATAGTAAGAACGTAATACCAGTCTCCTATGTGGTAGAAATGTGAGCCCTCGTCTCCGAGCATATATCCCTGAGGCGTACTGAAAATGAGTTTATCCTCACCCTTGACTCCTGAGAAATCCGGCTCCAGTTCCGTAAGGAAAATGCTCCTGTTGCCCCATGCGACATACACATGTCCGTCCTCAAACAGCAGTCCGGCATCGTGGAAAGGCCTGTCTATCACATATCTGTCCCAATAGCTCCTGCTGATATCGTCAGTATGGTAGATATATGTCTTTCTCTGGTCGTTGGCTATGAAAAGCGCATAGAACTCACCGTCGTGATATTTGAGCGAAGCAGCCCACTGGCCCTTACCATAGGCATTGCGTCCCTCACGGAGATTGTAGATATCGTCATCCTCCAGGAAATCGTACACATAGCTGATTATGCTCCAGTGCACAAGGTCCTTGGAATGCATGATAGGGGCGCCCGGACAGAAGTACATTGTAGTGCTGATCATATAGAAATCATCACCTACGCGTATAACGTCATTGTCCGGTATATCCGTGTAAGTCAAAGGGTTGACGCACACTGTAGTTTTCGGAGCGCTGCTGCAGCCTGCTAGAACTGCGAGAGCAAGCAAGATTGATGCAAAAGCTTTCATGACTATAAACTTATTGTATCTCCCGGTTTTGTATCGAATTCTCTGATGTCATCGCCAACTCTTACCTTCAGGTGTCCTCCGACAGTTGACTTCACTGAGGCTCCGGTCAGTTTACCGTCCGCCCAGTCCATATCGACGATGAAACCTCCTCTTGCCCTGAAACCGCGTACGCTGCCCTGAGGCCATACATCAGGAAGAGCAGGAAGCAGATGGACGCAATCACCCTGGCTCTGCAGCAGCATCTCGGCAATACCTGCTGCCGCACCGAAATTCCCGTCAATCTGGAAAGGCGGATGAGCGTCGAAAAGATTAGGATATGTCCTTCCCATCTTTATCGGGCCGGCACTTCTCGGGCGGGCCCAAGGATTGGAAGTGGGATCTATAAGGGTGAAAAGATTGCTCAGGATTTTGAAGGCGTGGTTTCCATCCCTCATCCTTGCCCAGAAATTGGTTTTCCATCCCAGGCTCCATCCAGTAGCCATATCACCTCTCTGGATAAGAGTGACTCTCGCAGCGTCAAAAAGTTCTGGCGTGCGTTCCGGGTCAATCTGATTTGACGGATACAGACCGTAGAGATGAGAGATATGCCTGTGGTCATCGTTTGGATCATCCATATCCTCTATCCACTCCTGAAGCTGTCCGTACTGGCCAACCTTCATCGGAGGAAGCTTTGAGATGGCATCCGAATAAGCCTTTCTGCAGTCCTCGTCAATACCGAGAATCTCAGCCGAGCGGCGTGCCTGGTCAAGGATGTCGAACGCAATCTGATTATCCATAGTGCATCCGGCCGTAAGAGGATTGGCCTTGCCTATGCCCCCGTGCTCTGGACTGACGGAAGGCACGACAACGAGATATCCGTTATTAGGATCCGTCTGCATATAGTCCAGATAGAAATCTGCTGCTCCCTTGATGACAGGATACCACTGTGCAAGGAAGTCCTTGTCCATTGTGAACTGATAATGTTCCCACAGATGGGTGGCAAGCCATGCTCCTCCGTTCGGGAACATTCCCCAGTCAGCTCCGTCCACCGGGCCTGCGATACGCCAGATGTCAGTGTTGTGATGAGCCATCCAGCCATTGCAGTCATACATCTCACGGGCAGTGATTGCGCCCGTCTCGCTGAGGTCTCTGATCATGGAGAACAAAGGCTCCACACATTCGGTCAGTCCGCAGACCTCTGCAGGCCAGTAATTCATCTCAGCATTGATATTGATGGTATACTTACTGTCCCAAGCAGCCATGAAATCCTGATTCCAGACTCCCTGGAGATTGGCTGCCTGTCCTCCGGGCTGGGAACTGGCAATAAGCAGGTAACGGGCATAATTGAACATAAGAGCCGCCATTCCCATGTCGTCGCTCTGTGCGAATCCGTCAAGCCTCCGATTTGTAGGGAGAGCCGCATTTGCGCCTGCAGGCAGTTCCAGAGACACCCTGTCATACTGATCCGCATACGCCTCTATGCTTCTGCCAAGAAGTGTACGGTCAGACATCTTCCCGGCAGCGGCCAGTCTCTCAGCATTCTTTGCAGAAGCATCTCCGCTGACATCATGGTAATTGACGAAATTGGTAGCTGCGGATATGATAAGCCTGGTCTGTGTCGCATCTTTCACTGAAAGCCTGTCACCGGCAGCCTCAACCTTTCCGTCAGTCTTGATCCTGATTACGATTTCCGCAGCCAGTTCCGGGTCTATCCCCTCAAGAGCGTCACCCTGCACAGTAGCGATCAGGTCATTTCCGACAGCCTTCACTTCACAAGGAAGTTCCTTTCCGGAATAAGACAGGGTGAACGACGTCTTCTGGGTATCGCGCATATTCAGCACCACGACCTTGTCCGGAATTGAGGCATAAGCCACACGGGTGTGCTGCACGCCGGCAAGCCTATACGAAGTGGTATTGACAGCGTTCTTCAGGTCCAGTTTGCGAACATAGTCCTCCACTTCACCCTCGGCATCCTCATAGTCTATATAAAGGCTTCCGGCATTGAGAAATCTCATTCCGTGAGGCCCGACGATGAAATCCTTGTCTATGATTTCCTTGGCCTCGGCTTCCTTGCCGTCGAAAATCAATTGGCGCACCTCATCCAGGCGGCCGAGAGCGCGCGGGCTATTGTTATTGTGAGGGCCTCCGCTCCAGAAGGTCTCCTCATTGAGCTGTATCTCCTCTCTGCCCACACCTCCGAAAACCATTGCTCCCATATTGGAGTTTCCGAGAGGGAGAGCCTCGAGCCATACAGTTGCAGGAGCGTCATACCACAGAATCTCATTCTGCCCGCACTCCCTTTCCTGATTCCCGCCGCAAGCCACCATACTCAGGCAGACGGCGGCACAAGCGATCATAGCAATCCGTTTCATAATTCTATTACAGTTGTATTTCCTTTATATTCAATATCCTTCTCAACACCGTCAACTGTGACGATATGGAAAACGCGGCTGCCGGACATTCCTTTGAAAGAGCCCTTCCTTTCCCCTATGGTCAGACGTCGGCCCCTGAGGGAGAATTCAACAGTCGAATATTCACCGTTCTCATACGCATAGCCGTCGCCCTCATCCTCATACAGGATGAAAGAGCCGTCGGCACCAGGGAATACCTTTATCTCAAGTTCATCCCATGACTTCTCAGAGGCGTAATTCACGTCCGTCGGGCCTACAGGAATGATGCTTCCGGCCTTGGCGAACAGAGGAATGATGTCCAGAGCGGCATTGACGGTCACCTTGCGGCCGCCTTTGTAGCGCTTTCCCGTCCACCAGTCATACCAGTCGGCGCCGGCAGGCAGATAAACCTCGTCGGAAGCATCCACCGTCCAGTCGAATGTCTCCTCGCTCCAGCGTTTCTCCTCATTCGTAAAAATGGCATGATCCACAGGAGCAACCAGCAGCGAACGGCCGAACATGAATTCGTCCGGCATGTCCCATACATTCCTGTCGGAAGCGAAGTCCATCACCAGGGCGCGCATAAAGCTGTCATCGTTGGAGGTAACCTGCCAGGAAGTACTGTAGATGTAAGGAAGCAGTGCATAACGCATACGGATGGTCTTCTCTATTGCGTCATAGACAGGCTCGCCCCTGCGACCGAACTCCCAGATTTCCCTGCGGGAGCTCTCGCCATGGCTTCTCATCATAGGATTGAAAAGACCGAACTGCAGCCATCTTACATACAGTTCCTGGAACAGAGGGTTCTGCGAGCAGGTCTGTGTGACTCCCCTCTTGTTGTAGGCACCCGGGAAGAATCCTCCGATATCCGAGTTCACCTGAGGACATCCGGTAAGCGTATAATTCAGGCACAGAGGAATCTGATGACGGAAATCGTTCCAGGACGAATTCACGTCACCGGACCAGGTGTTGGCTCCCGTCCTCTGCTGCCCTGCAAAATAAGAACGTGTCAGGATAAACACTCGTTTGTCCGAGGTCACAGCCCTCTGATGATCATACACGCCTTCGACACAGGCCAGCGGGTATATGTTACGTACGCTGCGCAGAGACCCGGCCGCACACTTCTGTGACAGGTCCGCATCCGTACTTTCGGCAGTCCCGAAATGGTCCGGGTCGGTGCTGTCCATCCACCATGCGTCGATTCCCATGTCATAGAGCCTGCGGAGGTTGTCCCAATATATGTCACGCGCCTGCGGACTGTATGCGTCATAGCACTGAACTCCGGAAGGATAATCCATTCTCGGAGGCCAGTATTCGGCAAGACCGCTCTGCGGCCAGGTGGCAAAGTCAAGTAGCAGATCCTTTTCCTTCAACTGGCGGTAAGGCTTCGTCTGAGGGCCGAATGACTGCCAGATGGAAATGGACATGTGCGCACCGAGGGAGTGCACCTCGTCAATCATTCCCTGCGCATCAGGAAAATCGGCATTGAGGAATTCCATGGCATTCCAGAGGTAGTTGTTGCCCCAGTACTGCCAGTCCTGGATGATTCCGTCCAGAGGCACGCCCGCATTGCGGTAGCCGTGCACCACATCCAGCAGCTCCTTGCCGCTCTTGTATCTTTCGCGGCTCTGATGATACCCGTACGTCCACAAAGGGAGCATAGGGGCCTTGCCGCTCAGTTTTCTCATCCCGGCAATTACGCCGTCGGCATTTCCGCCGTAAATGAAGTAATAGTCTATCTCCTCGCCCACCTGCGAAGACAGGGCAAGCACATCTCCGTCATCGGAGAGGTCTGTAGGAGAATAATTGTCCCAGAAAATTCCATAGCCCTTGACAGACTGGAAGAAATTGGCATAATCCTCAGTGTTGTTCTGAACCATGTGCCGGTTCTCTCCGCGCTGTGAAAGTTTGCCGTTCTGCAGCATCCCGACTCCGTATATCGGCTCGTCCTTGCCGAGTTTCCAGCTCTGGCTGACGCGGTACTTGCCCTTGTCGAGGCCTTCCTCAATCTCTACGATTCCGCACTCCCCTTCCGTGAGGAGCTTGCGTCCATACTTGTCCCGGAATGTAACGCGGCCGTCCTTGGAGACACTGACCTTGACTGCAGGCGCCTTCTGCGATGTCTCCGGAGCCATTGTAACCACTACGCTCGGTGTGGTTCTGAAGTTCCCTTCGCTCTTCTCGACCCTGACGATTTCAGGGGAATAATAAGTCACCTTCACTTCCTGGGCCCCGGTGGAGAGGCAGAGGAAAGAGGCTACGGCTAAAAAAAGATATCTTTTCATAATCAACGGTTATTCAACAATGGCGAGGAAGCCTCCGCGCGGGAGACATTCCAGAGAATGGTACATATCACCTGACGTGCAGACTTCGATTGACTGCCCGTCTTCTGCATCCACGAAGAACTTCGCCTCGCAGCTGCTCAGGCCTAGAGAGGAAAGGTCGAACTTGAGTTCACCCTCGTTGTCAGTGCCGTTTATTCCGGCCACATACCATCTGTCAGCCTTGCGCCTTGCGATAATGACATGGTCACCCGGATAGCCGGACAGGAGTCTGGTATCGTCCCAGGCATTCGGAAGCGTACTGAGAAGTTCCTTGACCTCCTCGTCGAAGCCGTAGTATATGGAAGGTCTGTCAGGCATGTGCTGGAGTCCTGACTCGAACAGCACGGTAAGCGCCAGTTCGTGCCCCCAGGTAGTAATGTGAGGATGCTGGCTGTCGGAGAATGTCCCCGGTGTATAGTCCATAGGACCGACCACGTTTCTCGTGAACGGGAGAGTGGCGTTGTGTGACGCCGCAGGCTTGGTGAAGAAAGGAACGTTGTTGTACCATTCGGCTCCGAACACTGCTTCCATTGACATCAGGTTCGGATATGTCCTTTCCCAGCCGCGAGGAAGCGTGCATCCGTGGAAATCCATCATGAGATGGTGTCTGGCGGCGTCTTCGAGAAGGTCCATATAGAATGAAATGGATTCGCTTCCGTCATCCTTGAAGAAATCGACCTTGGCACCGGTGACTCCGAGGGCCTCGATCCTGCTCATCTCCTTCTCCCGCACCTGAGGGTCGAGCATAAGGAAAAGCGGACCCGGCGCGCCGTTGATCCAGGAAGTTCCGGAGTTGTACCACACGTTGGTCCTGACACCTTTTGACGCAGCATAAGCAATGGCGTCATCTATTGTACCGCCGTTTGACATATTGTCCCACTCGGCGTCTATGAGGTTGTACGGCCATTTCATATCAGCAGCAAGGTCTATGAAGGATTTTACCTGCTGGAAATCATTGGAGCCGTGGTTCGATGACCAGTAAACCCAAGATGACACTCCCGGATGGATCCAGGAAGTATCTTCGATGCGGCAAGGTTCGGCCACATCGGTAACGAGGGTGGATTCGACTATGTCGGAAAGCTCTCCAAGTATAATCACCCTCCATGGAGACACGCCTTCAGGGAAAGTCTCATCGGCAGGGACAATGGTGTAAGATTCGGATCCGTCCTCGCTGACTAGGCTGGAGCCGCAGTGTCCGCGATAAACTCCAGACTCGGTGATAAGTCCGAAGACTCCTTCACCATACTCCACAAGTGCCGGATAATACCAATGGCCTTCCTTAGACTCCGTAGAAAGAGGATAAAGCCCCTCATAGTCATTCTTCTCTCTCAGAAGCCATCTGTTGCATCCCTGCGGGATCTGATATGCCGTCTGCGGATGGACTCCGGTGAAACGGTAAGCGACTCCGTCATTGTATGCACGTACTTCCACGACCGCACTGTCATAGCTGAAAACGGCCGTCTCCGCGCTGTTTGTGCAGTGCAGGCGCTTTCCGATAAGCATATCGTATGACTCTTCTACAGTCTTCGGCCTGGTTGCGGACTTGAGCGCGCCAGCCTGAATATTGACCGTCTGTACGGGCTCTCCCTTATATGAGATCACCATCGAATTCTCAGCCATCCTGACCGAGATATCACCCTGCGGAGAGACAATTGTGTC
>JAKSJU010000047.1 GCA_024402095.1 Bacteroidales bacterium | reverse complement strand
TATTTGAACAGTCTCTGAGCCATTGTGTACAGAGCGCGTCTCCAAGTAAGGAATTCATGAGCCGTTCCCTCAGAAACGTGACCGAGTGCATTGTATCCCGCATCCTGAAGATCCTTTGCAGCCTTCATGATACGATCCGGACCTTCCTTGCTTCCGCAGCTGACGAAAACGAAATCAGGCTTCTCGATCTTTGCAAGCTCCTCCGGAGTATAAACGCCACCGCTGAGAAGTCCGAATGAGCCGAAAGTCTCAGGACGTGCGAGAGTGATATTGTGTGTCTCCATACCTCCCATGGAAAGTCCTGCCATAGCACGATGCTTTCTGTCAGCGATTGTGCGGAAATTCGCATCGATATAAGGAACGAGGTCGTCTACAAGTACCTTCTCGAATACAGTATAGTCGAAAGAGTTGAGTCCGCCGATTCTAGCACCGTTGGTAAGACCGTATGTCATTACAATAATGAAAGGAACTGCATTTCCCTCAGCGATGAGATTGTCCATAATAAGGTTTGCGTGACCCTGTGTAGACCAGGCTGTCTCATCCTCACCCCAACCGTGCTGGAGATAGAGAACCGGATAGCTGTCAGTGCTCTTGTCATAACCTGCTGGAGTATAGACAAAGGCACGGCGGAAAGTACCGTCTGAAGGGAAAAGAACCTGCTGGACCTTTCCGTGAGGAACGTCCTTGAGTGCATAGAAGTCACGGTCGTGTGCCGGAATCTCAATACCGCTCTCCCAACGTACGGAACCGTAATAGTTGCAAGTACCAGGGTCGTTGAAAGTGCCGCCGTCAACAGTGATGCGATAGTAATGGAAACCCTCGTCCATAGGACCTGCAGTTGTTCCATACCAGTATCCGTCCTCTGCCTTTTCAAGCACGGTACCGCCTCTTCCGCCGAGTCCGAGGCTGACGCTGACTGCCTTTGCGTCAGGTGCCTGGATACGGAAACGGGCATAGCCCTGTGAATTCACCATAGGATACTCCTGTCCCGGCTGGTTGAGCTCTGAAGGGACGAAATCCTCTTTTACCTCCTGTGCAAAGCAGACAGAGGTCATCAGCATAATGCTGGAAATTGTAAATAATGCTTTTTTCATATAACAAAAGGTTATCAGTTAATTTTCCACCAGTCCCAGTCGAGAAGGTCTCCGCCCTCTCCCTTGAACACGAAATAAAGATCGTGGACGCCTGATGCTCCCTTCAGAGAGCAGGAGACGTTCCTGAAAGTCGTACCCGGCTTGAGTTTCAGCGTACCGGCCAACGGGCCGTCCGCACTGTCCAGATGCACTTCTATCGATGATGCGCTCTTGCAAAGGACATTTGCGGTGAAACGGCTCTTTCCTCGGCCGAAGTCAGCGCCCTTGACAAGCAGAAGCTCTCCGTCATCGACATTCGTAACATAAAGGTCCTCGATGCCTCTCTTGACTGTCTTCAGTCCATAGCCCCAGGCCATAGTCTCTGCCTCTACGCGTGCGCCGAGCGCGAACGGCCTGATCTGTGAGAGCGTACAGTCCTGCCAGTAAGGCAGTTCACGGATAGTCCCGTCCTCATTGTACTCCATCTCAGAGCCGGAAACCGACCTGCGTTCGTGATGCGAGAAGGTGTCAAGATGCATGATATCATAATTGAGGCCGAACACATAGGACCTTCCCTCGTAATCGATTATGCCCGGATGATTTCCGCGCGTGCGATGAGTGTGGTCCATGATATGGCCCTTGTACTCCCAAGGTCCCAGAGGGCTGTCGCTCATGGCATATCCGATGCCTTCAGGACAACAGGTTGAAGCGAATGCGAGATAGTAGTGGTCTCCGTGTTTGTAGAACCACGGGCCCTCCTGATAATCCTGAATCTTAGGATACTTGACGATGTCCCCGGAATATGAAATCATATCCTCATTGAGCTTGACTCCATAGAGGTCAGGATTGCCCCAATACAGATAAGCCTGGCCGTCATCATCAATCCACACAGTCGGATCGATGTCATCCCAGTGTTCCTTCTGCCATACAAGAGGCTCCCCGAGAGGATCCTTGAACGGGCCGTAAGGACTGTCTGCCACCAGGACACCGATACCGTGACCGTGGAGCGGGCAATACATATAGAACTTGCCGTTACGCTCAATCACCTGCAGGGCCCATGCGCCGTTGTCGCGGGACCTCCAGCTGAAATCCTTCAGGGATGCCACTGCACCGTGATCCTGCCAGTTCACCATATCGGTTGAAGTGTAGAGCAGCCAGTCGTACATCTCGAAATTGTCAGCGAAATCCTCATCATGGGTAGTATAAAGGTAAACAGTGCCGTCATACACCATAGGTGCAGGGTCGGCAGTGTATTTGGTCTGGATGACAGGCATATTGACACGGGTGTTGAACTTCCACCAGTCAAGGTCGAAAAGTTCACCGTCACCGCCTCTGAAAAGCAGATATACGTCGTGAACTCCTGTCACTGGCCTTGTGATGCGTGAATACTTGACGGCATTCTCGCCCTTCACCTCGATGGTTGCAAGAGGACGTCCTTCCATCACGTCGGCATAAATCTCCACCCTTCCTTCAGAGTGATAGCCGGCTATCTCGATGGTTGCGAGAACCGGAGCCACATCTCCGAAATCCACGCAGCGCAGCTTGAGCCAGTCGCCATTGTGCACGGAAGTGATATAGTGACGCTTGCCTGCAAGCCTGTCTGTCTTGAGGCCGTAGCTGTCAGACATCGTCTCAGCTTCAACCCTCACGTAAGGATTCACGGTGCCGACAGGATCCGGACCCTCCTTCGTGAAAGGAATGAAAGGGATACTGCCGTCCTGAGCAAACGAAAATTCCTCCACACAGGCGGAACGATGGAATCCGTGGCCGTTTGGAAGAGCGCCGTTGTGATAGAACATATAGTCGTGACCCTTGAAGTTCACATTGCCGCCGTGTATGGTGAAACTGTTCTCGGCTTCATCCATAATCCTTCCCCTGTAGGTCCAAGGGCCGTCTATCGACGGAGCGGTAGAATATGCCATGTGCTCGGGTACACCGCCGGAAGGGTAACTCATATAGTATGTCCCTTCGCGCTTCATCACCCAAGGGCCTTCTTCATAGCCGACCATCATGACCTCCTTGCGTATGCTCCAGTCCATCTTCATGGACTCAGGTCCGAAGCAGGCCGGATCATGGAATCCCGGCACTTCCTTCCAGCCGTCCTCGAAGGAAATCATATCGTCGTTCAGTTTCCCGTACCAGCAGCCCTTATTGCCCCAGAACAGGTATGCGCTGCCGTCATCATCAATGAACACAGTAGGGTCGATGAAAGACCATCCCTTGGCCAGAGGGCCTCCGATGGCATCTTTCCATGGTCCCTGCGGATCATCGGCCACTGCCACTGCAATCGTATTCGAACGTGTTCCCGCTTCCAGGATGCAGACATACCAGTACCACTTTCCGTTATGCTCCACGATCTGGCTCGCCCAGGCATTGTCGCCCTGCTCCGCCCACGCAAATGTCTCAGTGGATATCGGCGTGCCCAGATAGGTCCAGTTGACCATATCCTCGGTAGAATAGAGCTGCCAGTCCTTCATCAGGAAATAGGTGGCGTCATCCTCATCGTGGTCCACCGCCAGATACAGCTTGTCCCCATACACGAACGGTGCCGGATCCGGGGTATATGAAGTCCGGATCACGGGATTCTGAGCGAACCCCGTGACGGACAAAAACATTGCTAAAAAAACAGATGACTTTCTCATTATTTGTTGATGGCTTTGGCTATTTCATCACAAGCAAGATTGAGCATTACATAATTGGCTACAGAGTTGATGCAGCACTCATTCTCACCCCAAAGGAAAGGATAGTCATCCTTGTTCTCGAAGAAGTCAGGATTCTTTACGAGAAGACCAGGGACTATACCGCCAGGTATTGTAGTATAGTCTGCGCGGGTGTTTCCATAAGCGACTTTCTTGGTATTCACACCTACACCGAGGATGAAGGAAACGTTGCTGTACGGATGGCATCCGTAGAGATAGTTGAGTCCTCTGAGTACGAGTTCAGGATCGATCTGATCAGGGAAACGCTTCCAGATAAGATATCCGTTGAAGGCTGAGCCCATAATCTGGGTATTGCCTGCCCAACCTGCGCCCTGGATGGTGACTCCGTAAGGATTCTCGCTGCCGTTCTTCTTGAGCTGCTCAACGTAAGAAGGGATGGCTGCATCGACAGCCTTCTTCGCCTTCTTGTCAAGCTGGTCATAAACTCTGAGTACGCTGGCGAGGTTGAAGTACGGTGCTGTACCGCCGCCGTATCCGCCGACACCGCTGGCACCCTTAGGATTGATCTGCTTGAGGATCAAAGGCATATAGAAATCCTTGAACCTCTGGTCTCCTGTAGCTTCATAAAGGGCGATGGCTGCGCTGATGCGTCCGTCACCGAAACCTCTCCAACCGTTTCTGTTGGTGTTGTTTGCAGGATCCGCTGCCTCATAATACTTGTCCCACATAGCGATGGCATTCTTGAGTGAACGCTCCGCCTCTTCAGGGAAGTATTCCTTAAGTGCAGGATAAGCGGCAGCAAGCGCCTCGATTGAAGTCATCGTGCCCGCAGCACTGAACCTGCTGGTGAACACAAGACGGTCGTCATAAGTTCCGGAGCGTCCGTCCTTAACCTCGTACGGAGCGAGTGAAGGGTCATAGATATATCCGTCAGTGAGAGTAAGGGCATCTCCGAGATGGTGATACTGATGCATGTTCGGCTGGCCGATAACCTGTGCCACAAAACCGATGTTCTCGATCTGAGCGTTGATGTTGATGGTACCGTGCATGATCTGCTGCACAACGTCAGGAATTCCGTCCGGACGGTGGATGTCAGCGAACTTGGTATTCTCGTCGATGAAGGTCATATCTCTCTCAGGCCTGAACATTCTCCAAAGAGAAGCGAGGTCGAGAGTCGTATTTACCACTGAATTTGCCTGGATGTCGAAGTCACCCGCGTCATACCATCCGCCGCATGCAAGTCCCGGAATGTGCTCCAGAGGCTGATACTTGGTATTGGTGACGTCAAGCTGGGTGTATCCGTCATGAAGTCTGACGTTCAGAGGTGCCTGAAGGGCGTCATCCATATTGGCTGCACCGTGCCATACACGGTAAGCCTCGTTGACCATCATATGATCCATATTGACAACGAGGGAAACATCCATAGATGCATGCCACTTGTCACTGTAGACATTCCTGTCGATAGGGAAAGCGTTAGTCTCGACTCCCTTGTACTCTATGCAGTACAGACCGTCCTCCTTAAGTTCGGAGAAATCGATTCTGGCGTAGTTGTAACGGTTGTAGAACACGCCCCACTCCTCAACTGCAGGCTCGAGCACAACGCTCTTGGTACCGTCGGCATTGACGCGGAGAATTTTCGCGGTAGCTGCAAGTTCATCGTTCTTGTCGAGCTCGACAACAGCGACCTTCTTCTGGGCAGGAGTGTATCCCACCTGTGAAAATCCGATATTCGGCTTGCGTATCCACTGAGGATCCGAACTAGGCTCAACATACCACTCGAGCACCTTGCCGCTCTTTCCGGCAGGGAAGATGGAACGTACCACGAAAGTACCGTTCTGAGCAAGATGACGACCGTCATAGATGCTTACAGGCTCGTCAGAAGTGATGGCGACGCGAAGGTTCTCATCTTCCGGAGCAAGCACGATCTGGTGGCCGGTAGACATCGGCTGGGCTACGAGGAACTCACCGCGTCCCCTGTCATCAAACGTAGACTCGCCGAAGAACTGAGGAATCTTCTCAGCGATCGGATGAATCTCGGTATTGTGCTGAGGGTATTTAGGAAGTATCCTTCCGGCTCCGTCAACAAGATATGTCTTTCCGAAATATGAAGCCGGGAAGAATTCAAGATTGAATCCTGCCTTGCCTGCAAGGTTCTCAGGGACAGGCTCATCGAGGAACACCTGGATGAGGCAGCCC
The DNA here is from genome assembly GCA_024402095.1 of Bacteroidales bacterium. Lineage (GTDB taxonomy): Bacteria > Bacteroidota > Bacteroidia > Bacteroidales > UBA932 > Cryptobacteroides. The sequence continues at coordinate 2,787 of JAKSJU010000047.1, read as the reverse complement.
TTGTCCTTCGGTGTGACGCGGACCTTTGAAACGAACTCGAAGAACTGCTTGTAGTCGAGAGTGACCTCGATATAGTTCTCTTCCCTGTTGACGGTCCTGTCTGTCATCTCTCCATAGATATCCCACTGCTCAGGTGTGTTCATAAGTCTCACACCACCGCCAGTGCTGATTCTCTCGCCCCTCTGGATAATCTCGATTCCGGCAAGTTTCTCATCACAGAAACCTCCGTTGTAGATATTGCTGTACACCAGCACGTTGGTACCGGTAGCCTCAAAATACTCAAGGTCATTGAGCTTGAGGCTCTGGGCATTCGAAACAGAGGCAGATGCAAGAAGCACAGCCGCTGTCAATAAAGTAAATCTGATTTTCATTATATGTTATATATGATTAAATCACCTCAAAATCAATTGCCTGAAGATCCTCGTCGCGTGAAGAATCACCGTAAAGAATCTGATACTTGCCTGCGAATACTGCAAGGTCATCGGCCTCTTCGCTATAGTATGCGAATGAGTCAGGGACAAGTGTAAGCTTAACCTTGACGGTCTTGCCCGGAGCGACGTTGACTCTCTTGTAAGCCTTGAGGGCCTTGATAGGAGCGTCAGGATTGTCAAGACTCTTGACATATACCTCGACAATCTCGTCTCCTGCAACTGAGCTGTTGTTGGTTACAGGGACTGTGATATCCACACTCTTGCCGGCCTTGATCCTTGACTTTGAAAGCTTGGCCTGGCCGAAGCTGAAATCAGAATAGCTGAGGCCGTATCCGAATGCATACATCGGCTCGCCTGTGAAATATCTGTAAGTACGGTTGTCCATACTGTAATCCATAAAATCTGGAAGCTGTGCCGTTGACTTGTAGAATGTAACAGGGAGCTTGCCTGAAGGGTTAACGTCACCGAAGATGACGTCAGCGATGGCTGTGCCGCCTTCCTGGCCTGAATACCAAGCCTGGAGCAGAGCGTCATAATAAGGGTCAGCCTGCTCGAGACCGATGCAGCTTCCGGAGCAGCTTACGAAGATGACAGGCTTGCCGGTCTCCTTCATAGCCTTGAGGAAGCGCTGCTGTACTGCAGGGAGTTCAATAGAGGATCTCTCGTGTCCCTCACCCTCCTGTGTAGGAGTGATACCGCCTGCGAAGATGATAGCGTCAGCGTCAGCAAGCTTTGCCTTGAGTTCGTCGAACTCGGCAAGTTTGCGCTGGATAAGGTTTGCAGTGACCATAGACCTTCCGCCGAATCCGCTTGCAACGAAACGGAACTCAACATTGTAAGGTTTGCCTTCCTCAACGTCGATGGAAATGACGCTCTGAGGGCCTCTGCGGAAGAAGCTGCTGAAATCAGACTTGCCGAGGAGCTTGCCGTTGACAAGGATTTCGCAACTGTTGGACCTTACCTCGAAGCAGAGGTTGCCGGTGAAATCAGGAACGAAGGTTCCAGTATATTTTGCACTGAAATCAGATGTAGGGATACCGTCGCCGAAGCCGTAACCGCCCTCTGTCTGGAAATCAATCTTCTCCACGTGCTTGATTGCGATAGGAGTGCCTGAGAATGTTGTATTGCCATAATAAACGGCCTTGAATCCAGGCTCACCGTCAGCTGTAACAAGCTGAGTCTTAGGGAACTGAATATAATCACTCTCGATGTCGCTGCCTTTCTCGAAATAGATTTCAGCGTTCGGGAGTTTGTCCTGGATACCCTTGAGGATGGAAACATAATGTGTAGGGGTACCGCTGTAGTTTCCTCTCATGACCTCGAGGTCATCGATGTTAGGACCTACGACAGCAATCTTCTTCACGTCCTTGGAAAGAGGAAGCACGCCGCCCTCGTTCTTGAGCATCACGATACTTTCCTGAGCCACCTTGAGTGCATGGTCTCTATGAGCCTGGCAGTCAACTACGTCGCCAGGGATGTTAGCATACGGACTGAGTTCGTCAGGATCGAGAAGACCGAGGGTGAAACGTCCGGTAAGGATATGGCGGAGAGCCTCGTCAAGGTCGCTTTCCTTGATAAGTCCCTTCTCTACGCTCTGCACGAGGGCACGGTAGCTCTTACCGCACTCGAGGTCTGTTCCGTGAAGGACAGCGTCAGCACTTGCGGAAGCAGCGTCTGCGTGTGTGTTGTGACGTCCTGGAACATAGAAATCGTCGATTGCGTCACAGTCGGAAAGAATGATTCCGTCATAGCCCCATCTGTTGCGGAGGATATCCACGAGGAGTTTGTCGCTTGCACAGCAAGGCTCTCCCTCGTATGCGCTGTATGCACACATCACTTCCTGAACGTTGGCCTCGACTACGAGAGCCTTGAAAGCAGGAAGATATGTCTCCCAGAGGTCACGGCCTGAAACCACGGCATTGAACTGGTGGCGGAGCGGCTCGGGACCGCTGTGTACTGCATAGTGCTTTGCGCATGCGTGAGTCTTGAAATAGTCCTTGTCGGTGCCCTGCATTCCGAGAACGACGTTCACACCCATCCTTGAAGTAAGGTAAGGGTCCTCGCCGTAGGTCTCCTGTCCGCGTCCCCAGCGCGGGTCACGGAAAATGTTCACGTTAGGGCACCAGAAAGAAAGGTTAGGGATAGCTGACACGTAAGGTCCGATATCACCGGTGCGAGGAAGTGAATTGTATCTTCCGCGGGCCTCGTCGGAAACCATCGTGTAAGTGGTGAGCTGTGCGTCGTCGTCGAAAGTGGCGGCAAGACCGATACACTGAGGGAACACGGTCACGTCGCTCACGCCCATAAGTCCGTGGCAGGCCTCGCCCCACCAGTTGTATGCCGGGATGCCGAGTCT
>JAKSJU010000046.1 GCA_024402095.1 Bacteroidales bacterium | reverse complement strand
CGTCCGCCAAAAAGAACTCCGACTGTAATTTTCATATCTGTTATTTGAATGTATCAGGCAAATCGTTTTCATAAAGGATGGCATCACCGGGTTTCGTGAGACCGGACAGATGCTGAACCGCACCGGCAAGAGTGTCTGCACAGATTATCCTGTCCTCAGGCATTCCCGCACTGCGGGCACCGGAGAATAATGCATCCCTGTTATATCTGTTCACAATTATCAGAATGTCCGCAACTCCGGCAATCTCTTCACCGAGGAGCCTGTCTTCAGACTCCTGACGGGCACCAAGCTCCACAAAGCCGGGAGTGACGACTATTCTTCTGGCTCCATCTGGCAGTGAAAGTCTCCCAAGAACATCCAGAGCCATTCTGGCCCCCTCCGGATTGGAATTGTATGCATCGTCGAGAATCGTCATCCCTCCCTTGAGAGAAACGGACAACCTATGCTCGACCTGCTGTAGTTTTGAAGCAGCGATTCTCTGCTTGTCCGCGCTAACTTCCAGCCTGTCCGCAACTGCAACTGCCGCCAGGATGTTAAGTATATTGCAGTCCCCCACCAGAGAAGTATGGATATGGGTTCCATTTACATCGAAGTCCGTGCCCGATGCACTGCAGCTGATATTTTCGGCTTTATAATCCACTGCCTCGGACTTGATTCCATACCTGACTATCCTGCAATTGTCAGGAATGTCCCCGTATGACGCAATTCCTTCGGAATCCATATTTATGACCCCGAGTCCGTCGGAAGGCAGCGAGCGGATGAGTTCGAATTTGGTTTTCCGGATGTTCTCCACCGTCTTGAAAGTCTCGAGGTGCATCTGGCCGACAGAGGTCACAACACCTATGACAGGATGGACCAGGTCGCATATTTCCTTGATGTCACCTACCTGTTTTGCGCCCATCTCGACGATAAACACCTGATGATAAGGCTTCAGATATTCCCTTATAGTGCGCACAACACCCATCGTAGTGTTGAAGTTGCCCGGAGTAATCAGGGTGTTGTACTTTTCCGAAAGCATCCTGTAGAGATAGTTCTTTGTGCTTGTCTTTCCGTAACTGCCGGTTACTCCTATGATTACCAGGTCCTTATGGGCAGCGAGTATCCTCTTTGCATCCTTGACGTACCAGTTGCTGACCGCCTTGTTGATCGGGACATTCAGCGCATTCGCCAGAATCATCGTGTAATCCGTAAATATCAGGGCCAGGGCGGCCGGGATATAAAGTCTGAATATGCAAAGAACTGCAAAAATCAAGGTTGCCGTGAAAAACAGACGCCACATTCTCGGGGTCATCACAAATTTGACTTTTGTCCCCCGCTTCCAGAACTTGCGGAAAACCTTCCCGTGCGACCATCTCAGGAATCTGTCGACCTTATACGAGTTCTGCTGGAACATCTGCATTGAAAACAGCAGTGCGGGCACCCATATTGCCAGAAGGCAGACTACAACAATTATGTATAAAACGTCAGACATAACAATCACTTGAAGAAATTCTGCAGTACCGACAGGAACATGCCCCTGTTCTCAAGGAAGGCGAAATGTCCTGCACCCGGTACCGTGATCAGTCCCGTATCAGGTATCAGGCTGTCCATTATCCTTGCATCCCTCATAGGAGTCGCCTTGTCCTCCGTGCCCCAGAAAAGGACAGTAGGCGCTTTAATCTTAGGCATTTCCGCCTTCAGATCCTCATTTACAACCTTTGACAGGATAGCCTTCATGCGAGGAGATGCATTCCTGTAATCCGAAGATCCTGACTTGGCACGGTAGACCTCCATCCTGTTTTCGTCGTGAAGGACATTGAGTATAAACCACTTGGCTAGCTTATAGGAATAAACCTTGGCGTAATATTTCAGGGAACGGCGTGGTTTTACTCCTGCGGCATCCGCCAGAACGATACGGCCCGTTTCATTGCGGGAAGCAAAAAGAATCGATACTCTGCCGCCGAATGAATGACCCACGAGATTAGGTCCGGTGATGCCCAGATTCCGGCAGAAAGCCTCGAAACAACGGGTGTAATCCTCAACACCCCAGACAGAATCGGGTTCTTCGGACTCCCCGAAACCGGGGAAATCAATGGCAATAACCCGGTGCGTCAGGCTGAGAGGAGTTGTAATCGAATCGAATATCTTATGGTCACAACCCCAGCCGTGGAGAAAGATTACCACATCCCCCTTTCCACGGTCTTCGTAAAAGACTTTCCTATTTTGATATTCGAAAATCATCAGTTGAAATAATCGACTTCCTCTTCTACTCCGGCCTGTATTTCGTCGACAGCAACCGTTTGAGTCTCAATGTCACCACCTGTGCAGGAAAGGTTGAATGATGCCCCCGCCGGAGCAAGGAACCGATCATTTTCGCTAAGTCCGAGTGTGCCGTCAGCAAGACATTTTTTCATCCAGATACCCCAGATAGGAAGTGCCATGTTGGAACCTCCTCCGAGAGCGAGTGATTCGAAATGAACCTGTCTGTCTTCACAACCGACCCAGATACCTGCCGTAATGCAAGGTGTATATCCTATGAACCATCCGTCGGAGTTGTCATTGGTCGTACCGGTCTTTCCCGCTATTTCACCCAACAATCCGTATCTCGAACGAAGCCTTGATCCGGTTCCCTGACGGACTACTCCTTCCATAAGGTTGACCATGAGATAAGCCGTATTCTCACCGATGGCCTCCGTCTTCTGGTTGGTGAACTCGGAGAGCACATTCCCCTGGCTGTCCTCTATCCGCGTAACGAACAGAGGAGTTACATATACACCTCTTGAAGGGAATGTATTGTATGCAGCGACCATCTCGAAAGGATTCAGGTCAACTGGTCCCACGCAAAGAGAATAGACTTCATCAATATGATTGCTGATACCCATCTTATGCATCATCTGAGCCATAGCCTGAGGTCCGAACTGCTTCATCAGGTACGCAGAGATATTGTTCGAGCTATGAGTAAGTCCCCACTTGAGAGTAACAGTCTTGCCTATCCATTCGTCCTTGTCCGTACTCCTCGGCGTCCATGTCTCATCTGCGTTGCCCGTAATGAAAGTCTGAGGCATATTGACCACTTTATCACAAGGGGACATGCCTTCCTGCATGGCCAGAGTGTACAGGAACGGTTTGATCGTAGAACCCACCTGACGTCTTCCCTGGCGGGCGTTATCATACTTGAAATATCTGTAGTTTGGTCCTCCGATATAGGCCTTGACATGGCCCGTGGACGGCTCCATAGCTACGAAACTGGCCCTGAGGAATGATTTGTAATATTTGATCGAATCATCTGGGGTCATCGTTGTATCGATATAGCCTTTCTGATTCCAGGCAAAAACCCTCATCTCCTGAGGCTGGCTGAACTGGGCAAGGATCTCCGAATCGCTCAACCCCGCAGCCTTTCCTCCTCTGTAACGGTCACTCCACCTTCTCGCCTGATTCATCAGCGTCTTGACAATCTCAGGATCCACGTCATTGGAGAACGGTCTGTTGCGTTTCCACTTGAGCTCGGAAGAAAGCTGCTTCTGCAATTCTCCGCCAAGATGCTCCGCCACTGCCTCTTCGGCATATTTCTGCATCTTGTAATTGATGGTGGTGTATATCCTCAATCCGTCCAGATCAAGATTGTAGTCACTGCCGTCAGCCTTTTTATTCTTGTTCAGCCATCCGTAGAAATCGTCATTGACCCATCTGAGAGAGTCTACGGCATATTCTTCAGGATATTGGTAATTTTTCCTTTCCGGCTTCCGGGCATTCATCTCCCTTCTTATCATGTCCCTGAAATAAGGCGCCAGTCCGGTGTTGTGGTCTTGAAGATGATAAGTCAGGTCAATAGGAAGAAGTTTTATAGAATCACAATCATGCTTGCTCAGTTGCCGGTATTCTGCACTTATCCCTGTTGACTTCGGAAGATCGGTCTGGGTCATTCTGCCCAGCACGAAATTTCTCCTGACTATGGACTGGTCGGGATTGATGGCAGGATTGTACCTGGTAGGCTTGTTCACCATTCCTATCAAAGTGGCAGCCTCCTCTATCGAAAGGTCCTTCGGCTCCTTGGAGAAGAAAGTCTCCGCCGCCGACTTGACTCCGTATGCTCCGCTGCCGAAGAACACCGAATTGAGATACATGTCCATTATCTCCTCTTTGGTATAGTTCCTCTCAAGCTTTACAGCCGTTATCCATTCCTTGAGCTTTGTCCATACCATCACAACCTTGGACCAACCCGGAATCTTGCTGCTCATGTCAGCCCTTGGATAAAGGGTCTTTGCAAGCTGCTGGGTGATGGTGCTTCCGCCTCCCTGGCTGGAGTCGTTCATGAGAATGGTCTTGACGGCCACTCTCGCCAATCCTATGATGTCTATTCCTGAATGCTTGTAGAATCTCGAATCCTCAGTCGCTACTGCAGCGTGTACAAGATATGGCGAAAGCTCTTCATAACTGACGTATGTGCGGTTCTCGATATGGAAAGTGGCAAGGACCTCTCCCCCTTCAGCTATCACCTGTGTGGCGAGTTTGTTGTCAGGGTTCTCAAGTTCCTCAAAAGAAGGTATCCTGGCAAATGCGGCGACAAGCGCGAGCATCACTCCGATAATCACGAAAGGAGCAAGCACAATTATCCAGAACCACTTGATTATTTTTTTCTTATTCATAATAAGAAAGGCTTAAATGAACTACAAAATTAACGATTATATTTGGAAAAATGCCGAGTTTGTATGTTTCTTTGCAGAATGTTTGTTATAGACTGTTGAAGAAATGGAGGGTAACCTGGTCATTGTTGAGTCTCCCGCAAAGGCGAAGACTATTCAGAAATTTCTCGGTGACGGATATGTGGTCAAGCCTTGTTTCGGCCATATCCGCGACCTTCAGGAGAAGAAATTAAGTGTAGATATCGACGGTGGATTCATTCCTGAATATGTAATACCGTCTGAAAAGAAAAAGGTCGTTGAAGACCTCAGAAAAGCCTCTTCAAAAGCGCAGACCGTATGGCTGGCGTCCGATGAAGACCGTGAGGGAGAAGCCATTTCCTGGCACCTTATGGAAACCCTGAAACTGGACCCGTCCAAGGCCAGAAGAATTGTTTTCCACGAAATAACAAAAGACGCCATCCTCGATGCGGTGAAAAATCCGCGCAGTCTGGATATGAACCTGGTCAATGCCCAGCAGGCAAGAAGGGTACTGGACAGACTGGTGGGATTTGAACTGTCTCCAGTACTGTGGAAGAAAATCCAGCGCGGCCTTTCCGCCGGCAGGGTTCAATCCGTCGCTCTCCGACTGATAGTTGATAAAGAACGGGAGATTCTCGCCTTCAAGCCCGAAGCTTTTTACAGAGTGGACGGATTCTTCGATATCGCGGGCACCAAGGCAAAAGGCACCCTGAGCACCAGGTTCACCGGTATCGATGAAGCCCGCAAATTCCTGGAAGACAGCATAGGAGCCAACTATTCCGTGGATTCGGTGGAGAAAAAGGAAGGCACAAGATTCCCTGCCCCTCCTTTCACCACTTCAACCCTGCAGCAGGAAGCGGCAAGAAAACTGCATTTCCCTGTCAGCGTCACTATGCGTGTAGCCCAGGGCCTGTATGAAAAAGGACTCATAACCTATATGCGTACGGACTCCGTCAACCTTTCTTCTCTGGCATTGGGTACCGCCAAGCAGTTCATCACTGAAAATTTCGGAGCCGAATATTCCCACCCGCGTCAGTTCAAGACCAATTCCAAGGGAGCACAGGAAGCGCACGAAGCCATCAGACCTACCTTTATTGCCAATACCGGAATAGAAGGAAGCGAACAGGAGAAGAAATTGTACTCCCTTATCTGGAAAAGGACAGTCGCATCCCAGATGGAGGAAGCAAGGGTTATGAACACTTCCATCAAGGTCAATTCAGACCGCAGACCTGAGTACTATACTGTCCAGGCCTCTCAGGTGCTGTTTGACGGATTCCTGAAACTTTACATTGAGGGCGTTGACGACCAGGACAGTGAAGATGAAAACGTTATCCTGCCTGAGATCAGCTGCGGGACGGCTGTCAAGGGGGATAAATTCGAGGCTTCCTGCAAATATACCCAGGCACCTTACAGATATTCCGAAGCCACTCTCGTCAAGAAGCTGGAGGAACTCGGCATAGGAAGACCATCTACATACGCCCCGACAATCAGCACTCTCACTACCGGAAGAGGATACGTGATCAAAGGTGACAAGGAAGGCATCAAGGTTCAGGTTACGAATCTCTCTCTCAAGGGCGGCAAAATATCAGAAAGCACAAAGAGCGAGACTCTCGGTGCCGAAAAGGGCAAACTTCTGCCTCGGGATATAGGAGTGATTGTTTCCGACTACCTCACCGCCAATTTCCCGGGCATAATGGACTATGACTTCACTGCGAACGTCGAGAAAGAATTCGACCATATCGCTGAAGGCGACGCCCAGTGGACCAAGGTCATAGGAGAATTCTACGAACCTTTCCACAAAAAGGTTGACATATCCACGGCGGACAAACAGTTCAACCACATCGAGAGAAAACTCGGCTGTGATCCTTCAGACGGAGAGGTCATTATCGCCAAGTTCGGCCAATACGGGCCTTTTGTCCAGAAGGGGGAAGGCGATTCAAAGATATGTGCGAGCCTTGGGAAAGGACAACTTATAGAAAGCATAACGCTTGAAGAGGCACTGGCACTTTTCAAACTTCCGCGAGTTGTCGGTGAATATGAAGGTGTCGGCATAACCGCCACAAAAGGAAAATTCGGGCCATATCTCAAATACGGTGACAAGAACATTTCTCTTCCGAAAGGCGTCGACCCTGTCAGCGTTACATTGGAAGAATGCATCGGACTCATTGTCAAGGATGCGGGAAAACCTGCCGGCAATGAAATCATCAAGGAATTCCAGGCATCCGATATCTCGATAATCAACGGCAGATACGGCCCCTACATCAAGCATGCCGGAGCGAATTACAAGATACCTGCAGGGAAGAGCGCCGGGGAACTCACTGAGGCTGAATGTAATGAGATAATCGCCCAGGGTCCGGTTGCACACAAACATAGAAGATACACCAAAAGGTAATAAGTTATGTCATCATTTCACATCGACGAAGTAGACCGCAAGATCTTGTCAATGATGGTCAACAACGCCCGCATTCCGTTTCTTGAAATAGCCAGAGACTGCGGAATCTCCGGTGCCGCCGTCCACCAGAGAGTAAAGAAACTCGAGGATTACGGAGTCATTTCCGGTTCAAGGCTTATTGTAAAGCCATCTGCTCTGGGCCTCAACGTTTGTGCCTTCGTCAGTGTCTTCCTCGCTGAGAACAACAAGTATTTTGAGGTCGTCACCGCCCTCAAGCATATCCCTGAAGTGGTCGAATGCCATTTCGTCACAGGGAAGGCAGGTATTCTTGTCAAGGTGTACTGTAAGGACAACGAGCATCTTATGGAGGTCGTTCTGAACACTATCACCAGGATTCCTTATGTCCTGGGCACAGACACCATGATTTCGCTTGACGAACCTTTCGAACGTCAGGTCTGGATCAACGAGAACAAAAAGTCTAGATAGAAACTAAACTTCAGAGAGAATTGCGCGCGCCAGAACAAGATCCTCCGGCGTGGTTATCTTGATGTTGAATCTTTCTCCCGGTACAAGTGTGACCGGTACAGCCTTCTTTCTCACCACAGATGCATCATCGGTGAATGATGTGTCATACGCCTGGGAATAAGCTTCTTTTACGTCTTCGGAAAAGAAAACCTGGGGCGTCTGCACCGCCTTGATTTTCTGGCGGTCCACCATAGTCCCGTCCTCATAGGTAAGAGTGTCCACGACAGGAACGACAGGCACTAGAGCACGCTCTGTCTGCATCATTTCGAGCATCCTGACAATCAACGCCTCACTGACGAGCGGCCTGACTCCGTCATGAATGAAAACTATTGCCCCGTCAGGTACCTTTTTCAGTGCATTCTGCACGGAATGAAATCTTGTTATCCCACCGGGAACGATGATCTGGGGACAGTCCAGCGCATGCTTCACGCACAGTTCCTTCCATAACGGGATGCTGCTCTGTGGCAGGACAGTAATAATTCTGGCTTCGGGCAGGGCCTTCATGAATTTCACGATAGTCCGTTGCAGGACAGGGACCCCATCCAGTTCAAGGAACTGCTTGGGAACATCCGACCCCATTCTGGAGCCGCTGCCTCCAGCCACCACTATTATGTAAATTTTTCGCTCCATATCCGCTATTCTTTCGCAAAAATAAAGTTTTTTGATTAAATTTGCGTGTTTAGCACCAATAGTAACTAAAACTTAAAAAGGATATGGCATTTTCATTTTTGAATCAAGAGCTCGCTATCGATCTCGGGACAGCCAATACCATCATCTACCAGAATGGTCAGATTGTCCTCGATGAGCCTAGTATAGTGGCTATTGATAACAATACCGGAAAGTGCATCGCACTCGGCCAGCAGGCTAAGCTGATGCATGAGAAGGTAAATCCGGGCATCAAGACCATCCGCCCTCTGAAGGACGGTGTCATTGCCGATTTCAATGCCGCAGAAATGATGATCCGTGGGTTCATCAAAAAAGTCAACAGCAAGCATCACAGCCTATTTACACCAAACCTTAAAGTCGTCATCGGCATTCCGTCAGGAAGTACTGAAGTCGAGATAAGGGCCGTACGTGACTCTTCCGAGCACGCTGGAGGACGCGACGTTTTCCTGATTTTCGAACCTATGGCATCGGCTTTGGGTATCGGTCTCGATATTGAAGCTCCAAAAGGGAACATGGTAGTGGACATAGGCGGCGGCACAACTGAAATCGCTGTCATTTCCCTGGGAGGCCTTGTCGTGCAGGACAGCATCCGTACAGCCGGAGACGTCTTCACCAGCGA